>JAHEHE010000084.1 GCA_024644725.1 Flavobacteriaceae bacterium | reverse complement strand
AAACCGAACATCCTGGTGATCTGGGGTGATGACATTGGACAATCCAACATCAGTGCCTATACTTTCGGTGTTGTCGGTTACCAGACCCCGAATATCGATCGACTGGCCAAGGAAGGAATGATGTTTACCGATTACTATTCAGAACAAAGCTGTACAGCTGGAAGATCATCTTTTATCTTGGGACAGAGCGTCTTCAGAAGTGGTCTGAGCAAAGTAGGACTGCCGGGTGCCAAGGAAGGAATTAGTGAAAAAGATCCGACCATTGCTGTTGTCCTTAAAAGTATGGGATATGCTACGGGTCAGTTTGGGAAGAACCACCTTGGTGACCGGGATGAGCACTTGCCCACCAACCATGGTTTCGACGAATTCTTTGGAAACTTGTATCACCTGAATGCAGAAGAAGAACCGGAATTGCCCGATTACCCGGACCCTGAAGAGTATCCGAATTTTAAAAAGAATTTTGGCCCAAGAGGTGTTATCCATTCCTACGCAGATGGTAAAATAGAAGACACAGGGCCGCTCACTAAAAAACGCATGGAAACTGTGGATGATGAAACTGTGGCTGCAGCCGAAAAGTTCATCAGAAACGCGGTTAAATCAGGTACTCCCTTCTTTGTTTGGTGGAATGGAACCCGAATGCATTTCAGGACCCATGTAAAAGATGAATTGAGAGGCATTTCCGGTCAAAACGAGTATGGCGATGGCATGATGGAGCATGACATGCATGTGGGTAAACTCCTCGACTTGCTCGATGAACTAGGTGTTGCAGACAATACCATTGTACAATACGGAACGGATAACGGACCACACAAGAATACATGGCCAGACGCGGGTATCAATCCATTCCGCGGGGAGAAGAACACCAACTGGGAAGGTGGATGGAGAACCCCATCTCTGGTTCGTTGGCCTGGAAAAATTCAGGCTGGAAGCGTTTCCAATGCTATTATTTCGGGTATGGATTGGTTCCCAACTTTTGTAGCTGCTGCTGGAGATGCGAATATTGCTGAAACCTTGAAGAAAGGAGCCAGTATCAATGGACGGTCTTACAAGGTGCATCTGGACGGTTACAACTTCGTACCTTATCTTACAGGACAGGCTGAAAAAGCGCCTCGAAAGGAAATATTCTATTTTTCTGACGATGGAGACTTGACAGCGCTTCGTTATAAAGACTGGAAATTTATTTTCATGGAGCAACGGATGGCAGGAACCTTGGGTGTTTGGGCAAATCCTTTTACACCTCTGAGACTTCCGCTTATTTTCAATTTAAGAAGGGATCCTTTCGAACAGGCCACGGTTACATCCAATACGTATTATGATTGGCAGCTAGATCATGCCTTTTTGCTGGTCCCATCGCAAAAAATAGTTGGCGACTTTTTATCAACCTTCAAAGACTATCCTCCACGAATGAAAGCCGCCAGCTTTAGCTTGGACAAGGTGATGGAGGAATTGTCCACACCACAGAATAATTAGATTTTATAATATCATTTACAAGGTGGCTTCGGCCACCTTTTCTATTTTTTAACACATGAGAAAATTATTAAACTTCACACTCAGTGTTTTTACACTGTTACTATTGATAAATTGTTCCAATCGGGCGGATTCGACTGCAAAATTGGAGGTTGAGAACCCAAAAGTGGTTTTGCCTTCATGGAATGAAGGTGAAACCAAGCAATCCATAATCGATTTTGTAGAATCTGTCACCGATTCGAGTTCAGCTGACTTTATTCCTGAAGCGGATCGTATCGCTACCTTTGACAATGACGGAACACTCTGGTCAGAACAGCCCGCCTACTTTCAACTGTTTTTCGCTATGGACCGAATCAAAAAGATGGCTCCGGATCATCCGGAGTGGAAGAATGAAGAGCCTTTTCGCTCTGTACTCGCAGACGATTTGAATGGTCTTGCTAATCAGGGTCTGGAAGGCTTGTTGAAAGTTGTCATGGTTTCTCACAGCGGTATGGAATCGGATGAATTTAAGGCATTGGTCAGGGATTGGACGTCCAAGGCAATGCATCCGACAAAGAAAAAGCTCTACAAGGACCTCATTTACCAGCCGATGATGGAGCTTTTGGCTTATCTGAAAGAGAATGGATTCAAGGTTTATATCGTTTCCGGAGGCGGAACGGATTTCATGCGGGCCTTTGTGACGGAGATTTATGATTTGCCGTCCGAACGCATCTATGGCAGCCGCATTTCAACAGAATATAGAATCGTCGATGGGAAACCCGGAATCTATCGTTTGCCTGAATTGGAGTTTATAGATGACAAAGAAGGGAAACCTGTGAACATCGAGAAGTTGATCGGCAAAAAGCCTGTATTTGCGGTGGGCAACTCAGACGGTGACCTGGCCATGCTTCAGTGGACCGCAGCGAATACCTACAAGAACTTTCCGCTATATGTGCATCACACAGACAGCATTCGGGAATGGGCCTATGACCGGAAGTCGCATATCGGAAAACTCGACAGGGGTTTGGACGAAGCCCAGCAAAAAGGCTGGACAGTAATTGACATGGCCAATGATTGGAGCGTGGTCTATCCCTTTGAAAAGTAGACCTGCTTCACCGAGCGCAAAGACTCAACCCAGAAAGTCAATCTTCCGGTGCGCGCCATCGCAATACGGTTTGTTGGCCGAGGCACCGCACCTGCAGAAAGCAGTGGTTTTATCTTTCGATTCGATGGCTCCTGAAGGATGGGTTATCTCCAGTTTGCCTTTGATCAGGATGGGTCCGTTTTCCATGATCTCAACTACGAGACCCTTATTTTCTTGAACTGAATCAGTTAGTTCCAACTCGTAGGAAAGAGCCCCACTGGGGCATTTGTCAATTTGGTCCTTGAGTTGCTCCACGGAAGCATTGTCTTGTTGAATCCAAGGCTTGTCATTAGGCTTGTAAACTTCGGGAAGCATCTTTACGCAGATGCCCGAATGAATGCATTTAGAAGGTTCCCAGACTATGGTCAATTCGTCTTTTTTGTATCGCTTTACTGTGTTTTTTTGGTTCATATCGTCATTTTTAGGAAGGGGTGCAACTCAATTTACAATAATAGTTGGTCCCTTTCAAAGATACCGATATTTTAGTACATTTATCAAAATCATCGACGGGACAGCCCCTGCACTTTTCATTCGTTTATTCAAAAATGAATAAATCAATTCTCATCTTTTTTTTCACGTTGCTGATAGCACACATCGCATTCTCCCAGGAAGAAACCCCTGATGTTACGGTGAACCGTCAGTTTTGGACAGATTTTAACGGGCGTAAAGAATTCAAGGAGAACCACTCTGCCAGCGGATTCATAGGTTATCGCACAATCAGCCCTCATGTTTACGACAAGTTTGTTGCTTTTGCTACGTACGACATTGATCACACGAAAAGTCCGAAATTCATGAATTTGAAAAAGCCCCTGATCAATTCTTTTCATCTGGGCGGAGGCCTCTACTACACAGACAATAGGAACAACGACAATGATTTTGAATTCAGACTCTCCGAGGGATTCAAATTCTATATACCTTCGATTAAACAGCTTCCACTTATGAATTTTGTGAGATTGGAACAGAGGTTTCAAAAAACTTTTGACGGAACTTCATGGGACGCATCTATGCGTTTCCGCTATAAACTATCTACTGTAATTGAATGGAAAAAAAGGTTTTTCTCTTTTACTAAAGGAGCATATATCCCCATTAGTATCGAATTTTTCTACAGTTTTAGTGAAGCAAATCGAGACAATGATGTCATTCGTATCTCTCCGGGACTCGGATACAAGTTCTCCGATGAGTGGAAAGGCGAATTCTACGTTTCTTATCACTACACGCGCAACACAACGGATCAGCAAGATGGATCGAATGATTTTGTATTTCGCCTGAGGATTTACAAATCCAAGAGAATCAAGAAACCGCCCAAGCTGAACACCAAAGAGGATGACATCAAGGAGCTCATCGAATAGATTAGCTATTGATCTGTTGCATAATTTGACGGGAAGCCTCATTCTTCCCTTGTTCTTTCAACACAAGAGCCAAAAGATATTGAAAGTCCCGGTTCGCAGGTTCAAGCGACAAGGCACGCCTGATATACCTTTCGGCCTCAACAAATCTTTTGTTCTGATAATTATAGGTGGCCAAATTGTACATGGCCCGGCTGTCATTCGGATTCAGCTCAACCGCCATTTGAAGATCTTCGGCAGCAACTTCAGCATTGCCCAGTTCAAAATTCAATAGCCCACGAAGGTAATATGCCCTACCCTCATCAGGATTGAGTTCGATCCAGTTGTTCAAGGTCTCAAGAGCTCGATCAGGCATTGAGTTCAGGCTATAGGCCGTTGCCAGATTTGAATAGACCGGAAAAAGGAGACTGTCCTTCTTGAGAGCCATATTATAGTGCACAATGGCTGAATTCAAATCACCCGTCTGCATGAAATAATCTGCAAGTTGCAGCCGTCCGGTTGAAAAATCAGAGTTTCCGTAGAGCATGTCCTCCAGTTCCTGTTTGGCATTGCCCAAAGCCAGACGATCACTTTCACTCCAACCTGCCCCGTCAAAATCGGTGAGAAGCTGGGCGGCTCCAATTCGCACAAGCTTGCTCTCATCACCCAAATGCTTCATGGCAATGGACTGCCTGTCTTGCAGGTCAATTCCACGAAATTGCATGAGTCCGTTATAACGAACGATCGCTGTTGAATCTTCAAGGCTTTCCAAAACAGCCTGAACTTCTGATCTTCCCCCGAATCTCAGGTTATTCATCACCGTGGTTCGAGCGATTGCGGGGTAATTCAAATCATTGATGAACTCAACGAGCTTTTGTTGATCGGAAGAACTGATTTCCTCTTTGTGACTGAGTAACAAATAATCAGAAAAGTGAGGTTGTCTTTCGGGACCATACCATTTGACGACCCAATCTGCAGCCCATTTTTCGGATTGATCGTCGTGGCACTCATTGCATGCATTCGGTGTTCCGTGTGCAAGAGACTGATCTGGCCGCGGAATTCTGAAGCTATGGTCTCTTCGAAAGTCATTGCCCATGTAATAACGTCCTGTCATATGACAATTGACGCAAAGTCCACCTTCAGCTGAAACTTCGTGAAAATGATGCTTTTTCGAATCGTATTGGGCAGGTACATGGCATTGAAGACAGAGTTTGTTCCCTTCAAATTTCAATTCAAGTGAATGCACATTATGACAATCTCCACATTTTATTCCAAGGCCGTGCATCTTACTTTGTAAAAAAGAACCATAGACATAATCTTCTTCAAGGATCTGACCGTCGAGATGATAATAATCGGATGAGATATTCTGAACCAGATACTGATCTTCAAAATCAAGATTGGGCACGAGATTTTCCGTGAGCTTTACCCGCCTTGCATGACAGGGGGCACACATATTCATTTGGGCCTTCTGGGTGTTGCCCAATACTTGTGATCTATCTGGCACATCCATGGGCCCATTGGCCCAGATCACGTGCTTCTCCCCAGGTCCGTGACAACTTTCGCAGCTTACGTTAATCGACGAGTATGTCGTGCTGAAAGAATCTTTTTCGACAAAGTAGTTTTTCTTGAGGTTGGTCGAGTGGCATTCCGCGCACATGGTATTCCAGTTTTGGCCTCCCCGAGACCAGTGCAACCAGTCGTTAACCTCGATCCGGTCACCAGCATATTGATGGAACCATATTTCTTTTTCTGTATCCCAGGAAACGCGCAATACTTGTTTTCTTCCATTTGGAAAATCAACCATGTACTGTTGAAGCGGTTCAATTCCAAATACGTCTGATATGATGTAGTCATTTTTAGACCCATCGATATCTTTCACATCCACATGAAAGCCTTCACCTTTGCGATAGAAAAGATAGTCCACGCCGTCGAGAGTTACAGCGGTGCTGTCAAATTTTCCAAGAACCGTTTGTTCATTGACAACCTGCATCGCCTTGTCGTGATGGGAGCCAATCCAGTCTGTATAAGCATCTTCATGGCAGGATTTACAGTTATTATCCCCTACATACCCCCCATCTGAAATTAAATCCAGTTTAGACGTATCCAATTCAGAGTAAGGAGCTTTGGAATCTTGCTTACAGGAAAAAAGCAAAACCGTTATCAGTAGAGCTAAAACGTATATTTTCAGCATTTGCGATGGATCTATCAAACCCAGCTAAAATAGAATTTTATCAAAGAATCACCTAACAAATCATTTCGTGTTTTTCAAAGGAAATATAACCCATTTAATGATTGCTAGAAAATATTCAATGGGGAAATAAGACCAATGCTTATGCGACTTGTGTTGTAGTCTTGAACTCCAACACGTGATTTTGCGTAGTCGGAATAATTATACGAACGCCCAACATAGTTCACGAAAAACTTGAGATTCACTTCCTTCCATGGAAAGAATTCCAACGAAGGGATATAGCCATAAGCTGTTCTCCAATGATCTGTGTTTTTCAAAGGGTCAATATCATCCAGCCATTTTGCCTCATCGACGAATCCGACAAATGATATCTGCCATCGAGGGTGGAAGCGCCAGTCAATTTTTGTCCAATGGCTGTAATACAATGTGTTTTCAAGCGCATAGGGATAAAGATCGTCTGGGACGTCCCGGCTGATTACACCAGTGCGGTCAAGATCTTCCTTTGACCATTTAAAATCGTAGGCAATTGTCACCTTGTCCAACTTCAGCAAATTTCCCAATGCAATGTAATTTTTGTTGGTATACTTTGCCTCATTGAATAAGCTGTAGGACCATAATGTCGTGAATTTTCCTTCAAAAAAACTACCTCTCCAGTTTACGACGGCAGCCAAAGGGATTTCTGAGGTCTCAAAACCAGGAATTCCCTGGTAGAGCTCTTCAAAAGACTGCGTTCTTGAATTGAGGATCTGAAAGGAGATTCCGTGATTTTTAGTAGCCTGCCAATAGACTCCGGCTCCCGTCAAAAAGTTGTCAGCTTGTTCAATAATATCAGAGTACTCATAAATATCAATTGGGTTGAGATCGAATTCGATTCCGCCCCAATCCGCAAAGGTCTTTCCTATTGTAAGCTGCACACGTTCGGAAATATCAAATCGCAAATAGGCGAAATCGACTCCCTTGATAATATTATCAACGGTCTGAGGTTCAAAGGCGCTCGTATAGCGATGTCGAAACCTGAAAAAGATCTTCTTGTGCACGTAACCCCTTATTTCCAGCCGAAACTGATTCACCCTGAAATTGGACTGCAGATGATCTCCATCCTGAAATTCATTTTGAAACGACATTTGCATATTCGCAATCATATCCACATTGTTGAGCAGACTCTGTTTTTCAGTTTTTATCAGACTCTTATAGACAGCAGATGTATCTGCCTGTCTAAGCTGCGCAAAACTCACCCCTCCGGCAAACAGAACCAGAGATAGCAGGAAAAAATATTTCGTTTTCATCCGTATTGAATGTATTAATAGGTATAAAACAACCTCTGCACCTCTTCCGTACTTCTCTCCTTCAGCAAGGCTAGCATTAAAAGGACTCTTGATTTTTGAGCGTTAAGTTCGTCAGATGCTATCGTACCGTTTTCATCGTCATTCACTTCTGCGTTTCTAAGAACATACCCGGTTGGGACTCTGGTGCTCCTGACCACCTTGATTCCAGTGGCTGCCGCTTTTTTGCAAGCCGCGAGTGTAGCAGCGTTCATGTTTCCGTTTCCAACGCCCGCAATCACAATACCCCTTGCACCTGATTTGATTGACGCCTCTATTAGATCTGCCGGGGAATCTACAGCACCGTATACAATGTCGACTCTTGGCAAAGTCGTAACTCCATCAAGCGAGAATTCACTGTTCGTGGTATGAATTCCATGAGGTTCGTGATAAAACTCGTGCTTACCGTATAGCACAGCACCCGTTAAGCCGTGCATGGGAGACATAAAAGTCTGAACAGAAGTCGTATTGGTTTTGGTCACCCCATGGGCAGAATGAATTTGGTCGTTCATGACCACAAGCACGCCATGGCCTTTCGCTTTGGTGTCAGCTGCAATGGCCACTGCATTGTAAAGGTTCAGCGGTCCTTCCGCACTAACTGCAGTTGACGGACGCATGGAGCCCGTAGTTACAACCGGTTTATCGCTTTTTACCACTAAATTGAGGAAAAACGCCGTTTCTTCCTGCGTGTCTGTACCATGCGTGATGACGATACCGTCCACATCGTCTGTTGCCAGCAATTCATTGATCCTGTTTGCGAGTTTTATCCAAATTGCAACGCTCATGTCCTGAGAACCTACATTTGACAATTGTTCTCCCGTTACATTGGCCAATTCTTTAATGCCCGGAACGGCTTCGATCATTGTTTCGATGCCTACCTGTCCTGAGGTATATCCGGCCTGTGTCCCGGATTCAGCTGAACCCGCTATTGTTCCTCCTGTGGCGAGAATTATAACGTTTGGAAGATCCTTGTTTTGCCCCATGAGATTCAACGATACGAATAAACACATCGTTGTGATGATAGATAGTACTGATAGTGAATGATTTTTCATGATTATAAGATTTGTAGTTTGTGATAAGCGTATTATGTTATTTGTTTTTGTAGATGGATTTATCCAAGCCCGTCATATTTACGGGTGAAAGAATTTCTGAGATCTGCTCTTCGGTCAGCAATTTCTGTTCACGAACCAATTCGAGTATTCCCTTTCCTGAAACACGTGCTTCTTTCGCAAGTTCAGTTGCCTTTTTATAGCCTAGAACAGGATTCAAAGCCGTTACGATACCAATGGTGGTTTCAATGTTTCTTTTGTGCACGTCTTCGTTGATCGTGATTCCTTCAATACATTTTTCACGAAAGGCTTTCATGGTATTGGTTAGAATTTTTTGAGATTCAAAAATGGCCACACCTATGACGGGTTCGTAGGCATTGAGCTGAAGATCCCCATCGGAAGCGGCGATTCCCACTGTCACATCATTGCCAATTACACGATAGCTCACAAGAGCCATCAATTCAGGCATGACCGGATTGACCTTTCCCGGCATAATTGACGAGCCTGGTTGTCTGGGCGGTAAGTTTATTTCGAATAGACCATTTCGTGGACCGGAAGAAAGAAGAATCAAGTCGTTGGAAATCTTTGACAGGGTGGTTGCCAATGATTTTAAGGCTGAAGAATACTGTACAAAACTCGATAGATTCCAGGTGGCCGCTACAAGATCCTCAGAGAGCACAATCTCTTTCCCTGTCAATTCTGCCATGTGGGCTACGCATTTCTCAGCGTAGCCTTCCGGAGCGTTCAATCCTGTTCCAATGGCAGTGGCTCCCATGTTCATGACATACAAGCCTTTCTCTGCGTTTTCAAGATTGTCTAATTCCCATTCCAAAGCCATGGCGTAGGAATGAAACTCCTGTCCTACCGTCATAGGAATAGCATCCTGCAATTCGGTTCGTCCCATTTTGACAACTTCTAAATACTTGTTGCCAAGTGTTCGAAAGGACCCTGCCAATTCCTTCAGTTCCGCCTCAAGCTTGTCATTGTACAATATGAATCCAACTTTGAGCGCAGAGGGATAGGTGTCATTTGTCGATTGCGACATATTCAATTGATCATTTGGAGCAATTTTCTTGTAATCGGCTTTTGCATAGCCGGCCTTCTCCAAAGCAATATTGGCGAGAACTTCATTTGCGTTCATATTCGTTGAAGTCCCTGCTCCACCCTGGTACAAGTCAACGATAAATTCATCGTGGTACTCGCCGTTCAAGACCGC
>JAHEHE010000083.1 GCA_024644725.1 Flavobacteriaceae bacterium | reverse complement strand
TCTTATCTCCGAGAGGAACAAAGGTAACGGTGCACATAGGAAAATTGACAAAAATGAAATTTCGACGGGCCTAAGTTACAAACTAAACATTTAGCCCGCCAGTTACACAAACAATCTTACAATATTCGTACATTTGTGGTCTCTAAAACCGAAGTAAAACCATTAAATTTCAATCGATGTCAAACGGATTTTTCAAGGTGCCCAAAGCCGTCAACGAACCGGTCAGAGCGTACGCTCCGGGAACACAGGAACACAAGGACCTGATTGCCACTTACAATAAAATGTTCAACGAAAGAGTAGACGTGCCGATCTACATCGGCTCGGAGGAAATCCGGACCGGGAATACCACTGACATCCACCCGCCTCATGACCATAAACACACGGTCGGAAAATACCACAAAGCGGAAAAAGAGCACATCGAGCTCGCCGTTGAGAAAGCGGCTGAAGCGCGCGTGAAATGGGCAAAGACCAGTTGGGAAGACAGGGCGGCCATCTTCTTGAAAGCAGCCGATCTGCTGGCCGGGCCATTCAGATACAGAATGAATGCCGCCACGATGATCGCTCAATCCAAAAACGTGATGCAGGCTGAAATTGATTCGGCTTGTGAGCTGATCGATTTTTTGCGATTCAATGTGGAATTCATGACAGATATCTATACCAATCAACCTGAGTCTTCTGCCGGCATGTGGAACCGCATGCAATACAGACCTCTTGAAGGATTCGTCTATGCGATTACCCCATTTAACTTCACGGCCATAGCAGGAAATCTTCCTGCCTCACCGGCCATGATGGGCAACGTTGTGATCTGGAAGCCCGCGCGCTCGCAGGTATATTCGGCTCACGTGATCATGGAGCTCTTCAAAGCCGCCGGCCTGCCTGACGGAGTGATCAACATGGTTACAGGAAGCTCTTCGACGATCACGGATGTATTGCTAAATCACAAAGACTTCGCCGGAGTTCACTTTACCGGATCAACTCCTGTCTTTGACAGTTTCTGGGAGACGATCGGGAAAAACGTGAACCACTATCGCTCCTACCCGCGCATCGTGGGTGAAACAGGAGGAAAAGACTTTATCTGGGCGCATCCCTCTGCGGATGCCCAGGAGGTTGCCACGGCCATCTCAAGAGGGGCCTTTGAATACCAGGGGCAGAAATGCTCAGCAGCTTCCAGAGCCTATCTCCCCAAAAGTTTATGGGCCGACATTCGGGAATCTGTGATCAAGGACATCAAATCCTTTAAAATGGGAAGCCCGGGTGACAGCAGCAATTTCATCAACGCCGTAATCGACGATAGGGCCTTTAAAAAGCTGTCGGGTTACCTCGATCAGGCCAAAAAAGATTCAGACGCTGAGATCATAGTCGGTGGTGGTTATGACGACTCTGTGGGATATTTTATTGAGCCTACCGTGATCGTGACCACGAATCCGAAATACGAAACCATGTGCACCGAACTGTTTGGTCCGATCATAACAATCTATGTTTATGAAGACGACCAATGGGAAGATGTACTGGACCTTGTGGATCAGACGGGGGAATACGCCTTGACCGGAGCCATCTTCAGCCGGGATCGCTATGTAGTTGCAACAGCGACTGACAAACTCGAAAATGCGGCAGGTAACTTCTACATCAATGACAAGCCGACCGGAGCAGTGGTCGGGCAGCAGCCGTTTGGAGGGGCCAGGGGCTCCGGAACGAACGATAAGGCCGGATCGGTTTGGAACCTGCTCAGATGGGTATCCAACCGAACCATCAAGGAAACATTTGTCCCACCAAAGGATTATCGATATCCTTTCCTGGGGGAATAATTTATGCCTTAAAACACATTCTAGATAGAAAAAGAGGGGCTCGATTGAGCCCCTTTTTGTTTTCAATGAATGGAGAGGCAGTCCTTTAGGATGGCTACAAACCGAAACACCTCTTCATAGCTGTTATACATGGGCGTTGGTGCAACCCGAATCACATCCGGTTCGCGCCAATCGGTGATGACCCCCTTGTCGTGTATGGCTCGAAAAAGGCTTTTGTCACTTCCAATCACACGAACAGACAGTTGGCATCCACGCTGCCCAGGATCAGATGGGGTGATGATTTCAATTTTGTCGGTCTGTATCCTCCCAATCAGAAATTCGAGATATCCGGTCAGGAGCTCCGATTTGCGTCGCAACTCCTTCATACCAACATCGTCAAACATCTCCAGGGACGCCCGAAAGGAAGCCTCTAAAAGGATCGGCCCACAACTGAGCTGCCATCCTTCAGCAGTGGGGATCGGCACAAAGTTCTCATCCATCAGGAAACGCTTCTCCTTGTCGTGTCCCCACCAACCGGCGAATCGGGGCAGGCTCTCATCCTGGTGATGACGCTCGTGAACATAAGCTCCGGCTATCCCGCCAGGTCCCGAATTCAAATACTTATAGGTACACCAAACGGCAAAATCGACATCCCAGTCATGCAGACTCAAAGGCGCGTTACCCACGGCATGCGCCAGGTCGAACCCAACGGTGCAACCTCGCTCATGACCGGCTTTTGTGATTTGTTTCATGTCATAGACCTGCCCCGTGTAATAATTCAAACCTCCCATCATGATCAGGGCAATCTCCTCCCCTTCCTTTTCGATTCTTTTCAAGATGTCTTCGGTTCTTAGCAAGGTCTCCCCCACACGAGGTTCCAATTCGAGCAAGTTGTCTTCCACGTCGAAGCCATGAAACTCGATCTGGGATTTTACCGCGTACTGATCCGATGGAAACGCGTTCTTCTCGATAAGAATCTTGCTGCGACCGGGAACGGGCCGATAAAAGCTGACCATCATCAGGTGGAGATTTACCGTCAGGCTGTTCATCAGGATCACTTCCTCCTCTTTCGCCCCTACTATCCTGGACATCGCCGGAGCGAGTCGCTCGTGGTAAGGAACCCAGGGTTCATCTCCTTCAAAATGGCCTTCCACGGCCCGGGTCTCCCAATCCTTCATGATACGCTCCACCCAGGATCTGGCCGAACGAGGCTGAAGGCCCAGTGAATTGCCACAGAAATAGATGCAGTCCTTTCCCTGAGGCGTTTTTGGATTCAAAAATTGTGCTTTCTTTTCCCGCAGGGGATCTATTCGGTCCATTTCCAGGGCAAATTCCAGTGTATTCGAATATTTCATTTGGCGATTCGTCTTTTCAGGATTGACATTCTTTTCAGGATTGACATAGTTTCAGGGTTGATATTCTTTTCAGGTCTCCGAATCGATTGAAAAATTGAACTCCAGCTTCTTTCTGAGTTCGGGTGGAAGCTCCGGAAGCTCTGATCTCGGGATCAACAAAGTGGATATATGGTGCAAGTCGTAGAAGATTCGGTGATGATCTGCGGTCGATTTGAGATAGTCATATCCGGAGGACCCCCCGGTTCCGATCTTTCGACCCAGGGTTCGCAGCACCATCTGGGCATGGCGATTCCGCCAGGTCGTGAATAGCTCATCCATGTCAATCAGCTTTTGCAAAAATGTGAAAGGCTGTCTCAAAAGCGGCTCATCCCGATACAGATTGATCAGGAGTGCACTAATTGTGGCGCGATGCGAGAATTTGAGTTGGCCCTGCTCGCGCTTGCCAATGTGCTCCTGCTCATTGAAAATGGAACTGAAATAGGCATTAGTCTCATTGAGCATTCTTTTTCTCAAGGCCTTTTCCTGGTCAGAAATATAATCAGCTTTGTCGATGGCCTGACTCTCCTTTCGGATCATGCTATGAACAGATTTTTGATACTCTTCGATGAAATTAAAACCTTCGATCCTGAGAAAAGGGATTCGCTCCAGCCATTGCTCAACCAGTGACAGCATGGAATCCCCCTTTTCCAAAGCTTCCAGTGTCTTTTGCTCCTCTTGCGAAAAAACACCCGAATAGGCGCACTGTGTGTATGAAATTCGATTCTCCCGCTTCAGGCCCAGCATCACCTCCAGCTGTCTGAATTGGAAGCTTTGAAACCCCGAAGCCGGCAACAGGTAATGCCGAAAATCGAGAAAGTCCAGGGGCGTCATGGTCTCCAGGATATCAATCTGATCGACCAGGATCTTTTGTATCTTGACCACCCTGTCAAGACGGGCAATGGCCGTTCCTAAGTCTCGCTCCAATACTGCGCCCTCACTGAAGAGTTTCATGACCGAATCCAGATCGTGCAAAATCTCTTTGAACCACAACTCATAGACCTGATGCACGATGATAAACAGCATCTCATCATGTGCCGGCTGATCAAACTCTCCGCTTCTCAGCTTTTGAGCATCCAGAATCTTATTCAGCTGCAAATATTTGTCGTAGTGTACTGAAGAAAGCTCTTTGTCCATACCGTCGTTTGATTTTCAGTTTGTGGAATATTTTCAAGACTCTTGCTAATTTAAGGGTTTTCGGCCCGCTCTGAAAACATGAAGCAAACAAATCTTTTGTAATTTGATCTCCGTTCTTTCGTAAATTCAACTTCGTTTTGTCCAACAAACTCAAGCTACAATCATGAAAAAAATCTTGAACTATCTGATACAAGGGCTGGTTTATATCGCTCCGCTGGGAATAACCGCCTATCTGGTCTATGCCTCGTTTACTCTCATTGACGGGCTTTCACAAAAGCTGCTCACCCGATTCTTCGACGTTGAAATCCCGGGATTGGGCTTCCTTTCATTGATCGTCTTCCTGATCTTCGTCGGGTTTCTCGGGCGCACCATCATTGCCCGCCCGTTGAAACGAATCTTCAATGGAATCATCGACCGGATTCCTCTGCTGAATTTCATCTATTCGGCCTTCAATGATCTTTTTTCGGCCTTCGCCGGAAAGGAAAAGAAATTCAATCATCCCGTGATCGTCAGGGTCAACCTCCATTCGGACCTGGAAAAACTGGGCTTTGTGACCGAAGAAAACCTCGATCTGATAGGTGAGACGGACAAAGTAGCTGTGTATTTCCCCCATTCGTACAACTTTTCGGGTGAGATGTTCATCGTACCCAAAACACATATTCGCACGTTAGATGTGAACTCCGGGGAAATGATGAAATTCATCGTTTCGGCCGGTCTTGCCAGATGGGACAAAAATCAGATTCCGGGAAGGTAAACGACCTTTTTCGTCTCAAAGAAGTCTTCTTCAAAGTAATCGGACAAAGGGTAGATTCTGGCCTTCTGGAAAGGTTTGAGCTCTTCCCTGAGATCGCCTCCCTTGAGGTAAAGTATCCCGTTGGGCAGAGAGTGCCTGCTTTCTTTTAAAAACTTTTTACGAGTCCATTTAACAAAATCAGACATGTTGGTCACTGCCCTGCTGACGATAAAGTCGAATTGACCCTTTTGCTTTTCAGCCCTGCCGTGAACGGCCTCGACATTCTCCAGTCCCAACTCACGGGCAACCTCTCCGACAACTTTGATCTTTTTGCCAATGGAGTCGACAAGTAAGAATTCAGTTTCCGGGAACATTATGGCCAAAGGTATTCCCGGAAAACCACCTCCCGTGCCAATGTCCAAAACACGCGAACCGGGAAGAAAATCCTGTACTTTTGCAATACCCAGGGAATGCAGGACATGACGGAGATACAGAGCCTCTATGTCTTTCCGGGAAATCACGTTGATTCTTTCGTTCCAGGCAGCGTACAATGGCCCCAACTGAGAGAACTGCTCCTTTTGGGTCATAGAAAGATGCGGAAAATAATTCAGAATGCGGTCCATCGAACTTTTTTGGCAAAAATACAACTAATACCCAATTGGGCAGAAAAGTTTGATTCGAATCGGACAAAAACTCTTAGCTTTGCAGAGATGCAAATTAGTTAACAAACAATACTAGAAGATGCAAGGGATTAAGTTCGTAACAAGAGACAAAACCAACTTTTTAAGAACCTTAAATAAACGAGTAAATAACTACTTCAAAGAGAATCACATTCAAAAAACGGGCAATTGGAAACTCTATCTTAAAGCTGTATTCATGTTCAGCCTGTTCATTGTTCCGTTAATTGTTCTGCTTACTGTGTCATTGCCTTGGTGGGCCATGGTTCTGTTGGTGATCACGATTGGAATCGGAATGGCCGGTGTGGGAATGAACGTCATGCACGACGCCAACCACGAATCTTTCTCAAGCAAGAAATGGGTCAATTCTCTGATGGGAAGCAGCATTTACATACTTGCCGGAAACGTATACAACTGGAAGGTTCAGCACAATGTTCTCCATCATACTTACACCAATATCCAGGGCTTGGATGAGGACATCGATGCCGGACGAATCATACGGTTTTCGAAACATGCCAAATGGATACAGATTCACAAGTTTCAGAAATTCTATTCGATTTTCCTTTATGGCCTTTTAACCATCAATTGGGCGATTACCACCGACTTTAAGCAGATGCACAGTTATTTGAAAAGAAAGCTCTCCTACGGCAAGTTCCCAAATCCTGCAAAGGAATGGTCGGTATTGATCGTCACGAAGGTTCTTTATTATAGCCTTTGGATCGTTCTTCCGATATTGATAATGGATATTCCCTGGTGGCAGGTACTCATCGGTTTTTTCATCATGCACTACACGGCTGGAATGATTCTCAGCGTTGTTTTTCAACTGGCTCATGTCATGCCGAACACAGAGATGCCGCAACCGGACGAAAACGGAGTCATGCAGCATACCTGGGCGATCCACCAGCTTTACACCACTTCGAACTTTGCCATTAACAACAAGTTTGTCAACTTCTGGACCGGTGGTTTGAATCACCAGGTCGAGCATCATATCTTCCCGCACATTTCTCATATCCACTACAAGAAGATCTCAGAAATTGTGAGAAATACGGCAAACGAGTTCAATTTGCCTTACAACGAATACAAAACCATGTTCGGGGCGCTTGCCGATCATTTCAGACAGCTCGACACCCTGGGTAAACATCCTGAAATAGCCTAGTCTAATCATAAATAAATTCAACTTACAATGGCACAAGTAATGTCACAACCACTATCTGACAGAATCAACAATCTCCCTATATCACAAACACTGGCTATGGCGGCCAAGGCCAGGGAACTCAGGGAGCAAGGAAAAGACATCATCAGCCTCAGTCTGGGTGAACCCGATTTCAACACACCCGACTTCATCAAGGATGCTGCCATTCAGGCCATTAATGACAACTACAACTCGTATACCCCGGTAAACGGTTACGGAGAGTTGCGCGAAGCCATATGTCGAAAGTTCAAGCGCGACAACAACCTCGATTACAACATCAATCAGATCGTGGTTTCCACGGGTGCCAAACAATCGATTGCCAATGTGGCGATGGTTCTGCTCAATCCGGGAGATGAGGTGATTCTGCCCGCTCCCTACTGGGTGAGTTATTCAGCAATAACCACCTTGGCTGAAGCGACTTATGTTGAAATACCAACGAGCATTGAAACCGACTTCAAGATCACTCCTGAGCAATTGCAAGCTGCTATAACGCCCAGGACCAAGATGATCTTTTTCAATTCTCCGAACAATCCAAGCGGAACGGTGTATACCGAAGCCGAATACAGGGCACTTGCTGAGGTTCTTGAAAATCATCCTGGCATTTATGTCCTTTCCGATGAGATCTACGAGCATATCAACTACGGAGAACCCAATTTCAGTTTTGCCGCTATTGAAAGCATGTACGAAAGGACCATTACTGTCAACGGGGTAGCAAAAGCCTTCGCCATGACCGGTTGGAGAATCGGATACATCGGAGCTGCCGAGTGGATTGCAAAAGCCTGCAATAAAATGCAGGGTCAGATCACTTCCGGAGCCAACTGCATTGCGCAACGAGCTACTATCACAGCGCTGGATGCCCCTGTGGAGAAGATCCAGTACATGGTAGACGAGTTCCACAAACGAAGAGACCTTGTCCTTGAGTTGCTTGGGAATATCGAAGGAATCAAGACCAATGTCGCCCAGGGTGCCTTTTATGTGTTCCCTGATGTTTCTTTTTACTTTGGAAAGACCATTGATGGGCAGAGAGTGGAAAATGCATCGGATTTTGCCATGCTGCTCCTGGAAAAAGCAAATGTTGCGACAGTGACCGGAGATGCTTTCGGAGCGCCCAACTGCATTCGAATCAGCTATGCGGCGTCACAGGAGGAGCTGAAGGAAGCGATCAGAAGAATTGCTGAGCTGCTTTCCTAACTATCCTTTCCCAAAATTATTCTCAAGAGCATAATCTATGAGCTTTAGTGTTGGATTTACGAGTCGATGGGCAGATTTTGACCCCAATAATCACATGCGTCACAGCGCGTACACGGATTATGCGGCCGAGGCCAGGGTCCGCATGTTCAATGAATACGGGTTAAACCTAACTGAATTCAACAAACTCCACATTGGTCCCATTCTTTTTCGTGAAGAAACCATTTTCAGACGGGAAATCCGGCTCAGCGAAGATATCAGTGTAGAGGTCTTTCTAAAAGGCATCTCTGAAAACGGGGAACGATTCAAGTTCTCACATAAAATCTTCAAAACTGAGGGGAGTCTTGCGGCCGAAGTTGAAATCTACGGGGCCTGGCTCGACTTGAAAACCCGGAAATTGACAAGGCCCCCAAAAATAGTTTTGGAAGCCCTCAAGGACATTGAAAGAACAAAGGATTTCGAGAACATTCCGTTAAAAAAATCGTAGAAGAGCCCTTACTGTACTGCCATTTCCTAAAGGTTGTCCAGGCTGTAGAACGCACCCTTGTTGTTCTTCCTGGCCATGGATTGCTTGACGACCAGATAAGCTACGGCATTGAGATTGCGAAGTTCGCAGATTTGGGGCGATAGCTTCGATTTTTCGTAAGCTTTTTCCGTATCCTGATACAGGTAATTCAGGTGATCCAGCGCTTTTTCCAGGCGCTCATCCGATCGAACAATGGCGACCAGATCACTCATGATGTACTGAATGGTCCTGCGATTGTGCGAGATCAGCACTTTCTCCTTGGGCACCATCGTACCTTCCTCGTCCCACTCCGGGATGTCCAGGTGATCCTGAAATTCAAGGGAACTTCGACTCTCAATGATCTCGTCAGCTATCCTGTTGCCAAATACAAGGGCCTCCAGCAAAGAGTTTGAGGCTAACCGATTTGCACCATGCAATCCGGTTCGGGAGCACTCTCCACAAGCAAAAAGATTCCGGATTGAGGAATAGCCTTTCGAATCCACTTCAATCCCTCCCATGAGGTAGTGCATCGCCGGAACCACAGGAATGAACTGGGTTGAAGGATCGATGCCCAGGCTGAGACATTTATCACGGATATTTGGAAAGTGCTTTCCAAAGGCTTCAGGGTCGAGATGCGTGCAATCCAGAAACACATGACTGTCACCCGATCGAATGAGCTCGGTGTTGATGGCCCTCGCCACAATGTCCCTGGGCGCCAGTTCAGCCCGATCGTCAACCTTTAACATGAAGCGCTCACCTTCTTTGTTCCTCAGATAGGCTCCGAAGCCGCGAACAGCTTCAGAGATCAGAAATGAAGGACTCTTCCCCGGTTGGTAAAGCGAAGTCGGGTGGAATTGAACGAACTCCATATCCCTGATTTTGGCCTTGGCACGGTAGGCCATAGCGATTCCATCTCCAGTGGCTACCATAGGATTCGTCGTGGCCGCATATACCTGGCCGATGCCTCCCGTGGCCAGGACCACAGAAGTTGCCAAATAGGTGTCTATCTTCTCTGTTTTCTGATTGAGAATATAGGCGCCAAAGCAGGAAGTTGTTTTTTGGCGTTCTTCTTCAGGGAGATGATGGTCAGTGATCAGATCGATGGCAAAATGATAGGGCAAGACTTCTATATTGGAAAGCATCGCTACCTGTTCCAACAGTGTTTTTTCGACTTCA
>JAHEHE010000082.1 GCA_024644725.1 Flavobacteriaceae bacterium | reverse complement strand
AGGTGTTCTTAAAAGATTTGCAGGATCACGTATCGCAGGTCGTCGAATCTGTTGAAATGAACCGCGAGATGATCTGGGGCCTTATGGACATGCACATGACACTGATAAGCAACAAGATGAATGAGGTCATGAAAATGCTCACGATCATAGCAACCATATTCATTCCCTTGTCATTCTTCGCTGGAATCTATGGAATGAACTTTGAGAACATGCCCGAGCTGAGTTACAAATATGGGTACTTCATCTTGCTCGGAGCGATGGCTTTGCTGATTCTGGGCATGATTTTTTACTTCAGAAGGAAAAAATGGCTCTGAACCTGGCGGTCAAAAAAATTACTCTTTTGGAGTGAAGTGGGCTCCGCAGTTCGGGCATGTGCAGCTTTTATTGTCCTGGTGGATCTTTTCAATGAAAGCCGAGCTGATAATACCCGTTGGAAGCGCGACGATTCCTACTCCTATGAGTGCAATTATTCCGCTCAAAAGCTTCCCCATCCCCGTTACGGGGTATACGTCACCATATCCAACAGTTGTCAAAGTTGCGACGGCCCACCAAAAAGAATGCCCGATGCTCGCAAACTTGTCGGGTTGAACATCTCCTTCAACATAGTACATCAGTGTCGAGGCCAGAACCAGCATGATAAAGGCAATGAATATGGTGATCCCCAGGTCTGAGCGGGTTTCTCGGAGTACGCTGTTGATCGTTTTGAGGGATTTGGAATAACGGCCGAGTTTAAAAATTCGAATGAGTCGCATGATTCTTAAAATCCTTACGACACGCAGGTCTATCGGGAATAAAAGGGGCAGGTAAAACGGAAGAATGGCAATCAAATCGATCAGCCCAAATGTCGAGAACATGAATTTGAGTCGCTTTCGAAAAGACCCACCGCTGTAGTTCTCATTCAAATCGGCAGTCCAGAGGCGCAGCAGGTATTCGACTGTGAACACAGCTACTGAGAAGACTTCAAATGCGTCGAGGTATTGTGTATTCATTTCCCTGATCTCCTTGTACGACCCAATAATCAGGGACACTACGTTGAGTATGATCAGAGTGTATATGAATTTGATAAATCCTGGGTTGAACTCGATGAAATTATAGACTCTTCTTTTCATGATTTACTGGGATTTTAAAAATACGATTCAAGATGAGATAGTGATTACCTGCCAAGGTGAGGTAAAAATACGGAAAGGAATAAAAAAACCTGATAGAAAGATCTATCAGGTTCGGTCAGTTTCAAAACTTTCCCCCGAGTATTTTGAAACACAATGCGAAGTTAAACAAAAATCAATTTGTAATAAAGACACAATGGAAAAAATTTGTCAACATTTTAAGCATGAATAAAAATATGGCCAAGAATGCTTAAATTTACAAGAGCCATTTTTGCTCAAGCATTACAGGAGCCATGAGGAAATACAACAGTTTAGGTGAATTACTCGTCGATTTCAGAAAAGAGAACGATTTGTCGCAGACAGACTTCGCTGCTCAGATGAATGTAGATGTGAGGACCGTTCAACGTTGGGAAAAAGACGAAACCCTCATCAAACCGGAGAAAGAAAAAGCCCTTGCCAATGACACGCTTCTGCCCTATCAGCTGATCCGAAATCTCAATGCCATCTCTCCCATCCCGACCTACTACGACTTTCGCGTACGAAAATACTCATTGACACGTCTGAACAACGATTTGCCCGACGCCGACTGGCTGAAGGAAAGAATTGAAGAATTTTCCCAGCAAATCAGACCCATAGAGCCGGATAAAGACATTGTTGTTTTGAGGCGAGACCTCAAGACTCAAAAGTTAGGAGAAAGCCCTTTGAAGCTCAATCTTTTGAAACGTGCCCAGGAACTTCTTCCTGAGCTGAACCTGATCATCATGGACCGGTTCGAAAATTACTCGGGACACAGCATCTTTTTTCCGGTCAGTGCGCTTTGTCATAGACAGCTTTTACGACGCGAGATCCGTGCGGATCAGATTCAGGTAGAGGACCTGGTAAACTACAAAAATAGAGAAAAGCCTGTTTTTTTGAACTTTAGTATCACGGCAGACTGCAATGACAACATCTATTTTCTTGCTCATCAAATTTTAAAGTTCTTTGTGGACCTGCCTACGGAAGATTATGTCTTCTGCAGTTATACTTCACGATACGACAGCTTTGAATTGAACAAACAGATTGGTCTGGAGTTGGTGTGGGAGGATTCCATTGAGAAAGATGCCCTGGGCCTTGAATATCATCCACGATTTTATGAGGGCAATTTAAATGCCTATCTGCGCGATGAAAAGACCGAAGTCTACGAGGAATACAGCAGGTACTTCAATCAGGGGTTTGGCCAACTCTAAAGCCCATGGCATTTATCACCCCATCACTTTTCCCAACGCATCGGTGAAGATTTTCATTTCGTCCATGGTTCCGGTACTGATCCTACACCAGTCGAGCATGGGAGGAAAAGGCCTTCCTACAAGGACATTCTCCTGCTTCATGTCTTCCATGACCTCCTGGATCGGTCTGCCTGTCTTGAAAAAGACAAAATTCGTGTGGGACGGAATGTATTCGAGTCCCATTTGATCCAGTGAATCGCAGATATGCTTTTTCGCTTCAGCGTTCTTTGCAATGCTGAATTTGTAGAATTCATCATCTTTAAGTGCGCCCTGCGCCCCGGCAATAGCCAGCACATTGGTATTGGCCATGACCGCCGATTTCAACCGTCTTGCCAGATCTGGCCGTGCGATCAGGTATCCGACGCGCAGGCCTGCCAGACCATATACCTTCGAAAAAGTCTTGGAAACAATGACATTTCTACCTTCTTTTACCAGTTCGACCATCGAAGGGTAGTCGGGTTCGGTAATAAAGTCATAGTAAGCCTCATCGCTGAAAATAACTGCTTTATCGTCATGACTAGTGATGAAGTCCCTCAGATTGTTCTTGTCGAGCAAGGTTCCGGTGGGATTGTTGGGGTTGCAGATGAAAATGAGCCTGGTCTTACTCGTCACGCGTCGAGACATGGCATCGAGATCGTGCTCCATCTTTTCGTTTACCGGAACCCGATGCACATAGGCCCCAAACGTTTCGGCATAGCGCAGCAAAGCCTGAAAAGTAGGATCTGCCGCTATGATCTCTCCCCCATCACTGCCGAAGAGAAGACCTGAGGCTTTCAATCCTTCTGTTGAACCACCGGTGATAACCACGTGATCTTTAGTAACTCCCTCTTTTGCTGCAATATCATTTACCAGAGAAGAAAGAATGCGAAAAGGATATCGGCACGCCATGTCAAAATTATCCGTAAGAACCTTTTGCATGTTTACAGAAGGGCTGAATGGGTTTTCATTGGCATTTAACATCACAGGGCCCGCAGAAGGGATGCTTCGCGTATTGACCCGATTTGCGACGGCATCGAGCCCGCCAAGAAAAATAAATCCGCTGGACAGGCCTGCGGTTTTCAACCAGTTCCTTCTATCGAGAGTTCTCATAAGTTTGCTTTTTTTATTTTGGATTCAGCTGCCCGCACCGAATGAATGGGCCCGGCGAAGATCATATTCTGACTAAAAATACAAAAAAATGCCAGCACTGAACGTGCCGGCATCGTGAAACAAAACTTATACTAATTCAAAATAAATTAGAAGATACATGTCAAATGTCAAAATCCTATGTTACCTAAGTGTGTTTTCCAGATTAAGTTTTGGTAAAATGCTACCTTTAGGGTATGAAAAATCAAGCCCCATTTACCCTGGCCACATTTTGGATACTACTGCTTTTATCGACATCTTCGTTCGCCCAGGGCTCGGATAGCCCAGGTCTTTCTGAAGATAGACAGAACGACTGGGAGAATCAAAATGTTTTTGAGAGAAACAAATTGCCGCCCCGGGCGAGCTTTGTGCCCTTCGCGAGCATGGATGAGCTGAAAACAGGGAATCCGGAAGCTTCTTCTTTCTACATTTCCCTCAATGGACTCTGGAAGTTCAGGTTTTCTGAAAAACCAGGGGATCGACCCGAGAATTTTTTCAGAACCGATTTTGATGATTCCAATTGGGCCCTGACTACAGTCCCTTCGAACTGGGAAATGGAAGGCTATGGTTATCCCATTTATACAAATATCAAATACCCGCATGAGAAAACACCACCGCGCATTCAAGAGCATTACAACCCGGTGGGTTCCTACCGGATGAGCTTCAAGGTAACTCCAGGCATGCTCGAAAAAGATCTGGTCCTTCATTTTGGTGCAGTCAGCTCAGCCATGAATCTCTGGGTGAACGGTAAGAAAGTTGGATACAGCCAAGGTAGCAAGACCCCTGCCGAGTTTAGGATCAACGACCATGTTCAGGAAGGTGAAAACCTTCTCGCCGTCGAAGTTTTCAAATGGTCAGATGGGAGCTATCTCGAGGACCAGGATTTCTGGCGTTTGGGCGGTATTACCCGTGATGTGTTCTTGCTGGCTCGCGAAAAGGATCAGATCCGGGACCTATGGATCAAATCAGATCTTATGCCCGACAACAAACAGGGAAGGTTCGAAGTCATCCTCAAAATTCATAAGTCCGGCAAACGAGATCTTAGTTGGACATTGACACTCTCTGATCCTGAGGGCCGACCAGTCTTGGAGAAAACCATGGAACTGAGCGAATCTGAAGATACTTTTGAGGCTTCAATAACCTCAGAATTGGAAGAAGTGAGACCCTGGAGTGCCGAGAAACCGAATCTCTATACAATGACGATTGTCCTGAAAGATGACGTAGGAAAAACAATTGAGATCATTGGGCAAAAGGTAGGTTTCAGAAGGCTGGAAATCAAAGGTGGGCAGTTCCTGGTTAACGGCAAAGCCATTTATTTCAAAGGTGTCAACCTGCATGAGCACCATGATCGCAAAGGGCATGTCGTCGATGAGGAGACCATGCGAAAAGACATCCGGACCATGAAAATGCACAATATTAATGCCGTCCGCACCTCGCATTATCCGCAACCCGAAAAGTTTTATGAGCTCTGCGATCAATACGGTTTGTACGTCGTCGATGAGGCCAATATTGAGTCACATGGATTTGGAGCCACCAAACAAGGGCCGTTTGACACCATTCAGCACATTGCTTATCGCACGGAGTGGAAAGCCGCTCATATGGAAAGAATCAAAAGAATGGTGGAGCGTGACAAAAATCACCCCAGTATCGTGATCTGGTCCATGGGAAATGAATGCGGCAACGGACCTGTGTTCCATGAAGCCTACAAATGGATCAAAAAAAGAGATCCTTCCCGGTTCGTTCAGTTTGAGCAGGCCGATATGGAAGAGAACACAGACATTGTGAGCCCCATGTACGACAGAATAGACGAATTGGAGAGCTATGCGCGGAACCATTCGGATCGCCCACTGGTGCTCTGTGAATACGCCCATGCCATGGGCAACAGCGTGGGCAACTTCAAAGATTACTGGGACGTTATCGAAAAGCACGAGGTGCTTCAAGGTGGATTCATCTGGGATTGGGTGGATCAGGGACTGGTCAAAACCAACAGTGATGGAGTAGAATTCTGGGCTTATGGTGGTGATTTCGGTCCTCCGGATGTTCCATCAGACGGAAATTTCTGCCTCAACGGACTCGTGGAACCTGACAGGCGCCCCAAACCTGCCCTTGAAGAGGTCAAAAAAGTGCATCAATTCATTTCGTTTGATCTCCACCAAAAGGACGATCCAGGCCAAGGTCTTGCAGGGGTTGAGATTGAAATCAGCAATAACTATGATTTCACGAAACTCGACCAATTCAGCTTCTCTTGGAACCTGAGCAGCGCCGGACAGAAAATGGCCTCTGGTACCTTGGAGTTGGGTTCGGTTGACCCAGGCGATGTGGTTACGGCTCCGATCCAATGGAATCTGCCACCCGAGCGTAAGGGAACGGAACTCGTTCTAACCGTATCGGCACGCACCAAAAGTGCAAGGTCCCTGGTTCCCGAAGGTCACGAGGTGGCCTGGGAGCAATTTATTCTGAATCCGGGAGCACCAGTTTCACTCGGAGTTTCAGAGCAACCGGCCCGTCTTGAGAGAAACGAAGAAAGCTTTGTCGTTGAAACAGAGATTAGCACCGTATCCTTCGATCGCACCACCGGCATCATGAAAGAATTCAGCATCCTCAATGAGAATATCCTCAACGATGAAAAGGGATTCGTTCCTAATTTCTGGAGAGCTCCCATTGACAATGATTTTGGGAACGACATGCACAAAAGATGCGCTGAGTGGAGATTCGTCAGCAAGCATAGGAAATTGAAAAGCATTCGGGCCCAGGTCAAAGATGGCCTTGTAGAGGTACTTGTCACCTATGAACTGGAAAACGAGAATCAGGAGCTGATAGCTGATTTCGACATAACCTACACGTTCAATGGCGAAGGCCAGATCCTGGTTCAGAGTACGTTCAACAGATTGAAAAAAGATCTGTCAGAGACGCCCAGGGTGGGATTGAACGTTGAGCTAACAAAAGACATGGAGCAAATCAGTTGGTATGGTCGTGGCCCTTTTGAGTCTTACTGGGACAGGAAAACCGGAGCAAAAATCGGGATCTACACCAGCGTGGTTGGAGACCTGTACTGGCCCTATCTGAGACCCCAGGAAAATGGAAACCGAACAGATGTGCGGTGGCTGGCACTGTACAGCAAGGAAAAAAAACATGGCATTTTGATAAAGGGCCTGCCCACCATTGATTTCAGTGCGCATCACAACAGAATGGAAGATTTTGAGTCCCTGGAAAGAACGGATGGACGACATCGTGATGGAGACATTGTCGTAAACCGACACACCACGGATGTAGTCAAAAGGGACCTGACTTCGCTGAATATTGACTATCGCCAAATGGGTGTTGGCGGAGACAATGCCTGGGGTGCAAGGACCCACAAAGAGTACAGGTTGGAAGACCCCTCATACAGCTACTCTTTCATTATCGTGCCGAAAGCCTCGCGCTAAGTCAGGACAAACCCCTGGATTTCTTCTCCATGGGTAACAGGCTGTAAAAAATGAAGTCATTGACAGGAGTGTCAATTCCCAAATCGTCTCCTTTGCGGACGATGTAACCGTTGAAGTTCTCCAACTCGCTGGGACGACCCTCCATCATGTCTCGTTGCAAAGACATGGTCGTGCCAAAGTCGCCATTGTCGATCATGTCGAGGGCAATTTGAATGTCCATTTTTTCAATATCGACGCCCTGCCTCTTCCCTACCTCAACGATTTCAGCAGCTGTTTCCGTTATCTTTTCACGAAGAAAGGGGTCTTCACGCATGATTCCCAAAACGCTTCTCGTCAGGGCTCCGAGGGCGCTGATCGAAGTGATGAAGAGATACTTCAGCCAAATGTCACGATGAATATTCTCAGACAGCTTATTCTTGAAACCGGCCTTGTCAAAGACGGCCTTGAGCTTTTGGCAACGGGGGCTTATCTCCTGGCTAAGCTCCCCGAAAATGATCTCCGGCACAAAAGTGAAATGGTTGATGACACCGGGGCTTTCAATTTTACTCACAATTTTACACAGTCCTCCAATTATGTTTTCTGGAGGTAGAATCTTCATGAGTCGTTCGGCATTGTCCGCCCCATTTTGCAAGGGTAAAACAATCGCATCATCCTTGAGATGGGGCTTGATGGCAGCTCCTACCTCATCGATTTGCCAGGATTTTGTGCAGAGCATCACCAGGTCGGCTCCCCTGACGCAATCCGGTCGATCGGAGACTTCGGGATGAACAGTAAAGTCCCCCATGAAACTCTTGACTTTAAGCCCGTTTTCACGGATGGCTTCCAATGCTTTCCCCCGTGTCAGGAAAACCACGTCATTCCCAGCCTGACGCAACTTGCCACCAAAATATCCACCGACGCCACCTGCACCAACAATTGCTATCTTCATAAACCCGTTATTTTCATTTGTACCCCCCTATTCCGTCCAGACATCCGCCATCGGATCAAATACACCTGAAAACGCAGAATCAAAGGTCTCCAGGACATTGACATTGGCACTGTTCCTTTTGATCCGCCCGTCCTGACCCAAAATGTACTTTTCGAGGGTTCCCCGGGCATCATGCTGTCTCATGCCATTCCAGTAAATCTTTTCCTCAAAGTCCGGGAAATTGACCTGTTGCAGGGTGACCCGATAGGTATCCCCAAAAAAATCAATGACCAAAAACGCCGTGTACGCATGACGCGCATACTCGGGCAAATTCTGCCCAGCCAATTTATAAGGTTTGGTCTGGACATCAGTGATAAAGCGCAGAATATCAAGCTCAGAGGTGAAATCATTGCTTTTGAGCTTCTCGTTGAGTTCCTCCTTATCGGTCAACGGATAGGTCTTTTGCCAAACCAGTTTGTTTTTCTTGACATACCAGTTTCCCATGGACTCCACCTCGTTAAACTGAGCTCTGGAAGTCAACGAAACTGTCAAAAAGCACATGAAGAAGAAAACTGTCAGACTCTTACCTCCTATGTCAAAATTTCTATTCACGGTGCAAAAAGGATTGTTTGGCCATTAATTCCTTTTCCGACTCCACATGCTCTTCATCGGGAACACAACAATCCACAGGGCATACCGCGGCACACTGGGGCTCGTCATGAAACCCTTTGCATTCGGTGCATTTATCCGGAACAATATAATAGTATTCGTCACTTACAGGATCCTGATCCTGATCGGCATTAACAGCTTTTCCATCAGGAAGAACGACATCACCGCTCAGTTCGGTGCCATCTGAATACTTCCACTCCTCCGCTGCTTCATAAATAGCTGTGTTGGGGCATTCCGGCTCGCAGGCACCGCAATTGATACATTCGTCTGTTATTATTATCGCCATTTGTTTTTTGCCTAAATTTGCGATCAAATATAAGGTTTCCACATCTATATTCCTATCGAGCATGACCCTAGACCAACGAATTGATGCCTTCTCTCAACTCGGAGATTTTCTCTCTCAATTTCACCCGTCAGGAGTAGAAATCAATAAAG
The DNA here is from genome assembly GCA_024644725.1 of Flavobacteriaceae bacterium. Taxonomy (GTDB): domain Bacteria; phylum Bacteroidota; class Bacteroidia; order Flavobacteriales; family Flavobacteriaceae; genus Lutimonas. The sequence continues at coordinate 963 of JAHEHE010000082.1, read as the reverse complement.
AGCTTTCGACGAATGAGCTGTTTCTGGAGCCGTTTCGCATACAGGTAAAGCGAGCTTTTGAAAGCAATGGGTGGTTTACGAATCAGAATGTAAATTCTGCCTTCAAAGATTGGAGCAAACTACTAAATAGCAATAATTTAACCAATTGGACCTCTATTTACAATTTAAATGAAATCTCAGAGAAAAATGTTGGTGTGATCATGGCGGGCAACATCCCTCTTGTGGGTTTTCATGACTTTCTGAGCGTGCTCATGTCAGGGCATTCCATACAAATCAAACAATCGTCCTCTGACGCCTTTTTTCTTCCTCTTATTGCCAGGTTTCTGGAGCATGTTGAACCGGGCTTCAAAGGCAAGATTGTCTTTGCGGACGAACACCTTACCAACTTTGATGCGATCATAGCCACAGGGAGCAACAATACCGCTCGTCATTTTGAGTACTATTTTGGTCAATACCCTCATGTCATCCGAAGAAATCGAAATTCGGTAGCCGTACTGACAGGTGAAGAAACACCGGAGGAGCTCAACGGTCTTGGAGAAGACATCTTTCGCTATTTCGGACTGGGTTGCAGGAGCGTATCAAAACTGATGGTACCCAAGGACTACGATTTTGACCTTTTGTTCGGTGCTTTATACAGCTTCAAGGACCTGATTGACTATGATAAATACAGAAACAATTACGACTACAACAAGGCTGTTTACCTGATGAGCAAATTCGAATTGCTTGAAAACGGATTTGTGATGTTGAAGGAAGACCCCAGCTATGCCTCGCCCATTGCAACCCTGTTCTACGAGTACTACGAGAATGGTGATGCTTTGAAGAACAAGCTTGAAGCTGATTCAGAGCTCATCCAATGCATTGTTGGAAATGGAAACGATTCCGGGTATGTGCCTTTCGGACAGACCCAAAAGCCGCAGCTAGACGATTATGCGGATGGGGTGGATACCTTTGAATTCCTGGTGA
>JAHEHE010000081.1 GCA_024644725.1 Flavobacteriaceae bacterium | reverse complement strand
AGACCAGCATGTTTTCAGGGCATTCGGGGGTTGGAAAATCAACCCTGATCAATGCGATCTCTCCGGGCCTGAACCTTAAAACCGCGGCGGTTTCGGAACAGCACCGCCAGGGTCAGCACACAACGACCTTTGCCGAAATGTTCGTGATTGAGACCGAACCTGAAAGTTACATCATAGACACGCCAGGCATCAAAGGCTTCGGAGTGGTGGATTTCGAGGATAATGAAGTGGGCAACTACTTCAGGGAATTCTTCGCCTTGAAGCACCTCTGCAAATTCAACAATTGCCTCCATATAAATGAACCCAAATGCGCGGTGAAAGATGCACTTGAAAAAGGAGAAATTGCCCCTTCAAGATATCGGAGCTATTTGCAGATCCTCGCTGGAGAAGAAGAGAATTATCGTACAAATATCTACGATTTATAGTATGAAAGCGGTTATCCAAAGAGTACGAAGCGCATCGGTAAAGGTAGATGAGCAAGTCGTCAGCAGTATAGACAATGGACTTTTGATCCTGTTGGGCATAGGCGTTGACGATGCAATGAAAGACATTGAATGGCTCGCGGCCAAAACCGCCAATCTTCGTATTTTCAATGACGATCGAGGGGTGATGAACCGCTCCCTGCTTGAATTAGGTGGAGATGCTATTGTAGTTAGTCAGTTTACATTGCTTGCATCCACCAAAAAGGGAAACAGACCTTCTTATATTGCCGCTGCACGGCCTGAAAAAGCAGTTCCTCTTTATGAAAAATTCATAGAAGAATTTGAGTCCATTTTAGGAAAAAAAGTGGGAACCGGAGTCTTTGGAGCCGATATGAAAATTGACCTGTGCAATGATGGACCGGTCACGATTGTAATCGACACCAAAAACCGCAGTTGAGAAATATTATCCTAAAGAGTGTACGCGTAACCCAGTGAGAATACGAGTCCCCCGATTTTGCTTTCACCGAACTCCTCGTTTTTCTGCAAAGAGGTAAAACCGTAAGAGCCGCGGAAACCCAGGTACACCTGGTGATGCTCGTTAAGTTTTCGAATCAGGCCCGCCCCTGCATGGATACCGAAGTTGGTGCTGTTCAGGTCATCCTTGACATCTGTTGAGGCGTCAAAGGACTGCTCAGGTAACGGGATGAAGGGTGGTCCGAATGATGGGTCATTCGGGTCATAAAACGGATTCGGAACTCCTAATGGTTGGTTGCCGTTGCTGTCCAGGAAGAACTGGCTGTCTCCGCTTGTGACCTGGGTAGCGCTGATCAAAAATCCAACATACGGCCCTCCTTCGACGTAAAAACGCCAGTCTGTTCCCCATCCGAATTTTGCGAGAACAGGGATCTCGATATATTCCAGTTCCGAGACATTGTTGAATTCAGCGTACAAAGGGTCTGCATTTGTCACGGGTCCGCGGCCTTGCAACTGAACCAATTGGTTCAAGGCCTCCAGGGTCAATCCGTTCTCTGCAAGCGCACCTTCCAAATTATCGGTGGGAATCGGTTGCAGGCCATCTCTCTCTCCACCTCTTTGCGTATAGAGAATCTCAGCCTGTAGGGAGAAAAGCTCACTGATTTTGTATTCCACGGTTGCTCCAAAATCGATGCCGTCTGTAGACTTGAAGTCTTCCGTATAAATGTTATCACTGTTATCTGCAATTCGACCTACACTATAACCGACTTTGCCTCCAATCGAAATTTGTGCAAACGTTACCTGGGTCAGAATGAGAAAAGCGAATAAAGCCCCCCTGACCATCTTTTTTTGTTCCATTGTAGTATGTATTTATGATTAGTTTTGAACTTGCATCTGAGAAATAAAACCCAGAAAACTTGAAGTAAATATATCAAAATTAGAAACACATACAATTTATTTGGATTGGATCTGTTTAAAAAAATCGATGAAAAATGCTTGTAGCCTTTGACAATTCAACAATTGCAATCGGTGTCACAACCCTTCTTGTTTTTCTTTTTCCTAAACAAAAATTTTCTTCCCAGGTAGAGAAGTGCTGCGGCCAGGGCGATATAGACAAGGACTTCCTGCATGCTTAAAACGTTACAAGAGCTGAATAGGTCAGAAACGACGCGATATAGGCAAAGGCTCCCATACCGATCAACTGAAGCAACGGCCATTTCCAGGTTTTGGTCTCTCTTTTTACAACGGCCAGGGTACTTACGCATTGCATGGCAAAAGCGTAAAAGACCAAAAGAGACATTCCAACCGGGAAGTTAAAAAGGGGCTTGCCGGTGTCTTCGTTGATTTCTGCTGCCATCCTCTGTTTGATCGTCGAGTTGTCCTCGTCGTCGTCACCTACGCTATAAATGGTAGCCAGGGTTCCTACGAACACCTCCCGTGCTGCAAATGACGAGATCAATGCAATACCGATCTTCCAATCATATCCCAGGGGCTTGATAGCCGGTTCCATGGCTTTTCCCATGACACCGATATAAGAATTCTCCAATTTGTAGGAGGCGAGCTCGGCCTCGTAATTGTCTGAATTCGTCCCAACTTTCTCTGTTTCGAAGACGGCTTCAGCATTGTCAAATGCTTCCGGTCCGGTCGATGCGAGAAACCAGAGAACCACAGATATGGCGAGGATGATCTTCCCAGCACCGAAGACAAAGGCCTTCGTTTTTTCCACTACCGTGTAAAACACATTTTTGATCGATGGCACCTTATAATCCGGCATCTCCATCAAAAAAAAGGTTTTGCTACTTATTTTCAGGACTTTATGCAGGAAATACCCTGATAGCACAGCAGCGCTGAATCCGAGTAGATACAAGGCGAGCAGAGTCAGTCCCTGCAAAGAGAATACCCCCAGCACGCGCTCTTCAGGAATGATCAGGGCAATGAGTATGGCGTATACGGGCAATCGGGCCGAACAAGTGGTGAATGGTACCACCAGTATGGTAATGAGTCGCTCTTTCCAGCCACTTATGTTTCTTGTGGCCATTACCGCCGGGATCGCACAGGCCGTCCCTGAGATCAATGGAACAACACTCTTTCCACTCATGCCGAAATGCCTCATGATCTTATCCATAAGGAATACGACACGACTCATGTATCCGGTTTCCTCCAAAATAGAAACGAACAGAAACAAGATGGCGATCTGGGGAATAAATATCACAATGCCTCCAATCCCGGGAACTACACCTTCAGCGAGCAGGTCAGTTAGCCGACCGGGAGGTAAAATCTCCTTTACTTTTTGACTCAAATCGGCAAAAAGCGCATCGATGAAGTCCATGGGTACGCTCGCCCAGTCAAAAATGGATTGGAAGATGAGCATGAGAATCAATGCAAAAATCACATAGCCAAATACCTTGTGGGTCAGAATGCGATCCAGGCGGGATCGAAGGTCTCGCGCCTTTGATTTATCGACAGAATAATTCTTTTTGAGGATATCCGAGATCTGCTGATAGCGAAAAATGGTCTCTTTATGCTGATATCTCTTCAATTTGTCTGTGTCTGACCTGTAGCTCTGCATCAAAGCCGATTCCTGCTGGTTCATCTCCGGGATATCGAGCATTTGAGTCAGGCAGAGCCAGGTTTTGTAGCGGTCCCATCTAGGAAAATCCTTGTCGAGCTGGTCGAAATACTCCTTGTCGATTCGGTGTGAGATTTTAGCCAATACGGAGGTATCGAGTTCCTCATAACTTTCGATCGCTGCTTTGAGCTCCTCCATACCCCGCTTATGCCTGGCACTGACCAGGACCACCTCGCCACCGAGTTCTTTCTTGAGCCCCTCAACATCGATCTCGATTCCTTTTTTCTCACTCTGGTCCGCCATGTTTATGGCCAATACAGTAGGGATTTGAAGATCTTTGATCTGGGAATAAAGCAGCAAGTTGCGTTTGAGGTTTTCTATATCCGCCACGACAACAATGACATCCGGATAGTCTTCACAGCCCTTATCGATCAGGGTGTTGAGCACAATATTCTCATCAATGCTCGTTGGATTGATGCTGTAGGTTCCGGGAAGGTCAATGATATGGGCTTTCAATCCTCCTTTAAGGGATGCCATACCAATTTTTTTGTCGACCGTAATTCCGGGATAATTGCCAACTTTTTGTTTGAGACCCGTCAGCTGATTGAATAGTGACGTCTTGCCCGTATTGGGGTTTCCCACCAAAGCCACTTTTATGTCTCTGTTTTTTGACATCGATCAGCCCTTGGTGACTAGAATTCGACTCGCAGTTTCCTCACGGATAGCTAAAAAACTCCCGTTTACACGAATGTACAAAGGATCTTTCAATGGGGCTCTCTGAATCAGTTCCACCGACTCCCCGGGCATACAACCCATTTCGAGAAGAGCCAAAGGAATGCTGTCAAATGAGATCTCACTGATGATTCCTTTCTCCCCTATCCTAAGATTTGCGATGCTTCGATCCAATTTTTATTTGGATTAATTATAAATACTTTGCGAAATTACGGTTTTTTTTTCTTTCCGAACTTGATAATTGTCAGGTTTGAAAAACAAGTTCAGGGCTCGAACAACTCACTCGTTTTCTCTTTTAAGAATGGAAATGTCATCAATGATCCGCTGCATCTCCTCTTTCTCAGTACCGTCGTAAAAACCGCGGATTTGGCCTTCTTGATCCACCAGGATAAACTGTTCCGTATGGATGAAGTCCTGGTCGCCACCGTCCCCCTCGTCAAGAACCGCGAAATAGGACTTTCGTGCCAACTCGTAAATATGCCTCTTGTCGCCGGTAGTAATCTCCCATTTGCCGTCAATGGCCTCATTCTTGTCTGCATAGGCCCTAAGTATCGGAACACTGTCCATCACCGGGGTCACCGAATGACTCAAGAACTTCAAATCTGGATCGCTTTTGAACTCCTCCTGCAAATCTTTCATATTGACAGCCATGATCGGACAAATCGTCTGACAACGCGTAAAGAAAAAATCTGCGACATAGATTTTACCTTCAAAATCCTCTTTGGTGATTACCTCACCGTTCTGATTGATCAAATTGAAATCAGAAATCCTGTGATTTCTGCTGATATGCTTGACGGAATCGTCAACCAGTCGAGGGTTTACATCCACCGGGTTGTAGACCGGAAGCTTGTCCTTGGGCTTGACGAGAAAATAAAGCACCGGAATGAAAATTATAGAGAAAAAGAACAGGAAGATGAGCGTCGACCTGGATTTCTTGAAAAAGTCAATTAAATACATTCTTCTTATCTTTGAGTTTCCCTGATATTGCTCAATCAAGCCACAAATTTAAACCTTATGAAGTATTTTCTGATGCTGTTCGTGCTATTATTTCCCCTTGTGGGGAAGGCGCAGACCCTCGGGGAAACAAAGGTGATGAATTTTGAAGAGCTCGCGGCTTCTGAAGCCCGAAATACAGCGCAAAAGATAAACTTCAAGTCAGCTGCCGCTACGGCCAACTACGATCTTGTGTACCACCGATTGGATTGGGAAGTGGATCCTCGCGAACCAACGATCCAAGGCACGGTCACCAGTCATTTTCAGGCTTTGACCGATATGGATGAGATCGTCTTTGACCTGGCAGGAAACATGAATGTGACGAGTGTCCGGCAAAGAGAAACAAATTTGGATTTCTCTCATGAAAAAGACGATCGACTGTACATCAGATTGAACGAGACGTTAAAATCCGGGAGACTCGATTCCCTGTCGATCACTTATCAGGGCAACCCGGTGAGTTCGGGGTTTGGATCCTTTGAGGTCTCCACCCATGGCAGCTCCCAAACTCCTGTGCTTTGGACCCTGTCGGAGCCCTATGGAGCCAAAGGCTGGTGGCCCTGCAAACAGGACCTGATTGACAAGGTGGATTCCGTTGATATCTTCATCACCCATCCTGCTGCCTACAAGGCTGCATCTAACGGGACTCTCATATCAGAGAAAGAATCCGGAGATAAGAGTACAACTCATTGGAGGCATCGATACCCGATCCCCGCCTATTTGATAGCAATAGCGGTAACCAACTACCGTGTTAACAGACAATCTGTGAGTCAGGCGCCCTTTGAGATCGTGAATTATGTCTATCCGGAAACCTATGAACAAACCGTTCGGAGCCTGGCTGTCACCCCATCTGTCATGAACTTCTTTCGGGACATGTTTGGGGAATACCCATATTCGAGGGAAAAATACGGTCACGCCCAATTCGGTTGGGGAGGCGGCATGGAGCACAGCACCATGTCGTTTATGGGCAGCTGGAGCCGGAGCCTTATCGCCCATGAACTCGCGCATCAGTGGTTCGGCAACAAGATCACCTGTGCAAGCTGGCAGGACATTTGGCTGAACGAAGGATTTGCGACCTACCTGGACGGCCTTGTGACCGAGAAATTTGACGGGGATCAAAGCTTTGCAAGCTGGCGCAAATACCTGAATGGCCGGATCATCGTCGAACCCGGAGGATCGGTTCACGTGCAAGACACCACTTCTGTTTCACGGATTTTCAGCAGCCGTTTGTCTTATTACAAGGGAGCGATGGTGCTGCACATGTTAAGGTACAAACTGGGGGACGAGGATTTTTTCAACGGGCTTCGAAGCTACTTGCAGGACCCTGAACTGGCCTACAACTACGCCACCACGCCTGACCTGATCAGGCATCTGGAGCGAGCCAGCGGCGAGGACCTGGACGAATTTTTCAAGGATTGGATCTACGGCCAGGGCTATCCGACCTATGACCTGATCTGGAGTCAATCCGAGGAAGGAGTGTTGAACTTCCAGGTCAATCAGACCCAATCGCACAGCTCGGTCTCCTTTTTTGAGATGCCCTTGCCGGTTGCGGTATACGGCTCGGGAGGAGAAGTGGAGAACCTTCGCATGGAAATCTCCGAAAACGGTCAGAATTTCAGCGTGGATCCGGGTTTCCTGGTAAGCTCTGTAGAGATTGATCCTGATAGCCACCTTATCAGCGGACTAAACGAGGTGACCCTGGGTCTTGACGAACAGACCCTCGACAAGAGTATTGCTGTGTATCCCAACCCGGTCAAGGATCATTTGACAATAAGAAATGAAGGGATGAGCGAACTCAAGAGAATTACGATCTACGACATCCAGGGAAAAAAAGTGCTCCAAAAGCTGAATCCTGGAAACCAGGTTCAGACGCATGGCCTGAAGTTTGGACTTCATCTCATTGTAATAGACACAGATCGGGGAACCCTTCACAAGACCATCCTCAAAAATTAAGCAGTTTAACATCTATTTAGCCCCCTGTATTTCTTAAAATAAACGATAAAGCGTACATTTGTCGATTCAAAAAAAGAGAATTCACTGAATGGAATCATATATAAAAATCACCCAATTTCTGTTGAGCCTGTCGTTGCTGATCGTTCTTCACGAAATGGGGCACTTCCTGCCCGCCAAATTGTTTAAAACCCGGGTTGAGAAGTTTTACCTCTTCTTTGACTACAAATTCTCACTATTCAAAAAGAAAATTGGGGACACGGTTTACGGTATCGGATGGATCCCTCTCGGGGGTTATGTCAAGATTTCCGGAATGATCGACGAGAGCATGGACAAAGAGCAGATGATGCAACCTCCACAGCCCTGGGAATTCCGATCAAAACCGGCCTGGCAAAGATTGATCATCATGCTTGGAGGGGTGACGGTTAATTTTATCTTGGGTATCTTCATCTATATCATGATGTTCAATGTCTGGGGAGATGAATACGTCGGCGTCGATGATGTGACCTATGGTTTCAGTGTGACTGAAGACTTCCGGGAGCTGGGCTTTCAGAATGGAGACAAAATCCTAACCATTGACGGGGAAGAACCTGAAGACGTCATGGACGTGAACAAATTTCTTTTCCTACGCGATGTGAGCGAGATAAAAGTGGAGCATTCAGACGGGACAACGGAGTCCATTCAAATTCCTGAAGACGTTGGCTACAAGATGTGGCAGAGTGGAAATATAGACCCTTTCGCGCCAAGAGTACCAGCCGTTCTGGACAGCATTAAACCGAATTCTCCCGCGGGTGACGCCGGAATGCAACAAGGAGACCGGGTCATCAGTGTAAACGGCGAGCCGGTTACCTTCTGGGTGGAACTGACCGAACGCGTCAAGAAGAATACAGATAGAGAACCTATGGAGATCGGCATTGAGCGAGATGGTCGGGAGATGACCTACACGGTTGCGCCCAATGAAGAGAATAATCTTGGAGTATATGTGCTTCCTGACATCGATGAGGTCCTGACCATCAATCACAAGGATTTTACCTTTGCCGAGAGCATCAGCCCTGGTTTTTCAAGAGCCTACTGGACGCTGAAGGATTACATGGGTCAGTTCAAATACGTGTTCACCAAGAAAGGAGCCTCTAGCCTGGGCGGATTCATTACCATAGGAAGCATCTTTCCCTCCACGTGGAACTGGGAATCCTTCTGGAGCATTACGGCCCTGCTGTCGATCATGCTGGCATTCATGAATCTGCTGCCCATCCCGGCACTTGACGGAGGGCATGTGGTCTTTACACTTTATGAAATGATCACGGGTCACAAACCGAGTGACAAATTCCTGGAATACGCTCAAATCGCAGGATTTGTTATTCTGGTATCCCTGCTGCTCCTGGCAAACGGAAATGACATTTACAAATGGCTTACCGGACAGTTGTAAGTCAGAGCGATTTTGCAATGCATAAAAAAACTCCATCTGCTGAAGATGGAGTTTTTATTTTGTTTGCGTTTTCCGCAGGGCTCTAGTCAACCAGGATGATGATCTTATTGTCATTCAACTCAATCGTTCCACTCTGTATCGGCAGTATGCTGGTGGTCTTATCCACACTTTTGAATCGATCCTCATAGGCTTCATCAAAACTCAACTGGCCCTGGATCTTCACGTTCCCTTCCTGCAGAAGAGAAACGATAGGAGCGTGATTGTTGAGCATCTGAAACTGACCGTCTACACCAGGAACAGTTACTGACTCTACTTCGCCCCTGAAGATGCTTGCCTCAGGTGTGACTATTTCTAAAAACATATACCTATTTTTTAAACTTCCGCCAGCATTTTCTCACCTGCTTCGATCGCTTCCTCAATCGTTCCCTTCAGGTTGAAGGCCGCTTCAGGATACTTGTCGAGCTCTCCATCGAGGATCATATTGAATCCTTTGATCGTGTCGCGAATATCAACAAGTGATCCGGGAATTCCGGTAAACTGCTCAGCTACGTGGAACGGCTGAGAAAGGAACCTTTGAACCCTTCTTGCACGGTGCACGACCAGTTTGTCGTCTTCGCTCAATTCTTCCATACCGAGAATTGCGATGATGTCCTGGAGCTCCTTGTATTTCTGCAACGTTTCTTTTACGCGCTGTGCTGTGTCATAGTGCTCGTCACCGAGAATCTCTCTGCTGAGGATACGCGATGTGGAATCCAATGGATCCACCGCAGGGTAGATACCCAATTCTGCAATCTTACGCGAAAGTACGGTTGTCGCATCCAGGTGGGCAAACGTTGTTGCCGGCGCAGGATCCGTAAGGTCATCCGCAGGTACGTAAACCGCCTGTACAGAAGTAATCGATCCGTTCTTGGTCGAGGTGATTCGCTCCTGCATGGCACCCATCTCTGTAGCAAGTGTTGGCTGGTATCCCACCGCAGAAGGCATACGCCCGAGGAGGGCAGATACCTCTGACCCGGCCTGGGTGAACCTAAAGATATTATCGATAAAGAACAGGATGTCTTTTCCCTGACCATCACCGGCTCCATCCCTGAAGTACTCAGCGATCGTAAGTCCTGAAAGGGCTACACGTGCACGTGCTCCTGGAGGTTCGTTCATCTGACCGAAAACGAAAGTAAGTTTTGATTCCTTGAGGCCTGGCATGTCAACCTTGCTCAGGTCCCAACCGCCTTCTTCCATGGATTTATCGAACTCCTCACCGTATTTGATAATGCCCGATTCGAGCATTTCTCTGAGCAGGTCATTTCCTTCACGGGTTCTCTCACCCACTCCGGCAAATACAGAAAGCCCACCGTGGCTCTTCGCAATGTTGTTGATCAATTCCTGGATCAAAACCGTCTTACCTACTCCGGCTCCACCGAAAAGACCAATCTTACCCCCCTTTGCATAGGGCTCGATAAGGTCGATTA
>JAHEHE010000150.1 GCA_024644725.1 Flavobacteriaceae bacterium | reverse complement strand
CTGGTCTTTCGGATCCACATGCGGTCCCCGACGGAATCCAGGCAGCATCCGAGCACATCGAATCCGCAGGAAATATTGGCGATCGTTCCCGGGCAAAAAAGTTCTATGGCCTTCATTGTATTCAGGTCGTTAGATGACATAATCAGACGCTTAAAGGTTACCGGTTCGAATGATGTCTCCAAAGATTCCCGAAGCCGTGACATCGGCTCCAGCTCCAGCTCCCTTGATGATCAGGGGCTGTTCCAGGTATCGATCGGTGTAGAACAGTACGATGTTGTCTTTGCCATCTAAGTTGTAAAACGGATGATCCGGGGCAATATGCTGCAATCCGACCTCCGCCTTTCCGTCTTTGAAGGAGGCTACATACTTCAGCTTGCATCCCGCTGCTTCCGCATCCTTTCTCAAGTCTGCAAAGTGCCCCGCTGAGGCTTTAAGGGTTTCCAGAAAGTCTTCAACTGTAACGGCCTGGAGTGATTCCAAGGGTAAAAAGGATCGATTCTCTATGTCCTCGAGTTCAGCCAGGATTCCGCTTTCGCGCATCAGGATCAGAATCTTTCGCGCCACATCCACCCCACTGAGATCAATTCTTGGGTCGGGCTCTGTATATCCCTCTTCACCCGCCTGTTTGACGACCTCATAAAAACTTCGATCTCCGGTAAAGTTGTTGAAAACAAAATTAAGGCTCCCTGAAAGAACGGCCTGGATCTCGTGAATTTGATCGCCTGATGCAATCAGGTTGTGCAAAGTGTCAATGATGGGAAGACCTGCACCGACATTGGTTTCGAAAAGAAAAGGGGCCTGGTATTTGCTCGAGAGTCTTTTCAACTCTTCGTAGTTTGTATAAGCCGAGGAGCAGGCGATCTTGTTGCAGGCTACAACGGCTATACTCTCTTTCAGACATCGTGAATAAAGGTGAGTGACGACCTCATGCGCGGTATTGTCAATAAAAACGCTGTTTCTCAAATTCAAATCCGTCATACGATTAAAGAAGGTGTCCAAATCTGAAGTCTCGCCTTCCGAATCGAGTTGCTGCTGCCAGTTGTCCAGGGAAATGCCTCCTTCACAAAAGAGCATCTTCCGAGAATTTGCCATGCCAATCACCCGGAGCTGCAGGTTCTTTTTCTCGATAAGGAACTTTTGCTGGTTTTCAATTTGGTCCAGCAACTTGCCACCGACATTGCCAATGCCGACCACGAAGAGATTGAGTTGCTTGATCTGGGCCTCAAAGAAGGAAGCGTGAAGCACATTCAGGGCCTTTTTCACATCTTCTTCCCGAATCACAGCGGAAATATTTCGCTCCGAGGATCCCTGGGCTATGGCCCTAATGTTTACATTGTTGTGCCCGAGTTCCGAGAACATCTTACCACTGATGCCCTGGTGGGACTTCATCTGGTCGCCGACAAGGGCAATGATGGCCAGCTGTTTTTCAACCACCAGGGGATCGACCCGGTTTTTCAATATCTCAAACTCGAATTCTCGATCCACTGCCTTCTTCGCCCGGGCCGTGTCCTGATCATCTATGGCCAGGCAGATGGAATGCTCGCTGGAGGCCTGGGTGATGAATTTCACGTTGATCAGTTCGTCGGCAAGAGCGCCGAAGAGGCGGCTGGAAATACCGGGAACTCCCACCATTCCGTTTCCTTCAAGGGTTAGCAAGGCGATGTCTTCAATGTGGCTGATGCCCTTTATCAAAGAGCCGTTTACCTTGGTTTTCTCCGTGATGCGTGTTCCAGGCGCTTCCGGCTCCATGGTGTTTTTGATCAGGATGTCGATTCCTTTGTCTAGTGCCGGTTGAACCGTCGGCGGATATAAAACCTTGGCCCCGAAATGCGAAAGCTCCATGGCCTCCTGATAAGAGATGCTCTCAATGGGCTTGGCCTGACGAACCAATTTGGGATTGGCCGTATACATGCCGCTGACATCCGTCCAAATCTCGAGACAGTCGGCGTGGGCTCCGTTTGCGATAAGAGCCGCTGTAAAATCGGAACCACCGCGCCCGAGCGTTGTGGTCTCACCCTTTTCGTTCGATGCAATAAAACCGGGAAGCACGATGATTTCAGCTTCCGTAGAAGCGAAAAATTCGGCAATATTGGAATAGGTGAAGTCATAATCGACAAGGGCGTTCTGGAAGGTGTCATCGGTTCGGATCAATTGCCGGCTATCCTTTAAAGCCGCTTTCAATCCGCGCTGCTTCATGGCCATTGTAATCAAATAGGAGGAAAGGATCTCACCCGTGCTGACGATTCGTGCCGCTGATTTTCCCGAGAGGTCACTCAAAAGAGAAACACCTTGCAGGATCATTCTCAACTCGTCCAGGGTCTCTTTTAAATGTTGCAGTGCGGCTTCTTTGAAATCAGCTTGCAACAAAGCATCGATAGCTTCCTTGTGTCTTGAATCAAGCTCATTCAGAATGTTCTCATATCCTGGGTCTGCCTCGAGAGAGAGCTCCGATGCCCGGATCAATTGATTGGTAACTCCTCCAAGAGCCGATACCACGACGGCTACCTGCTCCTTTTTCTGTTTGGCAATCTCAATTACTTTTTCAATGTTTTCAGCAGAACCTACAGAGGTTCCGCCAAATTTCGATACAATCATTGTATTCGTTTTTATAGAGTAGAAAGTTATATGTTTTTTAGAAATCTGGCCGGTAGAGCACGGGCCATTCCTTGTCCGGAGTTAATCATATCAGCACCCTCAAGGGGTGGTCACAGTGAACGTCGTCGTGCCTGCAAAGAGGCCGTGCTGTTGAGTGGAAAGGTAAACTGTGTTGTACATGATGGAGCAAATATAGATTTCTTTTTTCTAAATCCTAAAGAAAACGAGGCAAAATTTGGAGGTTTTGAGGGCAACTGACCAAAGACTGCAGAATGTCCAGAAAATCGAACAAAACCTTGAGAATATTTCAGAGGCTCACCCCTTCTTTGACTTACACTGGCCTCTTATCGAACTGAATCTCATTTAATTGTATATTTGATTAAACAAATTAGTACTAACCTTAAAACCTTAATTATGTCTAACGCTATTTCTGCGATCACCGGCACAATCAAAAACTGGTGGGTCTTTTTAATCATTGGAATCCTGTTGCTCATCGGTTCCTACTACATGTTCAGTAC
>JAHEHE010000035.1 GCA_024644725.1 Flavobacteriaceae bacterium | reverse complement strand
AATTAAGATTAAAGTATTTCATTATTAAAAGGGTTTGTGTATTTTCGCAACCTAAAATTTAACAGGAAAGAAAAATGGCAGTTTTATCGAAGATCAGAGAGAGATCCTTGTTTCTAATACTCATCATTGCTATGGCTTTGTTCGCTTTCGTACTCAGCGGACTTTTCGACGGCAATATGTTCAACAAAAACGTGACCAACATTGGTGAGGTGAACGGTGAACCGATCTCACGAGAAGAGTTCGGACAGGAGGTTGAGCTTTACAGAAGCAGGACAGGAGGACGAGCCACCAACAGTCAGAATGTGAACAATGCCTGGAACAGTCTTGTTCGCGAAAAGATTTACCAGACACAACTCGAAAAGTCGGGCATCGTTGTGGGAGAAAAAGATGTGTGGGATGCCATAGTGGCCCAAATCTCTTCTCAGAACAATCCGCAGTTCATGAATGAGGCCGGGCTGTTCGACGAGGAAAAGCTCAAGGAATACATTGCGACCCTGAAGGACAACTCCGAAGAGGATGAGGCGGGAGCCGCTGCCTGGATCAGCTGGGTCAACTACGAGAACACGATCAAAGACAATCTTGAGCAAAACACCTATAATCAATTGATCCGTTCGGGACTGGGAAGCACCCTCAAAGAAGGGGAGCGCAAGTACTATTTCGACAACATCAGTGTTGACGTGGATTACGTGTTTGTTCGATTCAACAGCGTGCCGGACAGTTTGATCTCCATTCCGCAGGATGAAATCAGAGATTACGTCAAGAGCCATCCGAAGGAATTCACTGTGCCGGAATCCCGTGACATCCAGTATGTGCAGTTCAAGGTCGAGCCCACAGAAGAGGATGAGAATGCAATCAGAAACGAGCTCAACTCGATGATTGAGGACCGTGAAGAATACAGCAACGCTGCCAAATCAAACATCACCCTTGTAGGGTTCAGAAACGCCACCGATATGGTTCAGTTCAACGCGGACAATGAATCTGACACACCTTTCAACGGGTCCTATTACAACAAGAGTCAGCTTCCTAAAATTCTTGCAGATTCTCTGTTTGAAAAGAATGTAGGGGAATTCTACGGTCCGTATAAAGATGCAGGGTTCTACAAATTGTCAAAAATAATGGACGTAAAGCAGATCCCGGATTCGGTTAAGGCCAGTCATATTCTGATTCCCTACGTTGGAAGCGGATCTGCAGATGCCAGTGTGACACAGACAGAAGAAGAAGCCAAAAAAGTTGCCGACAGCGTGCTGGCTGTTGTCAAAAAAGACAAATCCAAATTCGCTGAATTGGCCGAGCAAATGTCTTCGGATCAGGTATCCGGTCAAAAAGGTGGAGATCTGGGTTGGTTCGTCTATCAAACCATGATCCCTGAATTCAGGGACTACTCTTTCGAAAACCAGGTCGGTGACATGGGAGTTGTGAAGTCTCAATTCGGATTTCATGTGATCCATATCGAGGATCAGAAGAACAGGCAAAAAACGATACAGGTGGGCACTTTCTCCAGGAGCATAGACGCCTCAGAAAAAACAGAGAACGACGTCTTTGAAAAAGCTGAAACTTTTGCCTCCGACCTTACTGACGGAAAAGAAATCAATGAACTCGCAAAAGAATCAGGTCTCATGGTTCGCCCGGTATTGAACCTCGAAGTATTCGATGACAACATTTCACAATTGGGCTCTCAAAGGCAGATTGTTCGATGGGCTTTTGAAGAGAGCACTTCGGTGGGCGACCTCAAGCGATTTGACACAGACAATGGTTATGTCGTGGTGGTCCTCAACCGAAAAAACAAAGCCGGTCTTTCGGATCGCGGACAAAACGTGCGCGCCATCCTGATGAAACAGAAAAAAGCGGAATTGATCAAAGAGAGATCGACAGGAGCTACTCTTGAAGAAATTGCAGAGCAGAACAGCACCGAGAAGAAAGTGGCCAGAGCCGTGTCTAACTCGAGCCCTGTATTTGCTGGTTCCGGTAGGTTTGTCGATATCGCCGGGGTGGTGACTTCCTTAGAAGAGAATGTGCTAACCCGTGATATTGTAGGGCAAAGTGGAGTGATGTACGGGATCGTCACCAAAAAGACGATGCCTACGGAATTGAACAATTACAGTGGGAACAAAAAAGAGATTGAGCGATCCGTGGTGAGCAGGAGCCTGCAGATCTATGAATCCATCAAAGACAATTCGGAGATCGTTGATAACAGATCGGTCTTCTATTAAGGCTTTAGACGATTTGGAAGGATTCGATTGAACTCCTTTACATTAGCCAAAAAATAAATCGTCAAATGCTTATATTTGGCAAGTTTTTATATATTTGTTAATTATTACTTAAAATTAAGCTTACTTAACATTAATAACGATTATAATTTAAAATTGATTACAATGAAACATTTAACTAAAGTATTATTTATTGTGTTGGCCGTTGTTTGCTTCAGCAACGTGAATGCGCAGGACAAGGATAATCGCTGGATTGTGGAGATTGGAACCAATGTGGTTGATTTCTATCCAACTGATGCAGATCCGGGTCTGGATAATTTGACTCCAGAAAATCCGATTGAGCCCGTACCTGAGCCATTCGACGAAGACAACCCACCTCTGCTTACAGGAGGTATGTTCTCTGATTTCTTCAACACAGACCACTGGAACACTGGTGCTTTCGTTTCGAGATTGAGAGTTGGTTACTACGTGGGTTCAGGTTTCTCTGTGGGAGTTACCGGAACTTTCAATAGCATTACACAAGTTGGTGATGTAAAAGTAGACAACGCGAAGTACCTCAGTACTGACCTGGATGTGAAATGGAACGTCCTTATGGGCAAGCACTACTGGATTGATCCTTACTTGCTTGTTGGTGGAGGTTACACCTGGTTAGGTGACGGTGGAAACGGAACTGGTAACGCTGGTATTGGCTTGAACTTCTGGTTCAATGACTGGCTGGGTGCCAACGTTCAGACAAAATACAAACACTCATTTGACGAAGACAAACTATATCCGCACTGGCAGCACGCCGTTGGCGTAACCTTCAAGTTTGGTGGCGTTGACACAGACGGTGACGGAATCTATGACAAATACGATGCATGTCCGGAAGTTGCAGGCTTGGAAGCTTTCAACGGATGTCCTGACACAGATGGTGACGGAATCCAGGATTCTGAAGATGCATGTCCGAACGAAGCCGGATTGGCTGAATTCAACGGATGTCCTGACAGTGATGGTGACGGCGTACCAGACAAAGATGACGCTTGCCCAACTGAAGCAGGTCCAAAAGAACTCAACGGATGCCCAGATTCAGACGGTGACGGCGTAGCTGATAAGGATGATGATTGTCCAGATCAGGCTGGTCCAGCTGAGAACAACGGTTGCCCATGGCCAGACAGCGATGGTGACGGCGTTCTTGACAAAGATGACGAATGTCCAAATGTTGTAGGTGTTGCCGAGAACAACGGTTGCCCAATCGTTTCAAAAGAAGACGAGAAAATGATCGTTGACCTGGCAAGAGCTATCTACTTCGTAACAGGTAGTGCCAAGTTTACAGACGAAGCAGCCATCCGCATGGAGCAGGTAAGTGGCATCTTGAACAAATACAAAGACATAACGTTTACTGTAGAAGGTCATACGGATAACACCGGTAGTGACAAGATCAACGACAAATTGTCTCAAGATCGTGCAGACGCTGTAATGAACTACTTAATCGAGAAAGGATTCCCAGCAGACAAGATCTCTGCGAAAGGATTTGGATCTGCCAACCCAATTGGTGACAACAAAACCAGACAAGGTAGACAACAGAACAGAAGAGTTGAGATCTTCTCTGAGTTCGCTGAAAGATAAGATTCAATCTTATATTTGAATAAACAAAACCATCCGTCTCTGGCGGATGGTTTTTTTATTTCATACTTTTGAAACATGCGAACTTTTCTTTCCCGGGTTCTGGACGATGCACTTGAAAAAGGGAGTGATCCCAAAGGCTACTGTTTCATACTTCCCAATAAACGCTCCTCGCTCTTTCTAAATAAGGAGCTGAGAAATCGTCTCGCACCGAATTCTTTTTTTCCAGAGATCCTTAGCATCGAAGAATTCATGGAAAAAATCTCAGGGTTTCGTGTCATAGACAACGTTTCACTCCTGTTCGAATTCTATTCGATATATAAGGATGTGACCCCGAGAAATGAAATCAACACTTTTGAGAGCTTTTCAAAATGGGCGCCGGTTCTGCTCCAGGATTTCAATGAATTGGACAGCGCGATGGCTGATGCCGAGTCCATCCTAAGGTATATTTATGAGGCCAAACGCATCGAAAGCTGGAACGTTGGTGAAACCGAACCCGGTGGGTTGGTAGACAATTATATTTCCTTCCACAAGTTGATACCCGAATTCTACAGGTCCTTTCAAACCCGAATGAAACAATCTAATTCAGGTTACCAGGGCTTTGTCTATAAGCGTGCCTGCGAATTGATCCGGGAAGACGCAACAAGACTCAAGTCGCTGAGCTTTGTGTTTGCCGGATTCAATGCCCTGAGCAAAGCCGAGGAATTGGTGATTCAAAACCTGCTCGAAAAGGGCAATTCATCGATTTATTGGGATGATGACGAATTCTATCAAAAAGCGGACGCATCGGCCGGAGGGTTTATCAAAGATTACAGGAAACGATGGAACTATTACCAAAACCAGGAGTTTAAATGGAGCGGTTCCCAGATCAATTCTACGAAAGTCATTCAACTACATGGATTGCCCAAAAAAATAAGCCAGATCAAGCATACAGGAGAGATTCTGAAGACCCTGAGTACCGAAGGCCGTTTGGGTGACACTGCTCTTGTTCTGGGGAATGAAAAACTTCTTCCGGCTCTCTTGAATTCACTTCCAAAGGAGGTCCCTGAGGCGAATATCACCATGGGCTACGAACTGCAGAATGTCTCATTGAGCTCCCTTTTTGAATCCTTGTTCAAAGCCCACTTGAACCGAGCGGCCAGAAGAAACAAAGGCGCCTTTTACTACAAGGATCTCCAACGAGTCTTCACGGACCCTCAAATCCAGAAACACTGTCAAACTGATCCCGTTTTTCAGGATCACTGGACCCGTTTGTTGTTCAAGGAGAAGAGACTATTTATCTCAGAAACTGAAATCGAGGATCTCAGCCGGGCATCAACCAAGCTGAAAGGGCTTTTCGACCTCTTGTTCCTGGGCTGGGATGTAGAAATCAATCTACTCCTCGAAAAATTATGCCAGATTACGGAGTGGTTTCGTTCAGAGAACAACCCCAATCGAATGGAGATGGAGATTCTCTTTCGCTTCAACACCATTTTTAAACAATTGCTCAATTTCAACGAAAAATACTCCCATATCAATTCGTTGGAAGCTTTGCATGAGTTTTACCGACAGCTCCTTCGCTTGGAAAAGATGTCCTTTCAGGGAGAGCCTCTTTCCGGACTGCAAATCATGGGTCTGCTGGAATCCCGGGTTCTGGATTTTGAAAATGTCATCGTCACCTCTGTCAATGAGGGTTTCCTGCCAGCAGGTCGATCCGACAGGTCTTTCATACCCTTGGACATCAAATTTGAGAAGCACCTGCCGACCTTTCGGGAAAAAGAGGCCATATTCAGCTACCACTTCTTTCGATTGCTTCACAGGGCCAAAAACATCTATTTGGTGTACAACAGCGTCAATGATGATTTTGGCTCCGGCGAACCCAGTCGTTTTATAAAACAGCTTGAAATTGCCTCCAGACTTGGGATTCTGAACAATGTTACCATTGAAAAGACAAGCATTCAGCCAGAGCCTGTGCGCCTCCCGATTGAACTGAAAACCATACAAAAGACCGATGGGGTTATCTCGAAAATTCATGAAATCTCCAAAAGGGGATTCTCTCCCACTGCATTCACAACGTATATCAGAAATCCACTGGACTATTACAAGAGGTACGTGCTCCGAATTCAAGAGGTTGAAAAAGTGGAAGAGACCATGGCTGCAAATACCTTTGGAACAGTGGTTCACAACACCCTTGAATCTTTATACCGACCCTATTTGAACAAATGGCTGGAGCCAGATGTCATATCGGGCATGCTCAAAAAGGTGGATGAAACGGTGAAATCACAATGGGCAGAGGTCTATTCGTCCAAAGCTGTTTTATCCGGCAAGAACTATTTAAGTTTTGAAATCGCAAAAAAGTTCATTTCCGAATTTCTCTCAAACGAACGGGAATCCCTGGAAAAGGGAGCAAAAATCAGGATCCTGGCCCTCGAAGAGGAGCTATCCTGTGAACATCGACCGTCGGGTCTGGATTTCGAGGTCAACTTAAAGGGCACCATAGACCGGATAGACGAAATGAATGGTGCGTTGAGGATCGTCGATTACAAGACCGGAAAGGTGATGCCTGCTGACATGAAAGTCTCGAACTGGGAGATGCTGGTTAGCGATGAAAAGTACAGCAAGGCCTTTCAGGTATTGATGTATGCCTATATCTATTTGAAAAACGGATCGGATCGGGACACGCATGTTGAGCGACTCAGTCGCATCAACGCATTGGAAACCGGCATCATTTCTTTTAAAAATCTCAAATCGGGGTTCATGAAGTTCAATGGACAGCCGCTGAACCCTGAAATTCTGGACTCATTTGTCATGCAATTGGATGCTCTGTTGTCAGAGCTTTTTGACCCTGACATGAAGTTTGAAGAAAAAGAACTTCAGACTTTCCAATTCTAATCAGTCCTTCTGAATCCAAAATGAGGAAAAACCAAGTAAATTCATCTAAGAACAATGAAAAAGATTCAAAACATCCAAATTCCCGGAAGACATGGCAAAGACATACTGGCTGATCTCTTCTTCGAAGAGAACGGAACAAAAAAAGAGGTTGTGATTTTCTGTCACGGGTACAAAGGTTATAAAGATTGGGGAGCTTGGAACCTTGTAGCGGAAGAATTTGCACGCCAGGGCTTCTTCTTTCTAAAAATGAATTTCTCTCACAACGGAGGAACCATAGAACAGCCCATTGACTTTCCGGACCTGGAGGCTTTTGGGGAGAACAACTTCATCAAAGAGCTCGATGACCTTGAAACCGTGATGGACTGGCTTTCAGCCGGCGTCAATTATGAACGGGAGATGGATGTGAACCAACTCACCCTTATCGGTCATTCCCGAGGAGGTGGCATCGTTCTGCTAAAAGCGCATGAAGACAAGCGGGTCAAAAAGGTGGTCACCTGGGCAGGCGTTTCTGACTTTGGGTCCAGATTTCCCGAAGGCGAGGTTCTGGCGCAATGGAAAAAATCAGGAGTCGCTTATGTCCATAATGGCAGAACCAAACAGGAAATGCCCCATTATTTCCAGTTTTTTACGACGTTCAAAGAAAATGAAGAGCGCCTCACCATTAAAACTGCGGTTTCGAACCTGAATATCCCGTTTTTGATCGTGCATGGAGACCAGGACGAGACGGTGGGAATGGCCGAGGCCCAAAGCCTGAAAAACTGGAATGACGCCGCTGCCCTCAGGTTCATTGCGGGAGCCAATCACACTTTTGGATCTTCTCAACCCTGGAATGAAAACACATTGCCGAAACACCTCAATGCAGCAGTTGAGGAAACTCTGAATTTTTTACGGGTCTGAATGTTGACTTCAGGTTTGTTTTTGCTACTAATTCTGGCAAGCCAGATGATTTTTTTCATCGTTGTATAAATTATTTAGAGTGTATTTTGGATGTATTGCTTCCCGATTTGGGAAGGTGAATAAGAGCCATTTGATTGGCTCTTTTTCTTTTTTTCGCTTTATCATGCCAGCCAATCTTCGTAACTTGAGCTTATTCTTCAACCCCCAAAAAGCCAAACTATGAAATCCAAAATTCATTTTTTATGTGTCTTGCTGACCTCTTTATTGATCGGCGGAACAGCCCACGGTCAAATCCTGAAAAAACTCACAAAAAGGATTCAGGAGGCAACCGAGGATGTGATTGTTGAAAAGGCCGCCCAAAAAACGGCACAGGAAACGGGAAAAGCCATGGATAGTCTGCTGGACATTGATCCCGACTATCAACAAAAAAACCAGGAGCAATGGGAACAGATGTTCGGCCAGGGAGGCGCGGACGTGCCCATCGAGAAGAGCTATCAGTTTGACACCAATGTATTGTACACGATGGAGTTTACCTCAAATAAGGAGAATTCAGTCGTGGATTACAGCATGTGGTTCTCCGATAAAAACAACTATATGGCCACCCAGGTGAGTCAGATTCAATCGGATTCCAAAAAAAGTCAGGAAATGCCTGCTTCGGTATTTTCGGTGATTGATGAAAAGAACAAGGCCATGATCATTCTGATGGAGGAACAGAAAATTGCGCAGGTCATATCCATGGACAAGATAAAGGACATCGCAACAGAAGAAAACGAGAGTGACGGGCTCGACGCTTCTTTTGATGCCATAAAAAAGACGGGCAATTCAAAGAAAATTCTCGGTTATGACTGTGAGGAATTCGCTTCAGAGAACCAGGACACGCGATTTACGTTTTGGGTCACCCAGGAGCTTGATATCTATCAGAAGAACATGTTCTATAACGTGAGCAAGTCACTCGGGGGAAGTTCGTTCGGAAATATTCCAAAAGAAGCAAAAGGATTGATGATGGAAATGCAGTTTGAGCACAAGAGCAAAGATGAAAGTGGAAAAATGATCGTAAAGGAGATCCGAAAAGAATCAAAGTCAATTGAAACCGAAGGCTATCAGTTCATGAATTTGTCCCAGTTCATGCAAAACTGATCGGCAAAAATACAGACGTCGACAGGTGCTTTAGGCACCTGTTTTCTTTTGTTCAGGTTCTATAGGTGGTGAAGGGTTTTGCTTTTAAACACCCTGTTAAAAACTTTCAATCCAATGTGGATAAATAAGATTTTATATCTAAGTAAATTTTGGAACCTTTGCTCCGCTCTCTTCCCGGAGTATTCTATTCAATCATTATAATTTAAATATCCCAGTTATGTCGAACATTGAGCCGATTTTGCGTGAGAATAAAGACCGCTTTGTCATTTTTCCTATCCAGCACAAAGACATCTGGGACTGGTACAAGAAACAAGAGGCCTCGTTCTGGACCGCAGAGGAAATCGACCTGGAGCAGGACGTGATTGACTGGGAAAACAAGCTCAATGACGACGAAAGATATTTTATCAAGCATATCCTCGCGTTTTTTGCAGCTTCCGACGGAATTGTCAATGAGAATCTGGCAGAGAATTTTGTGAGCGAGGTGCAGTACACCGAGGCCAAATTCTTTTACGGATTTCAGCTGATGATGGAAAACATCCATTCAGAGGTATATTCGCTGCTGATAGACACCTATATCAAGAATCCCAAAGAGAAGGACGAACTCTTTCGAGCCATAGAGGTTTTCCCGGCTATCAAGAAAAAGGCAGAGTGGGCATTGCGATGGGTGGATAGCGACAGCTTTGCGGAAAGACTGATCGCTTTTTCAGCGGTTGAGGGCATTTTCTTTTCAGGAAGCTTCTGTTCGATCTTTTGGATGAAGAAAAGAGGCCTGCTACCCGGGCTAACTTTTTCCAATGAGCTGATCAATCGCGATGAAGGTTTGCACGCAGATTTTGCTGTATACCTGCATCAAAACCATATGATAAACAAGGTGCCTAAAGAAAGGATCACAGAGATCCTGGTCGATGCACTCAACATTGAGAGAGAATTTATCACAGAGTCATTGCCCGTGAGCCTTATCGGCATGAATGCCAAGCTCATGACGCAATACCTAGAATTTGTCACAGACAGGCTCCTTACGGAGTACGGCTGTGAAAAAGTATACAATGCTTCGAATCCTTTCGATTTCATGGAAATGATCTCCCTTGAGGGCAAGACCAATTTCTTTGAAAAGCGTGTTTCTGAATATCAGAAAGCAGGCGTTAAGTCGGGTGGGACCGGAAGTATTTCGTTTGACGCAGATTTTTAATCGGTGTCGAAACAATCTTGTTTTTGATTTTTTGCGTCTGATTATCAACTGGTTGTCTGTTTATTAACGACGGCTTGTTAAAAAGATATTAAAACATCTAAAAATTCGATTTCGGTTTTGTTCTATTTTTAGTTCAGAATTGCCAGGAGTGGTCTGATGGGGATCAGCCATGTTATCCATCCCAATAATTCATAAGAAGTAAAAACATTACACGGGCTCAAGGAGCAACGTGCGAGTCACTAACCCTTAAAATTGATTGTAAAAAAATGTATGTAGTAAAAAGAGACGGCAAAAGAGAGCCGGTAATGTTTGACAAGATTACCGCAAGAGTGAGAAAACTATGCTATGGTTTGAACGACCTGGTGGATCCGATAAAGATTTCGATGCGCGTGATTGAAGGAATTTACGATGGCGTATCGACTTCGGAACTCGACAACCTGGCCGCGGAGATTGCCGCCACCCTGACAACTACACATCCGGACTTCGCCAAAGTTGCAGCGAGAATTGCCGTATCCAACCTGCACAAAAACACCAAAAAGTCTTTCAGCGAGACCATGAAGGACCTTTACGAATATGTCAATCCAAGAACGGGCAAGAAAGCTTCAATGATTGCGGATGATGTATACAAGATCATTGAAGAGAATGCGGATAAGCTGGACTCCACCATCATTTACAATCGCGATTTTGGTTATGATTTCTTTGGCTTCAAGACTTTGGAACGATCGTACCTGCTGAAAATCAACGGTCAAATCGTGGAGCGGCCACAGCACATGCTCATGCGTGTCGCTGTTGGAATCCACCTGAATGACATCGATGCAGCCATTGAGACCTATGAGTTAATGAGTAAGAAGTATTTTACCCATGCGACGCCTACTCTTTTCAATGCCGGTACACCCAAGCCACAGATGTCTTCATGCTTCCTTTTGCAAATGCAGGAAGACAGCATCGATGGAATCTACAACACGCTGCAGCAGACGGCGAAAATATCTCAATCAGCAGGGGGCATAGGTCTTTCTATTCACAATGTGAGAGCCACAGGTTCTTACATCAGAGGAACGAATGGAACCTCCAACGGAATTGTCCCGATGCTCAGGGTGTTCAATGACACGGCGAGATATGTGGACCAGGGAGGCGGAAAGAGAAAAGGATCCTTTGCCATTTACCTGGAGCCCTGGCACGCAGACATCTTTCAGTTTCTCGACCTGAAAAAGAATCATGGTAAAGAAGAGATGCGAGCACGAGACCTCTTCTACGCCATGTGGATGCCCGACCTGTTCATGAAACGAGTCGAAGAAAACGGAGACTGGACACTGATGTGCCCAAATGAGTGCCCGCACCTCTACGATACCTATGGAGATGAATTTGAGAAGCTCTATGTCGGATACGAAAAGGTGGGCAAAGGCAGAAAAACGGTGAAGGCCAGGGAACTTTGGGAGAAGATCCTGGAGGCCCAGATCGAAACCGGGAATCCTTACATGCTTTACAAGGATGCAGCAAACCGAAAATCCAATCACAAGAATCTCGGAACCATTCGATCTTCGAATCTCTGTACTGAGATTATGGAATACACGGCCAAAGATGAGGTAGCCGTTTGCAACCTCGCGTCTATCGCCATCCCCATGTTCATCACGGAAAATGCAAAAGGCGAGAAGATTTTCGATCACAAGAAGCTATTCAAGGTGACCAAAAAGATCACGAAGAATCTGGACACGGTCATTGACAGGAACTACTATCCGATACCCGAGGCCGAGAACTCAAACTTCAGGCATCGACCCGTCGGAATTGGGATTCAGGGACTCGCAGACGCATTCATAATGCTGAGGTTGCCCTTTACCAGTGACGAGGCCAAAGAGCTCAACCAGGAAATCTTCGAAACCATCTATTTTGCAGCTTTGACCGCCTCCATGGAAATCGCAAAAGAAAAGGAGCCTTACTCTACCTACAAGGGATCCCCGATTTCTGAGGGAGAGTTCCAATTCAATATGTGGAACGTGAGTGAAGATGATCTCAGTGGCAGATGGGACTGGAAAAAGCTCAGAACCAGCATCAAGAAACACGGAGTCAGAAATTCACTTCTGGTGGCGCCTATGCCAACCGCATCGACTTCCCAAATCCTCGGAAACAACGAGGCCTTTGAACCTTACACTTCGAACATTTATACCCGACGCGTTTTGTCAGGAGAATTCATTGTCGTGAACAAGCA
The DNA here is from genome assembly GCA_024644725.1 of Flavobacteriaceae bacterium. Lineage (GTDB taxonomy): Bacteria > Bacteroidota > Bacteroidia > Flavobacteriales > Flavobacteriaceae > Lutimonas. The sequence continues at coordinate 18,489 of JAHEHE010000035.1, read as the reverse complement.
CCTCCTTGAGGATCTCGTGGAATTGGGCCTTTGGAACAATGACATGAAAGAGGACATCATGAGGGCCAATGGTTCCATTCAGCACATTGAATCGATTCCGCAAGAATTGAAAGAGCTCTACAAGACGGTTTGGGAAATGAGCATGAAAGACATCATTGACATGGCGAGACATCGAGGCTATTTCATCGATCAGTCGCAGTCCCTGAACCTCTTCATGCAGGATCCTGACTACTCCAAATTGACATCCATGCATTTCTATGCCTGGAAATCCGGTTTGAAAACAGGGATGTATTATTTGAGGACCAAATCGGCTGTGAATGCCATACAGTTCACGGTAACCAAGAAAAAGGATGAGCTGCCTGCAGGTGCGGTTGAAGAGCAACCTCTTACAGGGGAGGAACTCAAGGAAATGATTATTAAATCCAAAGAGAATCCGGATGATTGCCTGATGTGTGGGTCCTAATCGGACATACATCTCTTTCTCCTTAAGGTGGAGACATAAAAAAAAGGAATCCCTCAACGGGATTCCTTTTTTTTCTGACCGTGTCAGAATTAATCCAAAATAAATATATTCTTTCTACTCGTTGGACGGTTCAACCTGGTCTTCAGATAGCGCCACGTTGATGTCCTTTTTCATTCTTCTCGCACCGAGCACCACCGGATCCAATTCCAGATCAGCTGTTTCCACAATCACCTCACTGATCACCTGGGATTCGTACCCAATGAATTCCACTTCAAGGGTATAAGAACCGGGAGTCAGTGCCAGGGTATAGTATCCGTTTTCATCAGAAACTGCCCCAAGATCCAGACCTTTCACCTTTACATTGGCAAAGGCAAGAGGTTCATTGTTGAATTCGGAGTCAAGCACCTGGCCCTTGAGATCGACCTGCTGAGCGAATGCTGATGCAGTGATCAGAAATACCAAGGCTGTAATTATGTTTTTCATGGTCCTCCAATTTTTTACAAAGATCAGAACTAGACTCTCTTTGGAGGTTAAGTCAGTGTTAAGTAATCATAACATTTGCGTTAAAAATGATTAAATTTATAGTAGTCCAGCGCAACTTGTTCACTTCCTAAATCAGCTATATGATTCGCAGATGGATCTTCTTATTTGTCCTCGTCATCCTCGGGCTCGTAATCTTTTACAATCCCAACTTCAAGACTATTGCTGCTGGGGTTTCCATTCTCCTGTTTGGCATGGTAACCCTTGAACAGGGATTCAAGGTCTTTGCCAAAGGGCCGCTTAGAAGAATCCTTAAGAAAGCAACTGAAAAGCTGTACAAAAGCATCTCGGTCGGTGCCATCGTGACCGCCATAATTCAATCCAGCTCCCTGGTCTCCGTCATTACCATTTCGTTTATAAGCGCGGGGTTGATAAGCCTTTCGGGCGGGATCGGACTCATTTACGGTGCGAACATAGGCACAACATTCACGGCCTGGCTGGTCGCAGGTTTCGGACTCAAAGTCAATATCTCGGTCCTGGCCATGCCCATGCTGATCTTCGGTATCCTGTTCTCCTTTCAGCACAACAAATCTCTGAAAGGACTGGGCAATGTTCTAACGGGACTCGGCTTTTTCTTCCTTGGCATCTACTACATGAAAGACGGCTTTGATGTCTTTAGCAACTATATCGACCTGACCCAATATTCCATCGAGGGTTGGCCTGGTGTTTTCGTCTACACCGGTATCGGGATCCTGATCACTACAATACTTCAATCTTCCAGTGCCTCACTGGCAATTGTTCTGACCGCTCTAGCAGCAGGTCAAATCACGTATGAAAATGCCCTGGCGCTGGCCATTGGTACCAATATCGGAACAACGATCACAGCTTTGATAGGCTCCATCGGATCAAATGTGTCGGGGAAAAGACTTGCTGTCGCTCATTTGATCTTCAATCTGGTCACCGGAATTGTGGCGCTTGTCTTTATCATGCCCCTGGCGACCTTGGTTGACTTTCTGTCTAAAACCGCAGGTATCGCAGCCGATGACTTTACGCTGAAGCTGGCCCTGTTCCACACACTGTTCAACTTTCTTGGAGTGCTGATCATGATCCCTTTTATCAATCGCCTGGAAAGATTTCTCATCCGCTTTATCAAAGATTCCAAGCGGAAAGACATTGATGAACCGAAATACCTCAACAAAGCCATACTCGAGTTTCCAGGAACCCTGGTTACCTCACTTGAAAAAGAGACCCGATATCTGTTTGAAAACCCTATCATCGAGATTATCGCACATGCCCTCAACATACACCGCACAGATCTCATCTCTGAACTCAGGATCAAAACCGTAGTTCAAAAATCCCAAAAGGACATCGAAGTGAATGTTAGGGAGCTATACCTGCGCAAAGTGAAATCGATTTACGGTCAGATCCTTGAATACGCCACGATAGGACAGGCTGAGCTCACGCTGGAAGCCCCACAAAATCAAAGAATCGCCGAGATCAAGATCGCCAATCGCAAAATGGTGGAGATCATTCGGGATGTTAAAGAGCTACGCATCAATGTTCTCAAATACACACAGTCTGACAATACTGACATGAGAAGTCAATACGAACGATTCAGACGTCTGATCGCCAAAGTATTAAGGGCGGTGAATCAAATGAAAGACGCGGAAGACCCAATCAAAACCAAGAATGAAATCAAAGACTTGAAAAAATTCTTCAAAGCAAAAATGAAATCCAACAACAAAAGCATTGACAAATTGATTCGGGAGAACCTCATTGACGTGAACATGGCCTCTTCACTGGTCAACGACCACGACAACGTCAATGACATGATCAAGATGATCCTACAGGTATGCGAGCTGCTTTACGCACAAAAAGACAGTCTTTTCGAGCCTACTGAGTCTGCTCCCGATCATGTTCCTCATAGTACAGGTTGAGCACTTCTATGCACGCCTGCATGAGATCTTTGGTTTCAATCAGAATGATAAAGTAGAGCGTTGTGTTCTTCGGACTGGTCGATTCCTTCTCGCGGGTTCTCTCAACCTGCTTCTGAATTGCCGACTGGACCTCTGACAACAGCTCTTTTTTCTCCGCTATGATCTCGGGTACAATTTTTTTAAAATCCCTCGAATCGAAAATCTTGCTAATTCTGCGCAGGAGAGACTCCAGGGTTGAAGTGATCTGAAGAAGCTCATCCGATTCGCGTTTCTTCAACTTCTTATGGTGATTGTTCACGTGTTTGAAGCTCACCTTCGCAATCAGGCTCGAAGACTGGGCAATATCCTGCAAGCTTCCAATGGTGTCAATATAGAATTTGCTCGCACCCAGGTAAGAATCATCCAGATCCTTGATGAAGTAAAAAATGTCATTCTGCAAATCCTCAATCTCCGTTTCGAGCTTATTTACTGTTTGTCTTGCTTTTTTGAGCCTGTCAACATCTTGTTCGACAAGTCCGTTAATGGTTGAGGAGTAGATTTTCCCTACCCGTTTCAGGGCTTTCGAGACGTTGTCGGCACTTTCTTCAATTACCCCATGGATCGAGCTGCTCTCGGCCTTGCTCAAGCTATCTTCTGCCCTTGCTTCGCGGCTTTTCCCTATGTGCTTCACATAATTGCGTACCAGGAGCAAAATAGCCAACAATAAGAAAACCGCGATCATAATCGGTCCTCCCAGATGGATCAAATAGGCTACTGTGCCTGCCGCCGTAAATGCAGCCAATGCCGTAAAGAACCATCCGCCTATAACGTTCAATACACCTGCTACGCGATAAACGGCACTTTCACTTCCCCATGCCTTGTCAGCAAGAGAAGTCCCCATGGCAACCATAAAAGTAACGTAGGTGGTTGACAATGGGAGTTTCATGGACGTCGCTATCGAAATCAAGACACTTGCCACCATGAGGTTGACCGCTGCACGGACCATGTCAAATGCGGGCAACTCATGTTTGCGCCCCCTGGGAAGGTCAATGACCGGTTTTTCGAATTGTTTCTCAATTCTTTGAATCAGGGAATTGGGTAAAACAGTTGCCGTATATTGAGAAACCATCAGGCTGCTTTTGACCAGGAAACGCGAGAGAAAATGAGGTTCAAACTTTTCTTTTATGTCCTCCTGGCTCGAAAGGTCAAGCGATGTTTTTACAACATTGCGAGCCTTGCTCGACAACCAAAGTGTTACCACCATGATCAAACCTGCAACGATAAGAAATAAAGTAGGTGTGGGAACTTTCTTGCCCAGAGCATCCATGGCGAATTCTGTTGCAGGAACCCCGGATCCCACCCAAGCCTCATACGATTGCCATGCCGCGATGGGTACCCCGATGAAATTCACCAGGTCATTACCCGCAAAAGCCAGGGCAAGGGCAAAGGTGCCTACTAATATTATCAATTTATAGATGTTGACTTTTGCAAGAATCATCAACAAATAAGATACTAATGTCCAAATGATGAGACTGATCAGCACGATCAAAAACGTCCTCCCCTCAATCATAGGGGCAATCTCCGCATAATATTCTGTTCCTTTTAAACCCTTAATGAATATGAAGTAGGTAATGGCGGCCAGAGCAATACCTCCAAACAAAGCACCTGTCCATTTTGCTTTCTTCTCAAAGTCAAATGAGAGCAACACTCTGGATACATATTGAACTATGGCTCCTACCGTAAATGCCACGACAACGGAGAGCAAAATACCCAGAATAATTTCCGTTGCCTTTTCGGTGTTAATATAAGTGACCAACTCAGAGAAAGAGCCGCTTTGCTCACTTATTTTTAACAAGGCGATGGCAACCGCCGACCCCAAAAGCTCAAAAACGATAGAAACCGTTGTCGAGGTGGGCATACCCAACGTATTGAAAAAATCGAGAAGCAGTATGTCAGTGATCATTACTGCCATGAATATGATCATGATCTCATCGAAATAGAACTCCCCGGGAACAAAGATTCCCTTCCGGGCAACTTCCATCATACCGCTGGAGAAAATTGCTCCAAATGCAATTCCCAGACTGGCTACAATCATTATGGTCCGGAAAGAAATTGCCTTGGATCCCAGTGCAGAATTCAAAAAATTCACGGCATCATTACTGACACCTACAACTAAATCTGCTGCAGCCAGCGCCACAAGCGCAACAATCATCAAAAAGTAAATACTCTCCATACCTGGTCAGTCTTAAGAATCTGGTTAGTTATAAATTCCGGCTAAATATAATTACAGTTTGGTTACAATTAGAATTTTGACAAAACTTTTTCACATGGGCGCCTCGAAGCCACCCTGAAAAAAATGTATCTTTCACCTCCAAAAACGCGATTATGAATTGGGAAAAATTGTTGTCCTTAAAACGATTTGGAGATACTGAGACCCGACTGAGAATTGAGCAGGATGAATCCAGGCTCGGATTTGAAGTTGACTTTGACCGGATCATTTTTTCGGATTCGTTCCGTAGCCTTCAAGACAAGACCCAGGTCGTTCCCTTGTCAAAAACGGATTTTGTGCATACCCGACTCACCCATAGCCTGGAAGTATCGGTTGTTGCCCGTTCTCTGGGACGCATAATCGGAGGTCACATCCTGGAAAAATACCCTGAACTGGCCAAAAAAGGTTATAGGCCCAACGACTTCGGTGCCATTACGGCAGCCGCAGCCTTATCGCATGATATTGGAAATCCACCCTTCGGGCACAGCGGTGAGAAATCGATCGGGGAGTTCTTCAAAACTGGCCCGGGTCGGGTCTTTGAATCCAAACTTTCGGACAAGCAGTGGCAGGACCTGATCGATTTCGAGGGTAATGCCAATGGCTTCAAACTCCTGACCGAAAGCCTGAACAACATAAATGGAGGACTCCGCCTATCTTATGCCACCTTGGGTGCCTTCATCAAGTACCCCAAGGAATCGCTCCCGAAAAAGCCGACCAAGAACGTCGCAGATAAAAAATACGGGGTTTTCCAGGCTGACCTTGAATTTTTCAAGGAACTGGCGCAGGAACTGGGCCTGAAGACTACGGGTCAGGGCAAAGATGTAGGTTATTCGCGACATCCTCTTGCTTTTCTTGTCGAGGCGGCTGACGACATCTGCTACACCATCATCGATTTCGAAGACGGGATCAACCTGGGTCTGATCTCTGAGGATTACGCGCTCGAGTACCTGATCAACCTTGTAAGAGATAACATCAACACGAAAAAATACAACAGTCTCAACAACACCAAGGACCGGATCAGCTATTTGCGGGCCCTTGCCATAGGAAACCTGATCCAGGAAGCGGCTAGAATCTTCATCGCGAATGAAGACAAAATTCTCACCGGAGACTTTCATCAATCACTGTTGGATAAATGCAGATATGAAGCCCAGATCACAGACATCATCAAACTGAGCGTGGAAAAGGTCTATCAGAGCCATGAAGTCGTTGAGAAGGAAATTGCGGGCTACCAGGTTATCGCCGATCTCTTGGAGGTATTTATCAATGCGGTGAACAATGCCTTCGACAACAAGGCATCCAACTACGATCGTCTGATTTTGCTTATGCGACCCGACAAATACAATGCGATCCCGGAAAGCCTGTATGAGAGACTGCTCAGCGTATGCAACATGGTCGCCAATTACTCAGACGGCTATGCCATCCTCCTTCACAAAAAAATCAAAGGTGTGGACCTGAGTTAGAAGCTGTAAAGAATCCCAATTCCCAATTGCTGTTTGAGCTGCACCCGAGCTCCGAGGGTCTCCACCTCTCCCTGGTCATTGGTCTCCTTTATTTTTATGTCGTCGTCGTAAATGAGGTGAGTTCTGAAATTGGCTTCGAGCAAGTTGTTAATCTTGAATTTAAAGGTTAGGATCCAATCGACATCTATATTCCCAAAGTTGTTAATGTAGTCTGAATAGAGCTCAAGCTCATTGGTCATGGCCATATTGGTCAGCAGTTCCTTGTCCCATTTTGTCCGAACAAGAAATCCCAGCTCATGCCTGGCATTGCTTCCTGGATTCACCCCGAATGCCCCTTCCTCTGAAAGCCGGGCATCCAGAACATAGGTTGACTTGAAGGTGAAAGGTGACAAATAAACCGATAGCAGTTCTTCCTTGAGGTTATAGGTGCTTCCCACTCCCAGGAAAAAATAGGCTGGTGCGAAAAACCGGGATATCGGTTCTTCGTCCTCCGGATTGTTGAATCCGTCAGTGAACTGGGTTCTGAAACTGAATCTAGCTGTGTAATACCAGTTTGAGAGGGTGTCTTTTCTGTACCCAAAGGATGACGATAGTTTGATCTCGTCATCCGTCTTTATCAGACCCTGGTCCTCTCTTTGGTTAAGGCCGTAACGTGCAGAAATCTCATTCTTCCATATTGTGTACAGCTTCTCGTAGTTTCTCGAAAAATAGATCTTCAACAAACCTGAAACCGAATTCTCACCTCCCGAATTCCAATTCACAAAAGACACCTGGTTCAAATCGAATCCAATGCTGTTATCGTATTCCCACCACTCGGGTTCCACTACATTTTTCTTGGGCACCACGCTGACCAATTCGATAGCCGTGGGAATTTCGATCGTGTCTATTCCATAGGTTTTCAAAACGTTGATGAAGTACGTCGATTTCGGAAGCGGAACATACAGAGTATCCTTAGTTTCAGGATCCACCTTCATCCTGTACTTGGGTGTGAAAGTGACATTCCTCGTTATGCTGTCTGAAACTATGCTGTCAATGGATATGTCATAGTACGGTCGAAGCAACGAATCAAGCATGGCCCTTTCTATAGTGATCATACGTGGTTTTTTCCTTTGCGGAACCTTCAGCGTATCAGGTAAAACACTGTCGAGCCCGGATTCCCTGGGTTCGAGAATGAGACTGTCATACATTTTCTCGATCTCCGTGGTATCGATCTCCAGGGTAAGGGAGTCCAGGGGTTTCTCAATCGAAAGGCTGTCGACTTCCTGTGCCGTGACGATGAAAAACTGCGCGAAAAAGGCGATGAAAAGAAGTCTTTTTGTATGATTCACTTCTACTTGCTACCGGATTTTAGATTTGACAATAACTGCGCGAATTCCTGCTGAATCGAGCTTTCGTCAAGGCCTGTCATTTTTTCCAGCTCTTCTATACTTCCATGGCCTATGAACTCATCCCCAATACCGATTCTCTTCACCGGTTTTTGGAGTTCGTTTTCTGCTGCGAACTCCATGATGGCACTTCCAAATCCTCCTCTCAACACACCATCCTCAAGAGTGACTACCAAATCATGCTGTTGGAAAACCTCTTTCAGGCACTCCTCATCCAAAGGTTTCATATATCGCATATCGATATGGGTAAATTCCGTTCCTCCCGCCTTGTCAAGCACTTGTTTGACTCTTGTTCCCAAAGTCCCCAGGGTCAATACAGCAATCCTGCTGCCTTTTCTCAATTGGCGCGACTTGCCCATGGGCAACTCGGCGAAAGGCATTTTCCAGTGGACTATTTCACCCCTGCCCCTTGGATACCGGATCGCCAGGGGACCGTCCAACCCGCGCTGTGCCGTGAACAGAGCATTTCTGAGCTCGATCTCATCCATGGGCGCCATAACGGTCATGTTTGGAATGCAACTGAGATAAGCCAGGTCGAAAACTCCATGGTGAGTCGCACCATCCTCTCCGACGAGACCTGCCCTGTCAATACAAAAAATCACAGGAAGTCTTTGCAGGGCGACGTCATGGATGATCTGATCATAAGCACGTTGCAAAAACGTGGAGTAAATCGCGCAGAAAGGAATCATGCCCTGCGTCGCCAATCCGGCACAAAGCGTTACAGCATGCTGTTCTGCGATCCCAACGTCAAAGGCTCTTTCCGGAAATCGTTCGATCATGTATTTCATGGAAGAACCCGTCGGCATCGCCGGAGTGACCCCTACAATTGATTCGTTCTGCTCAGCCAGCTCCACCAGGGTCGAACCAAAGACATCCTGGAATTTAGGGGGGAGACCTGTCTCATCTGAGCGAAGCAGGTCACCTGACTCCTTGTCAAACCTCCCCGGAGAATGATAGGTAATCTGATCCTTTTCAGCTTGTTGCAGGCCCTTGCCTTTTTTCGTGATCACGTGAAGAATCTTCGGGCCCTGAACCTCCCTGAGACGTTGAAGTTCTTCTATCAATGCGCTCACATCATGACCGTCAATAGGGCCGGAATAAGTCAGATCGAGCGCTTCAAATATATTCTTCTGATGGGCATCCTGCCCTTTTTTAACCGCTGTAAGATAATTCTTCAAGGCTCCTACATTCGGATCGATCCCCATTTCATTGTCATTGAGAACTATCAAAATATTGGAATCCGCTACCCCGGCATGATTGAGGCCTTCGAAGGCCATTCCGCTTGCAATACTGGCATCACCGATCACTGCTATATGCTGCTTTTTCAAATGTCCCTTCCTTCTGGAGGCAATTGCCATTCCAAGCACTGAGGATATCGAAGTTGAAGAGTGACCCGTTCCAAAAGGATCATACGGGCTTTCTTCCCGGCTTGGAAAACCCGAAATACCGTTCAATTGCCTATTGGTGTGGAAAACATTTCTCCTCCCGGTCAAAATCTTATGCGGATACGCCTGATGCCCGACATCCCAAACTAGCAGATCATCCGGGGTGTCAAAAACGTAATGAAGGGCGATGGTTAGCTCGACGACACCGAGGCTCGCTCCGAGATGGCCCATCTTGGTTGAAACCACATCAATGATGAATGCTCTAAGTTCGGAAGCCAGGTCATCGAGATCTTCAACTCTTAATCTTTTCAGATCCGAGGGGGTGTTAATATTTTCGAGGTGGTTTTTGGGCACAAGTGCGAAACTACAATTATCTTTGGTGGAGCCAAATTTATAACATTTTAGAGATTCATGAGTCAAAATCCGATAGGCATATTTGATTCCGGTTTGGGCGGGCTGACGATCTACAATGAAATACACAAGCTATTGCCCCATGAGAACATCATTTATCTTGCGGACAGCAAAAATGCTCCCTATGGTGGCAAACCCAAAGAGCAGATCATAGAGATCAGCGTGAAGAACACAGAATTCCTTCTGAAGAACCATTGCAAACTGATCGTCGTGGCCTGCAACACGGCATCTACCAATGCCGTGAAATATTTGAGGGAACACTACGAGGTTCCTATCATTCGGGTGCAGCCGGCCATTAAACCGGCAGCTCTGAATTCCAAAACCAAGGTCGTTGGAATGTTAGCTACCAAAGGGACACTTGAAAGCGAGTTGCTGTTCGAGACCGCCCAGCGATTTGCTTCCGGCGTCAAAGTGGTGGAGCGAGTCGGTGAAGGGCTCGTCGATCTGATTGAAAACGGGAAGATGGAGTCGTCGGAAATGACCCAGCTTTTGAAGAAATATGTCGAACCCATGTTGGATCACAACATCGATCAATTGGTTCTCGGATGCACGCATTACCCCTTTCTTACCGAACAAATTCGTGAGATAACCGGTGAAGGTGTACAAATCGTTGATTCAGGAGAGGCCATAGCCCGACAGACCCGCGTCATCCTTGACCAGGAGGGTTTGCTCAATGAAGACCAGAAGGAAGGAGAAAGAGTTTTTTATTCGAATAAAAACGTCCAGGTCCTACAAGACATGCTCGATTTGTTTCACGACAACCTCATTGCAACCGCTATAGATTTTTGATATGGAAAGTCCTTTTACACATGAGTTTTTTATGAAAAAAGCGCTTCAGGAAGCGGAGGTGGCCTTTGAAAAAGATGAGGTTCCGGTAGGTGCCGTGATCGTCATTGGGGACAAAATCATTGCCCGGGCACACAATCTAACCGAAACTCTGACCGACGTCACCGCCCACGCCGAAATGCAAGCCTTTACGGCGGCAGCTGATTACCTGGGTGGAAAATACCTCAGGAAATGCACACTCTACGTCACGCTCGAGCCCTGTCAGATGTGCGCAGGGGCCAGCTACTGGACCCAAATCGATCAGATCGTATTCGGGGCCTACGACCCGCAGAGAGGGTTTCAGACCAATGGGACGCAGCTGCATCCGAAGACCACTTTTATCGGGGGGGTTATGGAAAAGGAATGCAGCGACCTGATCAACCGATTCTTTATCCAAAAAAGAAATTTGAACTGAACAGGCACTTTAATCGTCCTTTTTGCCTCCTTCCCACCACCTGTCCTTGAACGAATAGTTCGAAAGATCCTTATTCTTGTAGCGATGGTAAATGAACAAAGGCATGAGTATGAAGGCAAAAATCAGGGCGCCGATACCGACAAACTTCTCGCCGGAGCCTGACGTATCGAGATTCAGATAAGTTCCCGCCCCGATCAGGACGAGACAGATTATGAGAATTACCTTCAGTGCCGTTTTCATGAAATTCTGAAATAAAGCGCTAAATTACGAAAGAAATGAAAAGGAATCATCAAAGTTTATTATACAGGAAACTCATCAGAATCCTCTTATTGATAATGATGTTCGCAAACCTTGACGGATGGACACAAAATGAGATGAAGGAAAAAATGATCATAGCCCACAGGGGTGCATCGGGCTACCTGCCTGAGCACACCTTGGAATCCAAGGCCCTGGCCTATGGCATGGGTGCGGATTATATCGAACAGGATCTGGTGCTCTCAAAAGATGACATTCCCGTGGTGATTCACGACATTCACCTCGAGGAGGTAACCAACGTAAAAGAAGTGTTTCCGGAGCGCAAAAGAGAAGACGGTCGCTTTTACGTCATTGATTTTGCTTTTGAGGAACTCCTTCGTCTCAAGGTCAAGGAGCGAATCAACCGAAAAACGGGAGAAGTGGTGTATCCCGGTCGTTTTCCTGCAGGGGCCTCTTCCTTCTCTCTGCACAGCCTGCAGCAAGAGATCGAACTTATACAGGGCCTGAACAAGAGCACTGGAAAGGAGATCGGTATATATCCGGAAATCAAGAATCCCGGATTTCACCTAGAAGAGGGCAAAGACATCTCAAAAATCGTCCTTGGGATTCTTAAAAAATACGGGTATTCTGACTTGAATGATGCCTGCATTCTGCAATGCTTTGATCGTTGGGAGCTCAGAAGGATTCGTGTCGAGCTGGGGTCCAGGTTGTTCCTGACCCAACTGCTGGAAGACCGGTCCGAACTGGATGATATAGAAGCTTATGCAGCCTATGCCAATGCCATCGGTCCACACTACGGCATGCTGATAGGCGGTATGAACCTAAAAGGTGATCTTACGTTCAATGACGCTGTGAAACGGGCACATGCACTTGGGATGAAAGTGCATCCCTATACGTATCGAAAAGATTCATATTCCGGTTTTGACAGTTTTGAAGAGCTGCTTCGGGTGAGTTTTGAACAACTTGACGTGGATGGGGTTTTTACGGATTTTCCGGACCTGGTTCGGAACTACCTCAATCGATAGCTTAAACAGCAGGCTCACACCGTAGCTTCGACGAGTATTCTCCTGTAAGCGGTCAGCAACTTCGACTTGGAGATAAAACCGTGATACTTTCCATTCTTGATCACCGGAAGGTTCCACGCCCCGGAATCCTTGAACTTTTTCATGATGGTCTCAATGCTGTCTTCTTCGTAGAAGATAATATCGGGTGCGCTGTGCATCAACTCATCGACAAAAACCATATCGTATAGGCTCTGATCGAACATGATGCTCCGAATGTCGTCCAGCAGAAGCACCCCCAAAAACTCATTCTTCTTATTGACGACCGGAAAAAGGTTACGATTGGATTTTGCCACGGCTTTTTCAAGCATCTCTCCCAGGCTATAGTCGGGCTTGATCGACACGAAATCGCGCTCAACCAACTTGCTTTTCTGCATCATCATCATCACATTTTTATCTTTGTCATGAGTCAAAAGCTCACCTTTTTTGGCCAATTCCATGGTATAGATCGAATTGGAGACGTAATAGCGGGTCATTGAAAATGAGATGGCCGACACGATCATCAGGGGTACGAACAACTCGTATCCTCCGGTGATTTCAGCTATGAGGAAGATAGCTGTGAGCGGCGCGTGAAGCACCCCGGCCATCAAACCCGTCATCCCGATGAGGGTAAAATTGGATTCGGAGATATGAAAATCGAGTCCGAGGTTATTCACCACTTTCGCATAAACGTTTCCCAACGCGCTTCCCATGACGAGCGTCGGAATGAAAATCCCCCCAACTCCACCGGCCGAGAAGGTAATGGTCATGGCTACCGCTTTAAAAATCGTTATTCCGATGAGCAACAGGATGACTATCCAGATATTATCAATCGCCTTTTCCATGAAAGGGATCTTTCCAATCGCCCCCTCATGATTGGCATGAAGCAGATTGTTGATCAGGTCAAAACCTTCCCCGTAAAGGGGCGGGATAAAAAAGAGCAGCAATCCTATGGCCAGGCCTCCAAAGATCAGCCGTTTGATCTCGCTCCCCATGCGATCAAAGTACTTTGTGATCCAGAAATACATTTTTGAAAAGTAAACGGATGCGATGGCTGACCCGATGCCCAAAACAATATAGAAACCTATGTCGTTGACGTGAAACTTGTCCACCAGCTCAAATCGAAAGAGGATCTCCTCCCCCAGAAAAAGGTAGGAGGTGATAACCGCCGAAACAGAGGCCAGGAGCAAGGGAATCAAAGAGACAAAGGCTAGGTCCAGGCTGAAGATCTCCAGGGCGAAAACAATGGCGGCAATGGGAGCTTTGAACATCGAGGCCATAGCTCCTGCCGTTGCACATCCGATCAAAAGGGTCCTATTCTTCGCATTGGTGTGAAATAACTGTGCAATGTTTGAGGCGATGGCAGCCCCCGTGCTCACGGCGGGTCCCTGCAATCCAACCGATCCTCCGAAACCGACGGTAATCGGCGCGGTAATCAGTGAAGCGTACATTTTGTAGCGCTCGATCAGCCCCTTTCGCTTTGAAAGCGCAAAAAGGGTTGAAGGTATGGCATGGCTGATCTTCTTCTTCAACAGGTATTTCTGAATGAGATAAACCAGGATCAGACCAATGATGGGAAACACGAAATAAAAGCTCAGGTGATACTCCCGGATAAAATCCACCTTGAGTGCCGACTGAATGAAATGCGTGAGATTTTTGATTGCTACCGTTCCCAAACCGGAGAGAAACCCGACAAGTATGCTCAGCAGATAGATGAACTGCTGGTTGCTGAGGTTTTTATACCTCCACCTGAAGAACTTTTTCCTCAATTTTTTAATCTTGGGCATGCAATAGGAATTCGCATTATCCCTGACCCCGGTGCGGGATCAAGAAGGTTAAAATTAAGAATAAAAATCAAAGGGGAAAAAGACCAGGGAGATGAATAAAAAGCCTGTGGTTTATTCGCCTTTCACGATCTTCAGGTTCAACTCCTCCAACTGTGCCTCGTCAATAGGAGATGGCGCGTCAATCATCACATCCCGACCTGCATTGTTCTTCGGGAAAGCGATAAAATCCCGGATCGTTTCCTGCCCACCCAAAATAGCAACCAGGCGATCCAGCCCGAAAGCGATACCCCCATGAGGTGGAGCTCCGTACTCAAAGGCGCTCATGAGGAATCCAAACTGGGCCAGCGCTTCTTCTTTAGAGAATCCAAGCAAATCGAACATGCGCGACTGCATCTCACGGTCGTGGATCCGTATCGATCCTCCGCCTATCTCGTTGCCGTTCAACACCATGTCATAGGCATTGGCCCTGACCTTGCCCGGATCCTTTTCCAGCAAGGCTACGTCCTCTGGTTTAGGCGAGGTGAATGGGTGGTGCATGGCGTGATATCTTTTAGTTTCTTCATCCCACTCAAGCAGCGGAAAATCCAAAATCCATAGAGGCGCGAACACATTCGGATCTCTCAAACCCAAGGTTTCGGCCAGGTGCATTCTCAAATCACTCAGTTGACCGCGCGTCTTATCCTTTTCTCCGGCCATGACCAGCATCAGGTCTCCCGGCTTCGCTCCAAGTCGGTCGGCCCAAGATTTCAGATCTTCCTGAGAGAAGAATTTGTCAACCGATGACTTGAAAGATCCATCCTCAGCGTATTTGGCCCAAATGAGCCCTTTGGCCCCGATCTGAGGCTTCTTGACATAATCGATGAGTGCATCGAGCTGCTTTCTGGAATATCCCGCACAACCCGGAGCTGCAATCCCAACGACCAGTTCCTGGGAGTCGAAAACGCCAAAGCCTTTATTCTGCGCCAGGTCATTGAGCTCACCGAATTTCATCTCGAATCGAATGTCAGGTTTGTCATTTCCATAGGTGCGCATCGCTTCTTCATAGGTCATCCTCGGAAACTCATCGATCTCGACGCCTTTTATCTCTTTGAGGAGGTGTCTGACCAGGCCCTCGAACGTATTCAAAATATCTTCCTGTTCGACAAAAGCCATTTCGCAATCAATCTGCGTGAATTCAGGTTGGCGGTCTGCCCTGAGGTCCTCATCCCGAAAGCATTTGACAATTTGGAAATATTTGTCCAGGCCTCCGACCATGAGCAGTTGCTTGAAGGTTTGAGGGGATTGAGGCAGCGCATAAAATTGCCCCTCATTCATCCGTGATGGAACCACAAAATCCCGGGCTCCTTCGGGAGTGGATTTTATCAAATAAGGCGTTTCGACATCAATGAAACCGTGACCTGACAGATAATTGCGAACCTCCATAGTGACTGTTGAACGGAAGATCAAATTTTCACGCACGGGAGTACGTCGAATGTCGAGGTACCTGAATTTCATTCTGAGCTCGTCACCTCCATCCGTTTCATTCTCAATGGTGAAAGGCGGGGTTTTGGCCTTGTTCAAAACATTCAATTCTGAAACGAGAATTTCGATTTCCCCGGTTGCCATGTTGGGATTCTTGGCTTCGCGTTCAATGACTTCTCCGCGTATCTGGATCACATCTTCGCGGCCCAGGTTTCTCGCCTGTTCAACCATATCAGCATCCGAACGTTCACTGTCAAAAATCAGCTGGGTAAGGCCATATCGATCCCTGAGGTCGATCCAGACCATGAAACCTTTGTCCCTGATCTTTTGCACCCATCCTGACAAGGTCACCTGTTCTCCTGCATTAGTCAATCTCAACTCTCCGTTGCTGTGGTTTCTGTACATGATACTTTCTTGATTTTGGAGCTGCAAATTTAGTGAAATACTCAAAAGCGGCGTGCATTTTACCCCAATTTTTAGTGCGAAAGACAGATGCGTTTAAACGAGAAAGTCGAGTGCCACCTCCTTTAAACTTTTATATTTGTAGAAATGTGCAGCCATGGCAGAAAAACCATGGTGAAAACTGTTGACATGAAGGATTCCGGTTCCATTTCCAGAGACACCCGGCTTTTCCTGGTTCCCACACCCATAGGCAACCTGGAAGACATGACGCTTCGCGCCATTCGAATATTGAAAGAAGTGGATCTCATTCTTGCCGAGGATACCCGAACCTCAGGACGGCTACTTCGTCATTTCGGCATTGAAACTCCCATGCAGTCTTATCATATGCACAATGAGCATAGGCGCGTCGATTCGATCCTGGATCGCCTAAAGAGCGGAGATCGCATTGCTCTGATTTCTGATGCAGGAACCCCCGGGATTTCAGATCCCGGGTTCCTACTGGCCAGAGCCTGTATCGAAAAGAAGATCGAGCTCGAGTGTTTGCCGGGTCCAACTGCCTTTGTTCCTGCTCTTGTGAACAGCGGTTTCCCCTGTGACCGATTCGTTTTTGAGGGTTTTCTTCCGGTAAAAAAGGGTCGGCAGACCCGGCTTGAAGAGTTGTCGCAGGAGAGGCGCACTCTCATACTCTATGAATCGCCACACAAGTTGGTTAAAACCCTGACGCAGATCTGCGAATTTTTCGGCGAAGACCGGATGATCTCTGTATCGCGCGAACTGACAAAACTCTATGAAGAAACCTTGAGAGGAACCGTTAAAGAACTCAAGGAGCATTTCGAGATCCAGCCCCCAAAGGGAGAGATCGTAATTGTGATCAAAGGGAACTCGGATAAAATATGAAACTTATTCTCAGAACATATGACCTCCCATTGAAACATACCTTTACCATTTCCAGGCAGTCTTATGATGTGAAAAGAACCTTGATTGTGGAATTGAAAGATGGAAACCTTTCAGGGTTTGGAGAAGCCTCGGAGAATCCTTACTATCACAAGACGATAGAAGATATGGTCCAGGATCTTCTGGGTTGCGCCGACTCGATTGAATCTGGTTCTGGACTGACTCCCGATGAGTTCTGGATTCGCATGCATTCGAAGCTCCCGGACAATATGTTTGCATTATGTGCCCTCGACATGGCCTTTCACGATTTGTATGCCCGTAAAAAAGGAAAGAAACTCTATGAGCTTTGGGGACTTGACACTCAAAACAATATCATGTCAAACTTTACCCTCGGCATAGATACCATCGACACTATGATTTCGAAGATGAAGGAGACGCCATGGCCCATCTACAAGATTAAATTGGGGACCGAGCACGACCTGGAGATTATCAGGGCCCTCCGCAGTGAAAGCCAGGCCATTTTTCGCATCGACGCCAATTGCGCCTGGGATTTTGACACGACCATGAAAAATGCAGAGGCGATGAAGAGCCTGGGTGTGGAGTTCCTGGAACAACCTTTACCGCCTGAAGACAAGGAGGGACAAAAGGCTTTGTTCGAGCAATGCGCCCTGCCTGTAATTGCCGATGAGAGCTGCCAAAGAGAACAAGATGTCGAGAAATGCCACGGCAATTTCCACGGGGTGAATATCAAGCTTGTCAAATGCGGTGGGTTGACTCCGGCCAGACGCATGCTTGCCCGAGCCGAAACCCTGGGCATGAAGAAAATGGTCGGTTGTATGACAGAATCCTCCGTAGGGATATCCGCCATTGCCCATCTCCTTCCAGAACTTGACTACGTTGACATGGATGGAGCCACGCTTCTCAAACAGGACATTGCCTCGGGTGTGGTCCTTGTCAAGGGAAGGGCCGTATATTCCGATTTACCCGGCACGGGGGTGACTCTGAACATTGAAAGCGAACCTATTTTGCAGGCAGATAATTAAAAGAGGCATTCTGAATTTTATGAACTCCGTGCTATTCATCTATAACTTCTTCTGATGCTTGAAAAATTACCGGTAAAAAGTGCTTAGCTAGCATCTGGAACAACAGTGAAAGATTCATCCCTCAGATACAGATTGAACTCTGAGTTACCTATCTATCTGTAAAATTTGGTATTTTTGAATCCAAATTGAAAAGACCATGAAACACGAAATAAAAACACAATGGAAAGGGAATCTTCTCTTTAACGCCGACTCTATGGGAGGTAGCTTCAACATAGATGCCGCTGAAGAAGTGGGCGGAACCAACAATGGGCTGCGCCCCAAGGCTTTGATGCTCTCATCGTTGGCAGGATGTTCGGGTATCGACATTGCCTCGCTTCTCAAGAAGATGAGGGCCGAAGTGGAAGGCATGGATATTGATGTCTCAGCGGAACTCACGGATGAGCATCCCAAATACTACAACAAGGTTCATGTGACCTATCGCTTTTATGGCAAAGACTTCAAAAAGGACAAGATTGAAAAAGCCGTTCAGCTCTCTATAGACAAATACTGCGGCGTCATGGAAATGTTCAGAAAGTTCGCCGATATTTCAACGGAGATT
>JAHEHE010000080.1 GCA_024644725.1 Flavobacteriaceae bacterium | reverse complement strand
TTATTTGTTTGCCAGCTGCGCTCTCTGAATATATATATTTATGCTCTTGGCTTCCTCGGATTTCACGTATTCTTCCTTGATTCGGGTAAAATATTTCTCCGCATCCGAAAACTTGCCCAGATCCATGGCGGTCTGTCCTGCTTTGAACAAGTAAAAAGGCGTGGTGAAGTTGTTGTCCCTCAATTCAGCGGCCTTCAGATAGTATTCCAGCGCATCGTCTGGCTGGTTGATCTCGATGAAAGCATCCCCGATATTACCCAGGGCAATGGCTGAAAGCATTTCGTCATCGGATGAGAAACCGGAGAGATACTTGATGGCGTTTTCATAATCCCCTGTTTTCAAGTAGGCGATGCCACTCATGTATTTGGCCAGGTTTCCAGCTTTCGTACTGCTGTAGGTATCTGCGATGTCGACCAGTCCGTATTTTCCATCTGCCCCATTGAGACTCAGTGCATATAGAGAGTCCGCTTCGGCAGCATTGTTCTGAGCCTGCTCAAAATAGCTCTTCGGGAAGGCCAGTTCGTTAGCTGCTTCCTTCTCCTTGGGCTCCATGACATATTTGTTGTATGCCAAAAATCCGAGAATGACGGCTGCTACAGCAATCAACCCGGTAAAAATTATTCTTTGATTTTTCTCAACCCACTGCTCCGATCTTGAGGCAGTTTCATCCAGCGTATTGAATACTTCCGCTGTGGTACTCTGATCCTCGATACTAGCCTGATGTCCTTTCTTGACCTTGTTTCCTCTTTTCTTGTATGTCGCCATAGGGTTTTTTATTGATGGCGCAAAAATATAATTTTTATTGAAATTAAAATCGGTTTTTACGTTTTAATTTCGTTTTTTTGTGGTGCTGAGTTTGTGAAGTGCTGATTTCATTCTAACTCCTGAAATACAGTAGTTTAAGTCTGGATAAATTCAGTTGCAACCCTGCGGTTCTACGATGTATTTGGAAAGTATCTCTTTAATTAATTTCAAGAATTTCGATCAAAGAAACTTTGAGTTCGACCAAAAGATCAATTGCCTTGTCGGAAACAATGGGGTCGGAAAGACAAATGTCCTGGATGCAATTTATTATTTGGCTCATACCCGGGGATATTTTAACCCCATTGCCTCACAAAACATAAAACATGGCGAGGACTTTTTCGTCATTGATGGTGTCTTCAACAAAAGTGGAAGACGTGAGCATATTCATTGCAGTTTGAAAAGTGGTCAGAAGAAGATCATGAAAAGAAACGGCAAAGAATACGAAAAGTTGTCCGATCATTACGGCTTTCTTCCTCTGGTGATCATTTCTCCCTATGATACGGATCTCATCATCGAAGGAAGCGAGGTGCGAAGAAAGTTCATGGACATGATCATCTCTATGAATGATCCGGATTATTTCCAGCATTTGATACGTTACAACAAAACAATCAGTCAAAGAAATGCCTTGCTCAAATACTTTGCGGCAAATTTCGTTTTCAACCGCGATAATCTGGAAGTATACGATACGCAGCTGGTGGAATACGGAACGTCAATTCATCAGACACGCAAGGCCTTTATCGAGGAGTTTATACCCATCTTTGAAAAATGGCACGGACACATTCTGGAGGGTTCAAATATAGCTGGAGGGTCTGAACGTGTTGGATTCTCATATAAGTCAAAACTCGCATCCGCCCAATTCGAGGATCTATTAAAGGAAACCCTTGAGAAGGATCGGGTCCTCCAGTACACCTCGGCGGGCGTCCACAGGGATGACCTGGTATTTGAAATTGATGGGCACCCGATTAAAAAGGTGGGCTCACAGGGTCAACAAAAATCTTTCCTGATCGCCTTGAAACTCGCTCAGTTCGACTTTATGAAGAAAAAATCTCATATGAAACCCATTTTGCTGCTCGACGATATTTTTGACAAACTGGATGATAATCGAGTAGGGCAGTTGCTCCACCTGGTCAACGATGAGAACTTTGGGCAGTTGTTCATTACCGACACCCATGATGAGCGAACGGAAAGACTCATTCGCAAGACCGGACAAAGTTTCACGATGTACCCGCTGTGAGATTTGCTTTTTGAGATAACCTTACCTTTAAACCGAATAAATGACACGAAGAGAGAACGATTCCAGCAAAATAAAAGACCTGATTCCAAAGATGCTCAGTGAAAATCACCTGAAGAAAGGTTTGGATCAGATATCGGTCAAGGAGGCCTGGCTGCAGGTCATGGGGCCGGGGGTGGCAAACTATACCGAGGAAGTTTCTCTCAAAAACCAGGTGATCCTGGTCAAACTCAATTCTTCTGCTCTGAGACAAGAGCTCGAATACGGCAAAGACAAGATATTGAAAATGATGAGGGAATCTCTAACCCACATGGAACTAAAAAAGATCAGGCTCCTATGAACTGGATGGATCCTAGAGGGGAGACACCAAAAAAAAGCCGCTGTGAAGCGGCTTTTTTTTGTTCTATAATAGAGAGTCAATCTAAAAGATCTCCCTTCCTGAAAAGTGGAATGCGCCTTCGATTGCCGCATTCTCGTCGCTGTCCGATCCGTGAACTGCATTTTCACTGATGGAATGAGCGTAGAGCTTCCTGATCGTACCTTCAGCAGCCTCCTCAGGGTTGGTTGCCCCGATAAGCGTCCTGAAATCCTCCACAGCATTCTCCTTTTCCAAAATGGCGGCGACAATCGGACCACGTGTCATGTATTCCACCAAATCCGGGAAGAAGGGTCTCTCCCTGTGAATCGCGTAGAAAGTCTCCGCATCTCTTTTCGACATCTGGGTCTGTTTCATCGCTACGATCTTAAATCCTGCTGCGTTGATTTTTTCGAGGATAGCTCCCGTATTTCCCTTTTCAAGAGAATCCGGTTTGAGCATTGTGAATGTTCTATTGGTTGCCATTAAATTAGTTTTTCAAATTTTTGGCAAAAATACCCATTTTCATGCGTACGACACAAACTTTCCACAATTAAATGCTCTGAGGAATTTAATATTGCTGAGAATGGGACCCAAGAATTTCGTTGTTATCTGAACGAATTTCCATCGTGACTTTGTTATTGTCCAGGTCAAATTTCAACAAACCAAAGTTCTTATCCGAAATAACTTCAGAAATACGATACTTATTGGGCTCTCCGCTAAAAGAGGAATAACTGTGCGTCATGCCGCTTGCGGTTAAATCGATAAGCGGATAACTCAATTCGTCCAGTTTCAGGCTTGAAAATTCTGCTATATGACGATCTCCTGAAAGGAAAAGCACTCCACGGGGCTGAACATTCTGAATCAGATCGATCATCCGGTCGACCTCGTGAGGCATGTTGGACCAGGATTCGAAACCGTGCTCACCCGACAGGAACTGGATGCTGCTCACGATAAGGTTAAAATCGATCTCAGGATCTGAAAGCTCCTCCTTCAACCATTGCCATTGGCTTTCTCCGAGCATCGTACCCTGACCATACGGGTTAGGGACATAACGCTTTTCACCAGAAGGGTCTTTCGTCAAAGCGGATCTGAAATACCGGGTGTCCAGAACGATAATCTTTACGGTTTTGTTTTTCACCTCAAGCAGCTTTGAATGATAGACGCCTTTTCGGATGCGCCTGGGGTCTTTTTTTTCAACCTTGAGAAAATCGAGAAGTATCTGCTGTACACTGTCCTTGAATTCCCATTCGCTTCCACCATCGTTCAACCCATAGTCGTGGTCATCCCAGGTTCCGGTTATTTTTGTCTTTTCAGACAGAGCGACATATCCGGAATCAGCGAGAACCGCATTATAGGCAGCTCTCATTTTATCCATGTCTTTTGTGTCTGAATAAACGATATCACCACCCCAAATAAACAGATCCGGTTCTGTCTCGGAGATGGCTTTCCAGATGGGGCTCTTCACTCTTTGGTTGTTGCAGGATCCAAACGCTATGGTCAGATCAGAATTCGTATTTAGATTTAATGGATCTTTAAGTTCCGACCTGGATTTGGAAGGCTGACAAGCGAGAAGGTTGATCAAAAAAAAGATGCATGTCACTATGCGAGTCATAGAAGCAGGATTTATAATTGCAAAGTAAATCAAAAGTTGGCTAAAGGATCATAAAATTTGAAAAGTAAATCTGGATTTTATCGTATATTCGCCACCTATGAAATCTGATGATTGTCAACGTCTCAAGGAGGTATTGAAAACTCCCAAGTCTATAGGGATCGTGACCCATAGAAATCCGGACGGTGATGCCTATGGATCCTCTCTCGCCCTCTATTTTTATCTTTCAAAGCTGGGTCACAAGGTACATGTGGTTTCACCGAATGATTGTCCCGGGTTCCTCAAATGGATGCCGGGCCAGGGCGATATCACCATTTTTGAGCACGATCTCAAGTCGGCCTCGCGAATTCTTAAGAACTCCGAAGTCGTTTTTGCTTTGGATTTCAATGCACTGCACAGATTGGGTGACATGATGGGCGACTTCATGGAAACTTTGAATCCCTTCTATGTGATGATCGATCATCACCAGGAACCGGATGATTTTGCGAACATCACGTATGTCGATCCGACGATCTGCTCAACCAGTCAGATGGTATACCAATTCATGGACTCCATGGGAGACCTCGGTCTCATGGATGAAAAAATTGCCACTTGTCTTTACACCGGAATACTGACCGATACGGGATCATTTCGTTTCCCGGCTACTGACAGCACCACCCACAGAATTGTTGCAAATTTATTGGATCATGGTGCCAACAATGCAGAGATATACAGGAAAATTCACGACGTGAACACCTATGATCGTCTCCAGCTTCTCAGTAGGGCGCTTCACAATCTCGTGGTGTTGAAAAAATATCACACAGCTTATATCTCACTGTCCCAAAATGAATTGAATCGGCACAATTTTCAAAGAGGGGATACCGAAGGTTTCGTCAACTATGCGCTCTCTCTTAAAAATGTTATTTTTGCTGCGATTTTCATAGAGGACAGAAAACAGAAAATAATTAAGATATCCTTCAGGTCTTCAGGCAATTTCTCAGTCAATGAGTTTGCCAGGAACCATTTCAGCGGAGGGGGACACATCAATGCTGCCGGTGGGCGAAGCGAGACATCGCTTCAAGAGACGGTGGAAAAATTTAAAAATCTCCTTCCGGATTACATTGAGGAATTAAAAACATCAGAATGAGAATACCCAGTCTTTTGGTACTTATCGGTTTGCTCTTGGGATGTTCCCAGCCTGAGGCAAGAAAACCTGTTGTTCGCAAGACCAGCTCCTTTATGAGTGAATCGATTGAGCGAAACAAGATTTTAACTAAAGCTGAAAATCAACTGATTCAGAAACAGATGGAAGAGGATAGTTTGCACACCTATCTCAATTCGGAACAAGGTTTCTGGTACTACTACGAAAAAAAGGACACCTCGGATGCCCCGATGCCTGATACGGGTGACCAGATTGTTTTCAATTATGAGGTGCGGAACCTGGCCGGCCAGGTCATTTTTTCTGAGGAAGAACTGGGTCCGCAGAGCTATTTTGTAGACAAGGAAGAGTTGATTTCGGGTTTGCAAGATGGATTAAAACTAATGCGAGAGAGAGAACGCGTAACCTTTCTGTTTCCTTCTTACAAAGCCTACGGGTATACCGGATCCGAAAGGATCAACCCCAACCAACCGCTCATTTATAAAGTTGAATTGATTAAAGTAAATAAATTGACCGATAATGAAAAGAATTAGTACAGTATTGTTTCTTTCGCTGGTGCTTCTGACCTCTTGTAAGAGCACAAAATACGATAACCTGGATGATGGCATGTATGCCGATTTGCAAACCGACAAGGGAGATGTTTTGTTGAAACTGGAGTACGAACTCGTTCCCATCACAGTTGCGAATTTTGTCTCGTTGGCAGAAGGGACCAATACCTATGTGGACGAGAAATTCGCTCAAAAGAGATTTTACGATGGTTTGCGGTTTCATCGAGTTGTGGAGGATTTCGTCATTCAGGGTGGCGACCCCAGAGGTAACGGATCCGGTGATCCGGGCTATAAATTCGAGGATGAGTTCCCGATAGATGAAGAGGGTTACCTCAAGTTGATCCATGACAGCCCTGGAATTCTCTCTATGGCGAATTCTGGCCCAGATGCAAACGGCTGCCAGTTCTTCATTACCTTGAAGGCGGCCAAATGGTTGGATGGGAAACACAGCGTCTTTGGATATGTCGTTCAGGGCATGGAGGTCGTGGACTCCATCCAACAGGATGACAAAATAAACAGAATAGACATTATTCGAGTGGGCAAAGAGGCAAAGAATTTTGACGCCGCCAAGGAATTTGAAAGCTATTTTGCAAGAATCGAGGAGGAGAAAAGGCAGGCAGAAGAAATGAAAGAAAAGCAAAAGGCAAAACTACTCAGCTTTATAGAGGAAAATGAGGCCAATGCCACTGTATTGCCATCCGGCTTAAAAGTTATCCCCATTACAAAAGGAACGGGCTTAAAACCCAAAACCGGGAGTAAAGTCAAAGTAAATTACGCCGGATACTTCTCAACCGGAGATCTATTTGACTCCAATGTCAAAGAAGTCGCCGAGACCTATGGCAAATACGACCGGAGAAGGGATCAGGCCGGGGGATATCAGCCGGTAACTATGGACTACAGTCCTGAGGCTTTGCTCATCCCCGGTTTCAAAGAAGGGTTGCAGCAGCTAAACTACGGAGACAAGGCCCTGCTTATGATACCTTCTCACCTCGGGTATGGAGAACAGGGATCGAGAGGGGTAATTCCACCGAACGCCGATTTGCTTTTCGAGATCGAAATCGTCGAAGAATAATTCGATTTGACAGCTTGAACATTTCATGTTTCAAAATAATTCAGGAGGGCTTTATGCCCTCTTTTTTGTTTCTGCCATACTTCCTGCCAGAATGAGTCAAAATTTATAATTTTAAATAAAACTCAAAAACTCTGCAACGTATTCATTTGTGAGTCGTATTTAGAGTAGAAGAAATTAGCTGAATGACCAATATCTATCATTTACAACTGGTTGAGAAGTGCCGAAAGAATGATCAAAGGGCTCAGATGGAATTGTACGATGCCTA
The DNA here is from genome assembly GCA_024644725.1 of Flavobacteriaceae bacterium. Taxonomy (GTDB): domain Bacteria; phylum Bacteroidota; class Bacteroidia; order Flavobacteriales; family Flavobacteriaceae; genus Lutimonas. The sequence continues at coordinate 3,128 of JAHEHE010000080.1, read as the reverse complement.
CTGTCAGTCCATGTTTACCACGGCGTTCAATATGGTAAAGGATGACGCACTTGCACAGGACTTGATGCACGAGGCATTTTTAAAAGCCTTTAAGAAGATTGAATCCTTTACAGGAGAGGCAACATTCGGGTCCTGGTTGAAGCGAATCGTAATCAACCAGTGCCTCGACTGGATCAAAAGAAAGAAAATTGAGACCGTAGAGCTGAAGGAACACTTGGAACCCGTTCAGGACGAGACTTCCTGGAATGTCGATCCTGAGATCAGTCTGAATGAAATTGTAAGGTGTATTGAAGAATTGCCCCTTAAATGCAAGAATGTGGTCAAATTGTATCTCCTCGAGGGCTATGATCACCAGGAGGTGGCGCAGATCCTGGATATATCCGAGGTTGCGTCAAGATCACAACTTTCGCGAGGCAAATCAAGGCTCAAAGAACTTTTAACTGCACGTAATTATGAAAGATGATTTAAGAGAAAGATTTAAAGAGGAAAAGATGTTACGAAAATTACCTGCCAACGACCGCTCGGTTTTTGAGAGGAAGTTGAAAAAAGAATTGCACAGCAGTCGAGGGATTTCCCTGAGGTTCCTGAGTGTTGCAGCCACCGTGCTTGTTCTTTTCGGACTGGGTTATGTGTTTACTGTTCAGGAGGGTATTGAGAATAGTCCCGTTCCTCAAACGACTGAGATAAGCCTCAAGGACTACTCACCAGAGTTGAAGAAAATTGAGAACTACTATCTCACTGCGATAAACTTTGAACTAGCCAGTTTGGAAGTGACCGATGACAACCGCGCACTTCTCGATGATTACCTGAGAAGAATGAATGGATTGACCCGGGAGTATGAATTGCTGTCCCGCCAGCTTCGAGTGGATACAATTGACGAGGAATTAATCAACAATCTGATAGACAACCTTCAAATGCGTTTGCAATTGATGGTCGAATTAAAAAAGGAATTGAAAAAAATTAAAACGATAAACAATGAAAAAGCTACAATTTAGAATATTGCTAATAGCAGGGCTATTATTCGGCCCTGTCCATGCTCAGGAATTCATGACCCCGGTAAGTGAATTTCCCGTTGACCACCAGGCCAAGGTTATAATCGACGCCTCCTACACGGAGATCGAAATTGAAGAATGGAACAAAAATCGGGTCGAAGTTCAAGGCGTCATGACTGTGGAAGGCTTGTCAGAATCAGAGGCGAAAAACATTTTTGATTCCTGGGTGGTTGAGACCGAAAAAAAAGGCAATACCATTGAGATTATCGCCAATTCGGATAGTTTTGGAAACGAGTTTTTCTTTATCCACAATGACAAGTATCTCGGAAATGTGGTTGTGGATATTCCGGAGATTTCTGCTCATGTGCTGGAAGCGCTGGATTCCCTTCACGTCATGCTACCAGAAATTTCAGATTTCTCGGACATCGATTACAACTTTGATTTCAACACCAACCTGGACTATGAGTCACTGAGCTTCGACTACGAGGAGTTCAAGAGGAACAGTGCCTATCTCAAGGAATGGCAGGAAAGGAACAAGGAGCAATTGCAACGTCTGAAAGAGGAATTGAAGGAGAGTCACCTTGAGATGGACGAGAAGCATAAGGAGATGGAGAAACAAATCATTGTGATACAAGAACAGGCCCGGGTAAAAGCAGAACGGGAGGTAGAGCGGCAGGCCAAGGAGATTGAGAGGCAGGCAAAGATGGCGGAAAGGCAGGCCCGTGAAGTTGAAAAAGAAGTGATGAAGCGTCAGACAGAGATTCAGAAGATACTGGCAGAGCGTCAAAAGATCAAAGTCAAACGCACTTTAAAGGTCAAAATGCCCAAGAACGCTAAATTGGAAATGGACGTTGACTACTGCAAGATCACAACGGTGAATTAAGCGATTTTGCAACTTTAAAGAGAAACATCCGCACAGTCAATGGCGGATGTTTTTTTATTATGTTTGTATCTTTTAGCAGCAAGAACATTTCGCAGCACAAAAATTGACTTCAGTGGAAAAAATTAGAGACTTATTCATCTACAATTCACTTACGAATAAGAAAGAAATCTTCAATCCCGTCAAGGAGGGCTATGTAGGCATGTATGTCTGTGGCCCGACGGTTTACAGCAACGTGCACCTTGGAAATGTCAGGACCTTCATGTCTTTCGATATGATTTTCAGATACTTGATTCATGTGGGTTACAAAGTTCGTTACGTCAGGAACATCACCGATGCAGGGCATCTGACCGAAGATTCAGAAGAGGACAAGATCTCGAAAAAAGCAAGGTTGGAGCAGTTAGAGCCCATGGAGATCGTACAGAAATACACGATTGACTTTCACAGCATCCTGGAAAAGTTCAACAACCTGCCACCAAGCATAGAGCCGACTGCTACGGGCCATATTTTGGAACAAATCCAGGCCATCGAGACAATTCTCGAAAATGGACTCGCATATATCGTAAATGGCTCGGTCTATTTCGACGTGATGAAATACAATGAAAAGGAGCATTACGGCATTCTGTCAAAGAGAAAGATTGAGGACGCGATTGAAAACACACGTACTCTTGACGGGCAGAGCGACAAAAAGAACCCACAGGACTTTGCGCTTTGGAAGAGGGCGGAACCGGAACACATTCAGCGATGGAACTCCCCCTGGGGCATTGGTTTCCCAGGTTGGCACCTCGAGTGTTCGGTAATGAGCACCAAATACCTGGGAGAAGAATTTGACATACACGGGGGAGGCATGGACCTCAAGTTTCCGCATCACGAATGCGAGATAGCCCAGGCCCAGGCCTGCAACCATGTTGCTCCGGTGCGTTACTGGATGCACGGCAACATGCTGACCATGAACGGCAAGAAAATGGCCAAATCCACGGGGAACAATATTTTGCCCGAGGAAATCTTTACCGGCAACAACCCCAATATTTCAAAGGCATATGCCCCGAGTGTGGCAAGATTTTTCATGATGCAGGCGCATTACAGGAGCGTCCTGGATTTCTCGAATGACGCCATACTCGCTGCAGAAAAGGGATACAACAGGCTAATGGATGCCATGAATCTTTTGCCGAGTCTCAAAGTCTCAGAATCTTCAAGTGTCGATTTGGAACGTTGGAGAGAAGACTGTTATGTGGCGATGAGTGATGATTTCAACA
>JAHEHE010000149.1 GCA_024644725.1 Flavobacteriaceae bacterium | reverse complement strand
ATTTTATTCTCCATGGCTGATGCTGCCGGCCAAAAATAAAAGGGAGACCGGCTTTCTGCTGCCGGAGTTGAGTACGGCTGAAAACAGTGGTTTCGGTTTCAACCTGCCATTCTTCTGGAACATCTCGGATTCGACAGACCTGACCATTTACACCCAATATTTTGCCAACCGTGGCTATATGCCGGGCCTAGAATTCCGCTACATCACTGACCCCAACGACAAGGGGTTGTTCATGGGCAACTACCTTTATGATGATCTCACCGATCCATCGGAAACCGAGTATTATGAGGATACCGGCTATACCCATGAAAACAAGGATCGTTATTGGTTCCGCGGCAAGGCGGATCAGGATTTTGGTCCCTCCTGGACCTCACGTCTTGATCTCGATATTGTCTCTGATCGGGACTATCTAAGAGAATTCAACACCGGCCTCACCGGGTTCATAAGCAGCAATGATCAATATCTGGACACCTTCGGTCGAAGTCTGGAAAACAAGACGGATGATCAACGGACCAACCGCTTTGGCATTCAACGAGCCTGGGGAGCAACCTCGCTTGAAGCCAGGTTTCTTGGCATCAACGATGTCCGCTCGGATGACACCAAGTTCGATGCGGACGGCAATGAACTCCCAACCCCGCTATGGAACTTGCCTGCCATCGACTACACCGGAACCATCCCCTTCGAGAATTTGTGGGACCTGACCTTGCAGTGGGATACAGATTATGTCAACTTCTGGCGTGAAGAGGGTATCGGAGGACATCGCTTCGACCTCTACCCCACCCTCAGTGCACCACTGCCAATCAGCCCTTATCTTGAATCACGGGCTGAAGTGGGGCTCAGAGACACCTATTACATCGTCCAGGAATACGGCGACACGCAATGGGATGAGAGCGACTCGCAAAACAGGTTGCTCTATGACCTAAGGGCTGAACTCGGCACCACCCTGATGCGCACGTTTGCGTTGTCGGGGGAAAGCATGACAGGTCTGAGCCATCAGGTTCGCCCTTTTGTCGAATACGACTTCCTTCCAGATGTCGATCAGGATGACCTGCCCAAATTTGATGGGATTGACACGGTTAGTGAAAAGAATCAATTGGCCTATGGTATTGACAATTTCTTCGATGCCCTTTCCAGCGACAGCTTTGATCGGAACTATGGCTGGTTCAAAATCACCCAGAACTACAGTTTTCTGGAAGATCGTTCCGATGAACCGTTTTCCGACATAAATGTGGATCTCAAATGGATTCCCCTCAGGTTACTTGAGTTCCAGTACAAGACCGATTTTGATGTCTACGATAGCGGTTTCGTCTTACACGACTTGGATAGTTCCTTCAGAACCAAGCGCGGCGATCTTTTCAGGCTGGAATATTATTTCAGAGACGATGGAGAACTGGACGAAACCAATCAGATCAACGCTTTCATAGAGGCTGGACTGTTCCGCAGTCTCAGGGCCAGATTCAACATCGAGCATTCCATAGCCAACGACGAAACCAACGAAGCCAATCTGTCGCTGCTCTATCAAGCCTTATGCTGGTCGGTTGAACTGGGATCTCAATATACGCCTGAAGAAACTTCCTTCATGCTGATATTCAGTCTCGCCAATCTAGGCAGTCCTTTGAAGTTCTATTATTAACATATGACCACCGACTAATTCAGCTGCTTCATGGTTGCTCGAGAGAAGACCGCCGATCCTGGCCGCTACGACGTCTTCAATGGAGATGCGGATGGGATTTGCAGCCTGCATCAGTTGCGGCTTATCGAACCGGCCCCTGATGCCGTTCTGGTGACCGGGGTAAAACGTGACATTGGTCTTCTGGAAAGAATCAGAGATGTCGAAAACAGCATTGTCACCGTGCTGGACATCTCGATGCATGTCAACAGTAAATCTCTGCAGGATCTTCTGAGCCATAACAACGAGGTAGTCTATATCGACCATCACTTTGCCGGCGACATACCGGAATCTCCTCTTCTAAAAGCTCACATAGAACCCCAGGCCGACCGCTGTACTTCTCTAATAGTCGACGCGCTGCTCGATGGAAAATACCGGCTCTGGGCCATCTGCGCGGCCTTTGGCGACAACCTTCATCCGGTAGCTGCCAGTGCCGCCTCAGAATTGTCCCTCTCTGAAGAAAAGACCGCCAAACTCAGAGAAATCGGGGAACTTTTAAACTACAACGGCTACGGAGCGCAGCTCGAAGATCTCTACTTCAGCCCGGATTATCTCTACAATGCGGTTAAAAAGTACCGTAATCCCTTTGATTTTTCAGAAGAATCCCACACCTTAAAAACACTTAAAACCGGGTATGAAAACGACATGAGTCTGGCTCTTGGCCAGAATATATTCTCCAGCACCGGCGACAACCGAGTGTATCGTTTTCCCGACAGTCCCTGGTCAAGGAGGGTGTCGGGCGTCTTTGCCAATCTCAAGGCCAGGGAAAATCCGACCGGTGCTCATGCCATGATTACCGAGAACAGTGACGGGACATTGCGAATCAGTGTCCGGGCTCCGATCGCTGCTAAACACAGTGCTGACATCCTCTGTCTGTCATTTCCCAGCGGCGGCGGGCGCGCGGCGGCGGCGGGCATTAATGCCCTTCCGGAGGATATGCTGGGTGACTTTATCGACCGCTTCAATGCAACCTATGGATAACAGCCCCATGCCGAGTTCAAAGCTTAGTGCAGGCTCCTTTACAACGGTATGCCTCCCCCTCGGCTCATCGCTGTTCCATCGATCGTCAATGCTCTGTCGTTATATTCTTTTTCTCCTCTTCTTTTTTTCTCCGTTTCTCGCCGCTGCTGCTGAAAAGCCCAAAGCTGCCGATTTGGTAAAAGACGGCCAGGCCATCGACCTCGCCAGCGCAAGGTATACGAAATTGTTTGATGAACTGCAGGGGCAGCACAATTTCAGCCGCCAAGAACTCGACAGCTGGTTCGGGGGCGTCAGTATCGACAAGAGAGTGCTTGAGCTGATGGATCGTCAGTGGGAGGCTAAGCCCTATTACAAATACCGCCCACTATTTGTCACCCGGAAGACCATTTCCAAGGGCAAAAAAATGCTTTCCAAGCATCAGGAACTGCTCGACCGGATCGAGGCCCGCTTCGGGGTGGAAAGGGAAGTGATCATCGCCATATGGGGAATTGAAT
>JAHEHE010000148.1 GCA_024644725.1 Flavobacteriaceae bacterium | reverse complement strand
CCATACGGAGGCCGTTCCATCCCCGGCGAATAGCCTGGCTGCCCCCAATGAACTGACGCGTGTACAACTCGGTGTCCAGAGGTGCCTGCTCTACGATTACGTCTTTCCAGTCCACGTCGAGTTCCTCGGCCACGATCATGGGCATGGAAGTCTTCACATTCTGACCGCCTTCCGGGTTGGGAGACATAATGGTTACCAATCCGTTTTCACCTATCTTCAAATATCCATTTATCTCGAACCACTCTTTAGGCATTTCTTTGACTGCCATTCTTTCCGCATCTTTGGGTTGGCAGGAATTCAGGAAGCTGAATCCTAATATAAGCCCACCTCCGGCAAGACTGGAATTCCTAATGAAAGCTCTTCTTCCTATTTTCGTTTTGAATTGAGTCATTGTAAAAGATTTAGGAGTTAGAATCCGATGCAGCCAGTTTGATCGCTTTTTTGATTCTCGTATAAGTACCACACCGACAAATGTTCCCGTTCATTGTGGCTTCAATTTCTTCATCAGAGGGATTGGGATTCGTTTTTAACAATGCAGCAGCCGTCATGATCTGCCCGGCCTGACAATATCCGCATTGAGGGACGTCCACTTCCAACCAGGCCTTCTGAACTGGGTGGTCTCCCTTCTCCGAGAGGCCTTCAATCGTCGTGATTTCCTGCCCGACAATTCCTGATACGGGTAGCTGACAAGAGCGCACTGCAACTCCGCCCAAATGGACTGTACAGGATCCGCATTGTGCAATGCCGCATCCATATTTTGTGCCAACGAGTTTCAAATGATCTCGCAAAACCCACAATACTGGCGTAGCCGGGTCCGCATCTACCTGACGTGTTTCTCCGTTAATTTTCAGATTGAATATTGCCATGTTCGAAGATAATTTTTAAAGTTAACAAGATAATTTTAAAGTGATAAAATCGAAATCCATCGGGCATTGACCCACATTAGGGTTAAATGCCTCCGCGTGTCTGAATATCTGCCCTGAACTTGAAGGCTTTTTCGATCAAATCGAGTCTTGCCTTTCTGGGATCGGCCTTACCCACGATTTTTCCATCAACTTCAATATCGAGGATTTCGTTCTTTTTGGAATCGTAAACGGGCCATTCGGCAAGACCTGGGCCGTTTGGATTTCCGGTTTTAGCAAAATTTACCCAATAGCCGTTCATTATCCGAGCTACCTTCTCATCTTCAGTCGTCGTGTCAGGAGACCCCCAGCGCGCATTTAGGTTATTGAATACAAATGCGACTTCAGACCCATGACCCGCGCCATAGGGCATTCTCTCTTTCAAGGCTTGCGGCACATAACCAAATTGGTAGAAATAAGCGGGCATTCCATTTTTTGCAAACCACTTAGCCGTGAACCTTGCAGGTTCGGTCCAAACCCAATCCGTATTGAATTTTGTGATCACCTCTGCAAACTCACTGTCCCCGTCAGGATCATAGGCAATTCTTGCTTCATCAGCCCATTTTCCAAACATTGAAAAGAGTTCTTCCTTGGTACTGCTCGAATTGACGAAGCCACCACCAATTTCGGCGCTATTGGATCCGATGATGAGCGGAACTTTCATTTGTCGCCCTCCCTTGTAACCGCTCTCAGCCGTCTCCACGACCAGTTTGCCATCCAGAATCGGGCCTGAATAAATCCGGGGACCTCCCTCTCCGTCATTTTCTTGCCCGCCATCAACGATTTCTCTGGCGGTAAGGCTGCGCAGTTTGGACAAGGCATCCTGGTCTGCGCCCATGATTCCATTCTTGCGGGCGAAATTGATTCCTATGGTTTCGGCAGATACGGGGTACATGGGATCAATATTGTCTTTGCTTATCGGCCGTCCGGTCAGAACACCGTCCCTGCCTCCGCCGGATTCGCTGATCGCCTTGTGAAACAGCCCCTTTGCTGATGGGATAGTCATAAGGGTATGAACCGAAACCCCGCCCGCTGAAAAGCCGAAAATGGTCACATTGCCCGGATCCCCGCCAAAAGCATTAATATTTTTCTGCACCCACTGAAGCGCTGCGATCTGATCCATGTAGGCGTAGCTGCCTTTGGGTTCTTCAGGATGCTCTTTGGACAGTGCCGGGAAGGCGAAATGCCCAAGACGCCCGAGGCGGTAATTGATCGTTACCAAAATCACCCCCTGTTTCGCAAAATGATTCCCAAAGGTTTGCGGTCCGGAGCCCGAACCCCCTGTAAATCCCCCTCCGTGAATCCAAACCATCACCGGGAGCCTGTCACCCGCACTTGCTTCCGAAGGTGCCCACAAGTTGAGATATAGACAATCTTCAGATGAGCCCTCCGCAATTGTTCCTGGAGACGCTCCCCATCCCCCTTGGGCGCAATCGGTGCAGAACTCAGTGACCTCCTTTACTCCCTTCCAGGGTTCAACGGGTTGGGGAGGACGCCATCGAAATTCCCCAATAGGAGGGGCGGCATATGGGATGCCCTTGAAAACGGAAACATTTTCTTCAAAGGTTCCCTGAATGATTCCTGAGCCAATTCTGACTTCCGGGGTTTTTACATTGACTGTATTTGCAACTTGAGCCTGCGCAAATAGGCCGGAACAGAAAAGAATTATTAAAACAGATATCTTGTTCCTCATTAAATTCATATCATTTTTAAAAAAAGATGATTTCATTGAATTTCCGTTAATGCTCAATTTCATGAGTGTCACGTACTTTGCTAAAGGTTAAATCCAGTAATTTCCAATCTTTCCCGTCCTTCTTGTAGAATTCGGTAACCGTAAATTCATTTTCCACGTCATCGCCTCGCACATGAGCCGTCAGTGTTATTCGATTCCAGACAATGGCTGTGTCATCTCCGAACATTTCGACAGCCACATCATGAACCTCAGCATTCTTATACCAAATGCTTCCAGTTTCAATAATTTCGAGCTCTCTATTCTTTTTCCAGGTTCCGCTCATATGAACAAATTTTGACTTATCATCAAAAAGTTCAGCAAGCTTATCCACGTTTTTGTCTGCCATCAATTCCCATTTAGTCTTTGACAGTTCTTTGATTTCCTCTTTGAGATCATCTTGTGCAAATGCCTGTTGCAGTCCCATTGTCAGGCAAAGCATGATAAGTAATTTGATTCGGGCTCTCATCTTTAATTGTTTTTTTAAGTTTTCCATATCATATAGGTTTAACTGTTTACT
>JAHEHE010000079.1 GCA_024644725.1 Flavobacteriaceae bacterium | reverse complement strand
CGCCCGGTGCCACCGGGTTTTTAGGAACCCTGTAGGAAGAGCCCTGCATTTTTGAGCCATCATGCTCCTTGTTCCGGATGCTGATCCTGTCGATCCATTTCCCTGAGGCTGAGGCGGGCCAACCCCCAGCGACGAGCCGAAGTGGGAATCCATGAGCCAGTGGAATCGGACCACCGTTCATTTCAAAGGCGATCAGGGTTTCATCCTGAAGTGCCTTCGCAATCGGTACGCCTCTCGAGATGGGCTCCTTGGACGAATCTCCACTAAGATGGACATCCCTGGCGTGATAGCCAATATAGACAGCGTCTTCCAGGATTCCAACCTCGTTGAGTACATCCTTGAGGCGCACTCCTGTCCATTTCGCACAATGAACCGCCCCAACTGTCCATTGGTTTCCCTTAGCGGGAGGATCGAATTCACTCCTGCCATTTCCGCCACACTCCAGGGTGAGTTGATACGAGTGGGTTTTGAACTTGCTTTTGAGTTCTTCCAAAGTGAATGATCGGGCCTCCTTAACTGATTCCCCGTCAATGGTCAGCTTCCAGTTTTTTTCGTCGATTTCTTTGGGGATCAGACCGTTGTTTCTGATGAACATTCGGCTGTTCGGCGTAACCTTGTCATCCAGCAAATGGGCCTGTGCCTCTATATTCCAGGGCCTGTTGTTGAGCACAAGCATGGACGAATCCAATTCAAACATTTTAAAGGGATCCGGATCCTGTAATCCCAAAAGGGTGTAGTTCTCAGGCATTGAAGATCCGTAAACGATGTTCATTCCCAAAACTGAAGCCAGGGAGCCCATCATCGATTTCTTGACAAACTGTCTCCTTTTCATTCGTGGTGGTGATTAAAACGACTTAGTGATAATAAAATCAGCCATAAATATATTAATTCTGCATAAGTTCCCCTCTTGCGTGTCAGTTCCAGTTCAACTGCTTTCGCTCCAACCAATAGGCTTCGGTTTCGATGTGAAATTTTTTCAGTGAAGCTATTTCCTTAGGGCTCAATTGAATGTTCAGGGCTTTGAGGTTGGAGTCGAGTTGCAGTTTCGTGGCGGCACCACTCAAAACAAGAGAGGGTTTTAAATGGTCCATGACAAAGCGAAGAGCAATTGCATCGGTACCAACTCCATAAGCGGATGCAATCTCATCCAATATTTGGTAGAGAGGTTCATAACGGGGATAATTCTTGTTCCGAAGAAGCCTACCGTTTGCCAGGGCTTCCTTTACGATGATCGTTTTTCCTTTTTTGAGCAGCCCGTGCAGAACCCTGTGCGTGGAAGTGTCCAAAATGTTATACGTCACCTGGAAGCTGTCAAACAGATCCTTCCCTCCTACCTTTATTTTTGCCGCCGCTGAAATGACGTCCTTTTGATTGTCTCCGCTAACTGAAACTCCAATCTGGATTCCTGTAGTCCTTTTAATTCGGTCCAATTCATCAAAGACCTCGTTGTTTTTGAGAATCCCGCTTTCAAAGGTAGCTGAATGAATTTGATAGGTTTTCAATCCGGGGAGCAGTTCTGCCGCATTTGACCACTGCTCTAGAAGTTTGTCAAGACTGTGTTCCTTTACCTCGTGGGGTCCTTTATACCCGATCTCCCAGTTCGCTTTGTAGGTGTATCCCCACTTTGAGCTGAGTCGCACATCCGAATACCTTTTCTGGTGATACCAATCTTTCAGAAACTGCTCACCTTTACCGTATGATGCAGCGGTGTCGAAATCTCGAACACCCTTTTGATATGCGAATTCGAGAAGACTTATTGCACGGTGTCTGTAGGATGATTCGGCTTTATCCTCATCCGGATGCTCCCTGATGTTGATATACTCGGGCCTTCCGATAGCGGCAAGCCCGAGTCCGAGTCTCGACTCTTGAAGATTTGAATTTTCAGGTGTTTCTTTCTCCACTCCCTAAAGATATAGAAATTCATTCAGGGCGCAGGAGAGGTAAATCCAAGTTTGGAAATATTCAACGGAGTATCATTGAGCTGAGGTATCGAGTCAGAGACCTGATAATCGAGGCCCAGATCTTTGAAAATTGTCTCCATTTCAAACGGTTCGCCGTCAACGATGTGACGATTGAAGAAGGGTTCGAAGTCTTCTTTCAAATAGGGGTTGACCGTTTTTACAAAATAGGGATGAGAAAGCTTCGTGTCAGAATTCTCATGCAATTGTTTCATGACATCATCCAGGCTCTTTCCGCCATTGGAGTCCCGCTGTATCTGCTGATCCAGGATAAAGGCGAAAACGGCACCGCGCAAATAAGGAAGATCGCTGTAATGCCTGTCCTTCCAAAAATTATCGTAATTGATTTCGGAATTTGGAGATGCCACAACCGGGGATTTGTATAGATTCTTCAATTTGGAATTGAACTCCTGGATAAAAAATTTTTCATCCAAATCGTAAATCCGATTGATCGCTATGTTCTTCATGGTATAATAGTCGGTAAAACCTTCACTGAACCAATACTGTTCTTCTTCATTGTCATTTTTGATCGTCAATCCGATCCAGTTGTGCTGCAATTCGTGGTTCAACAGGTACACGAGTCCCTGAACTTCCAGGTATTCGTTGTTGGAAGCGGCCAGAGCAAAGGAATTCGTCAGTCCTGTTCCCTGCCAACTGCTTCCGTTTGGTTCGAATATGGGAATCATCGTTACTGAAAAATAAGGTTGGGAATGGTCATTCCAAAACTTTCTTTGGGCCATGAGCGTGTTTTTCAGGAGTTCCACCATGGTCGAGTCATCAAATGCTTCCCAGCTATCGCGAATGGCTAATGCCACCTGATTTCCCTGAAGATCCATGTCATGGATCCTGAAGTCTCCTCCGACAAAAACAGAAGAGTATAACTCGTCCTGCGTAACGTCGCTAATAATTTGATTCCTTTGGTGATTTCCGAAACTGCTTTGCAGCGAATAGTCCTTTTCCGGGACGCTCCAGGTAATCGAAAGGTCAAAAGCTTCATTATTTGTCGCACTTTCAGGCAGTATCAACAGATTCTGTCCAAAGACTTGAAAATACTCCGGCTGAATGATGGGTCGATATACCTTTCTGGATGTTGTAGGACCCTTGTAGTCTTGTTCCAGGGTATAGCTGATTTTGAGCCTTTCCATTGACGGATCATGCTCCACAACTATTTTATTGCTGTCTCTTTCAATTCTGAGCTTGCCCTCCGACAAGAGCCTAATATCGCGTATGGAATTGAAGAGACTGTCTTGTCCCCAGGCTTTATCCTGATAGATCAAAGTCGTCGTTCCATCCTCACTTGCTTCAAAATTCATGTCAACCTGAAGAAGTGCATCGTTCGAATTTTTCTTATGTGAAATTTCATAGGATAAACTCTTCTTATCCGAAGCCTCCCGGCATGAAGTCATGATTAGAAGAATGAAACAGACCAGGAAAAAATGTAATTTATAACTCATATGTCGATTCAATATTATTTGCACTATACGACGAATCATAACAGGTTTTGTTTCAAATTATCTGTGTCAAATCTCACAAACCGAATAGCGAAGGCAGAAAAAGCGAGATCTCTGGCACATATAGAACCACAAGGAGCACAAGCAGCATGATGCCAATGAAGGCCAGCAAGGGTTTTATGACTTTCGACACAGATACTTGAGCGACCCCGCTACCGACAAACAGTATCGTCCCAACCGGTGGGGTACAGAGTCCGATACAGAGATTGAGCACCATGACAATCCCAAAATGCACCGGATCCATGCCGAGCTCCATGACTACGGGAAGAAAAATTGGAGTAAAAATGAGAACGGCTGGGGTTATGTCCATAAAGGTGCCAATAACAAGTAGAACCAGGTTAATCACCAGAAAAATAATGATCTTATCGCTGAATTCTTCCAACAGAAATCCACTGATCATTTGTGGTATTCCCTGAAACGAGAATAACCAGGACATCGCCATGGATGTGCTGATAAGGAACATTACTACGGCGGTGGTTTTGGCCGCACTCAATAGAATATCAGGGAAATCTCTGGTTGAAATGTCGCCATAGATCAAAGAAAGCAAAGCAGCGTAAAGAACAGCGATGGCAGAGGCTTCGGTTGCCGTGAAAAGACCGGCTACAATGCCCCCGACCACAATCACGAGTAAAAGCAGGCTGAAGAAGGCACTTCTGAAATATTTCCATATTTCTCCTATAGTCGCCCTTCTTCCGCGTTTAAAATTTTTGTTTGTCGCGACGAACGCGATGTATCCCATGAGGGTCATCCCAACCAGAATGCCCGGAAGATAACCGGCAACAAAGAGCGCCGCAACTGATGCAGCCCCGCCGCTGGCCAGAGCATAAACGATCAGGATGTTGCTTGGCGGAATCAACAAACCGGTAGTTGAAGAAGTGATATTGACCGAAGCGCTGAACTCACGTGGGTAACCCTCCTCTTCCATTTTATCTGTCATGATGCTCCCGATGGCCGAAGTTGCAGCAATGGCGGACCCTGAAATGGCCCCAAAAAGCATGGAGGCTAGCACGTTGACATAAGCAAGTCCTCCTGGAAGCGAGGCTACAAGCGAATTGGCAAATCGGATGAGTCGATTGGCGATCCCACCTCTTTTCATTATTTCGCCGGCCAGCACAAAGAAAGGAATCGCAAGCAGAGCAAAACTGTCAAGACCTGAAGTCATTCGTTGCGCTATGGTTGTGAGTCCAGGAAGATGATCAAGATTCAGCAAAAGACTGAAAAGGGTAGAAACACCTATGGCATAGGCCACTGGAACTTTGAGAAACAACAAAATCGCAAAACTGACAAACAGCACCAATATGCTCAGAACTTCCACACTCATAAAGCCTTCTTTTTATGTTCTGTGAAAAAACCAAGGATATGATAAACGGAAAAACACATGATCAGGAAACCGCTAAGCGGCAGAATGCTGTAAACATAACCCAGAGGAATCTGAAGCGTGCCCGACAATTGCTCCAGGCGCATCGTGGTAAAGACCAGATTGGACCCACCCACCAGCATCACCAGGAAGGCAAACAGGAAAATGACCGCTTCACCAAAGACAGACAGGTAGAACTTCTTCCTTTTTGAAAGCTTGGCATAAATGAAGTCCATTGAAAGATGTTCTCTCCTGGCATTCAAATAGGCGGCGCCCAACACAGAAAGCCAGATGAGCAGAAAGCGGGCGAGTTCCTCGGTGAAGGAGTAAGAACCCTTCAGGAAGTAGCGAGAAAGGACTTGCCACAAAACATCGATGACGAGGAGCCCGAATAAGAAGACAAGAAAAACTTCCATCATGTATTTAACTCTCTCGTAAAGGCGTTCTGTCTTTGTCATGTCTACTTCGACTCAATTTGATTTACCAAATCGACTAATTCCGGATAGTCCCTCTTGAAATCTTCCTTTACGGTCATGGCCTGCTCTGCAAAAAGGGACTTGTCGGGCACGATTACTTCTACTCCATTGTCAAGGGCCACTTTCATCGATCGCTCAACCGATTTCTTCCAGTACTTCTTTTGGGCTTCCGCCGATTCCACCGATGCCTCCAGGAGCCATTCTTTCTCCTGTTCGGAAAGGCGACTCCAATATTTCGTGCTTATGACAAGGACATCCGGCACACCCGAGTGCTCGTCCAGGGTATAGTATTTGCAGACTTCGTAATGGTTGGATTCCACAAAGGAAGGCGGATTGTTTTCGGCTCCGTCTACCACTCCTTGCTGCAAGGCGGTGTAAAGTTCCGAAAAGGCCATTGGAGTTCCGGATCCGCCCATGGCCTTGACCATATTGATCGACATTTGATTGTTCATCACACGTATTTTCATGCCTTTCAGATCCTCCGGGCTTCTTATGGCCTTGGTGCTGGTATAGAAACTCCGACTCCCGGCGTCGTAAAAGCAAAGTCCGCGAAGCCAGTACTTATTTCCTTTTTCCAGGATGGATTTTCCGATTTCTCCTTCGAGCACCTCAAATTTGTGCAATTCATCCCGAAATAGAAAAGGAATGCCGAGAACGTGATACTCGGGCACAAAATTGGACAGAGTTGCAGCGCTTACTTTGGTAATGGCGATACTGCCGATTTGCAATAGTTCCAGCACCTCCCTTTCGGACCCGAGCTGGCCGTCGGAGAAAACCTTTATCCTGAGTGTGCCTCCGGATTTTGTTTCGAGCGATTGCTGCATCTCGAGAATCCCCTGATGGACCGGATGTGACTGGGGCATGTTGTGAGCCAGATAGAGCAGCTGAGGTTTGCTGTCACTAGCACAAGCCTGGTTCAAAATCAGGATCAACAAGAGTAAGAAAGTCTTTCCCATCATTGCTTTCGATCAAATTCAAAATATCGCCTGGCATTGGAATAACAGATGTTTTCGACAACTTGCTTCAACAAGCCCTGGTCCTGGGGTATCAAGCCCTGCTCCGCATCCCGGGCGAGCACATTGCACAGAATCCTTCTGAAGTACTCGTGACGCGGAAAGGAAAGAAAACTTCGGCTGTCGGTTATCATTCCGACGAAACGAGACAAAAGACCCATGTTTGAAACTGCATCGAGGTGTTTCTCTATACCGTCCTTCTGATCTAGGAACCACCAGGCGGCTCCCCATTGCATTTTACCAGGTACAGTTCCATCATTGAAATTACCCAACATCGTTGCAAAAACCTCATTTTGAGAAGGATTGAGATTGTAAGTGATGGTTTTTGCCAACTGATTGTCACGATCTAGCGCATCAAAAAACCCTGAGAGGAAGTTCGAGAGGGAATAGTCCCCTATGGAATCACAACCTGCGTCATTACCCACCCGTTTTTTCAAACGACTGTTGTTGTTGCGGATAGCACCGAGGTGATACTGTTGCGTCCAGGATTTCTCATGGTACTTTCTTCCCAGATAAAGGAACATGAAGGATCTGTATTTGTCAAGCTCGAACTGTCCGATGGATTCTCCCTTGAGCATCCTTGAAAAGATGAGGTCGACTTCATAACCCGTGAAATCTACAAATGACAACTGCCCACCCATTCCGAAATCGGAGAGCCGACAGCCGTGCTCATGAAAAAAATCGATCCTTCTGTCAATCGCGGCAGTCAAGTCGGCTAGCGATGCAATTTTAAAAGAAACTGCCTGAGCCAGTCTGTCGAGAAAAATAGTAAACGTGTCTGGGTCAGCGTTGAACAGCTCATCCGATCGGAAGGTGGGAAGAACATCAAAATCGAAATCAGCCTTTGCAATCTGGATATGAGAGGAGAGATCTTCCAACGGACCGTTGGTCGTGCACAAAACTTCGACATTCATTTTTTGAAGCAATTGAGCCGGTGTTGACTCGGCCAGTATAGCATTGGTTTCCTGGTAGATTTCACTCGCAGATTCCTTGTTGAGTGTCCTGTCAATGTCAAAATACCGTTTTAGTTCGAGATGGGTCCAATGAAACAGGGGATTTCGCAGAGTATGGGGCACTGTCTGAGCCCATTTTTCAAATTTCTCCTGATCCCCAGCTTTTCCTGTGATGAATTCTTCAGAGATTCCGTTGGCTCGCATGGCTCGCCATTTGTAGTGATCTCCACTGAGCCATGCCTGCGAAATATTCTTTAAAGGTTTGTTTTCTGCAATATCGGCTGCGGAAAGATGATTGTGATAGTCAATGATGGGCAGCTCTTTGGCAAAGTCATGGTAGAGCCTGCTCGCCAGACTTGATTCGAGCAGGAAATCATCATGAATAAATTCGCCTGATTCAGAATGACTCATAATCCTATGCTTTTGGATATTCCCAGTTCCAATCCCCTCAACTCGGCCAGCCCCCGGAGCCTTCCAATTCCGGAATAACCTGGATTGGTGACCTTCTTCAGGTCGTCCAGCATCTGGTGACCGTGATCGGGACGCATTGGGATCGACGCGTCATTCCTGCCTTCCTCCCTCCTTCTGCTCTGTTCGACAATGATTTCCTTGACGATTCCCACCATATCCACGTCGCCCTCCAAGTGATTCGCTTCGAAGAAATTTCCATAGTCATCTCGTTTGGTGCTTCTCAAGTGTAAAAAATGAACCCGGTTGGCGAATCGTTTGAACATCTTAACCAAGTTGTTGTCTTGGCGGACTCCAAGAGATCCTGTGCAAAAAGTAATGCCATTGGACAAATCCGGAACACTCTTAAAGATACGGGCATAGTCTTCTTCGGTACTAACCACCCGGGGAAGCCCAAGAATAGGAAAAGGAGGGTCATCCGGATGAATGCACATCAATTGTCTATTTCTGGTGGCAACAGGAATGATTTCTTCAAGGAAGCTTATCAGATTTTGACGAAGTGTCTCCTGGTCGATTCGATCATAGGCCAGCAAAGCGTTACGGAACTGTTCCAGAGAATACCCTTCCTCCGACCCTGGCAGGCCGGCGATTATGGTGTCGATGAGCTTCTGTCTCTCGATACCAGTGAGTTCATTGAGGTAGTTTCTTGCGTTTTCCCTTTCCTCTTTAGAATAAGATTCTTCGGCTCCCTCTCGCATGAGAATGAACATGTCAAATGCAGCGAGAGCATCCCTGTCAAATCTGAGCGCTCTTGATCCGTCTTGGGTGACATAATCAAGGGAAGTTCTTGTCCAATCCAGTACGGGCATGAAATTATAACACACAATCGAAATACCATTTTCGGCGAGGTTTTCGAGGGTTTTTTTATAATTGCTGATATGAGAAATGAAGTTACCAGTTCTGGTTTTGATATTCTCGTGAATGGGAACGCTTTCGACCACCTTCCAATCAAGGCCCTTGGATCGGATCATCTCTTTTCGGGTTGAGATCTCTTTTTTGGTCCAGACCTCTCCATTCGGGACGTGATGCAAGGCGCTCACAACTGCGGTGGCACCCGCTTGTTTAATATCATCCAAGGTTACCGGATCCTCCGGCCCGAACCATCGCCAAGCGTAAAGCATACTCATTTTTTATCCTATTTTAAGTTTATTTAAGACCCCTATGAACCTTGAGGTTATCCATCAAACCCCACTGAATGCACTGAAGCCTCCGTCAACAGGCAGGATTGTGCCCGTAACAAAAGAAGAGGCATCGCTGATCAGCCAATGCAGTGCACCGTTCAACTCTTCAGGCGCTCCGAAGCGATTCATGGGTGTCTTGTCAATTACGGCTTGTCCGCGTTCGGTATAGCTTCCATCTTCCCGGATGAGGAGCTTTCTGTTCTGGTTTGCGATGAAAAAGCCGGGCGCGATCGCATTGACTCGTATATTTGGGCTGAACTTCCTCGCCATTTCAACCGCCATCCATCGGGTGAAATTGTCAATCGCAGCCTTCGAAGCTGAATAGCCCACAACACGTGTAACAGCCTGGGTCGCCGTCATGGACGAGATGTTGATGATACTTCCTGTTTTTTGATCCGCCATGGCCTCACCAAAGACGATCGATGGAATCACCGTGCCATCCAGGTTCAACCTCGTCACTTGTTTGAAATCTTCAAGGTTGAGATCAAAGATAGTCTCCTCCTTTCCGATAGTGGCCCCGGGCCTATTCCCTCCAGCAGCGTTTACCAGAGCATCGATTCTCCCCCATTTCTTCAAGACTTCTCCTTTTATCTCTTCCAGATGGCCTCTGTTCAGTACGTTTCCGACAAATCCAAGTACATTTGGAGTGGCTTTCAGAAGATTCTTCTTTACCTTCTCAACTCTGGAAGCAGTAGAACCTAGAATCACAATTTTTGCGCCTGCACCTGCAAGGTGGTGTGCCCAACTTGAGCCGAGGGTTCCCGATCCTCCCGTCACGACGACTACCTTACCGGAAATGTCAAATGTATCCATCACAGCCTGGGTTCCCATCCTTTTTCGTATTTACGTTTCCAATTTTTCATAGCTCCCTCATTGCCGATGACCTTTCCTGAGGATGAGTCAATTCTGATTGTTTCGCCCGCATCCTGTGCCATGTTTCCCAAATGACACAACATTGTAGAGATACTTGCGTCTTGAATGTCAGCGTTGAGAGAGGCGTTTTTCCTAATTCCGTCAAAGAAGTTTCCGACATGGGATAAGTCAAGAAGCCCTTCTCCACGGGTGTCCGTGGTCGCAGAACTCGCCTTCTCAAACTCAAATTTTATGGGCTGACCATCCAATCCAAACAACTTGTAGAAATTGCGATCCAGCTGAATCGTACCCTTGCTTCCGTAGATAGTTACCCCTCTGCCGGGCCGTTCCGGTTTCAGAACGCCCCTGCTATGGCCGGTCCAGGTTATGAATTTGTCATTGGCAAATTGATATGTGACCTGCTGGTTATCCGGAAACTCCCAGTCGTCATCGAAAGTGTACT
>JAHEHE010000078.1 GCA_024644725.1 Flavobacteriaceae bacterium | reverse complement strand
TTGTGGAGCTACGGGGATTCGAACCCCGGACCTCTTGACTGCCAGTCAAGCACTCTAGCCAACTGAGCTATAACCCCAACACTAAAATTTCGATTGCAAATTACGACAATCCTTTTAAAACAAGCAAGGGAATATTGCTGTCGAAATCTATTTTTTTCACGCGGTCATCCTGCCAAAGCTTCTTGAAAAAACCTCTTTTTCTTCGGATCACGCAGAGCATGTCCGGGTTCTCCTCATGAAGGTGTTCCAGCACCCCCTGAAATACCGTTGCGTTACGGGTTTGAATCCGATTGGCAACCAGGGTTTCCAGCGTCTTGTTCAGCTCCAGGTCTTTCGAATCCAGTTTTGGCGTCTTGACCTGAAGCAGGTTGATCGTAGAGTCAAAGTGTTTCCGAATAGACATCAAAACATCCAAAGTAGACAACGATTTGATGGATCCCGACTTGATGGTCATCAGGATCTTCTTAATGGGTTTGAATTCAGCTTCTTCCGGAATAACCAGCACCGGAACTTCGGTGTCCTTGATGATATTACCTGTGATTTTCCCTATGAAAATCGATTCATCCGAACCCTCATTCTTGGTCGAGGCGATAATCATATCGATTTGCAGCAATTTGATCAGCTGCTTCAAAGTATCAGACTCCGAATGGCCCTTCAAAGTGCTCGTGATGATTTCCACCCCGTCAGAATCGACACTTTCCAGGTGCTCCCTGAGAACTTCCCTGCTGTCTTGCTCTATGATATTGTCGACGTTCTTAAAGGAACCGCTTACCTTGGAGCTGCTGTAGACATGGATAAGATATATCCTTGCATTGAACTCCCGGGCAAATTCAATCGCGTATTGCAAAGTGTTGCGCGCGTTTTCATTGCTTCCGATTGGGACTAGGAGATTTTTCATAGAATAGGGTTTTGGCAAATCGATTGCGTTAATTCAAGTCCGGCACCTTAGTACCTGTAGTACTCGGGTTTAAATGGACCTTCCACTTTGACTCCGATGTACTCGGCCTGGTCAGGTCTCAGTTCTTCGAGTTCCACTCCAATTTTTGCGAGGTGCAGCCGCGCAACCTTCTCGTCGAGGTGCTTGGGCAGCATATATACCTTGTTCTCGTACTTGTCAGAATGGTTCCACAACTCAATTTGCGCCAGAGTCTGGTTTGTGAAACTATTGCTCATCACAAAGCTTGGATGGCCCGTAGCGCATCCCAGGTTCACCAGGCGGCCTTCTGCCAGAATTAGGATTTCTTTGCCGTCCACGGTGTATTTGTCCACCTGAGGTTTGATCTCCACTTTGGTGTCTCCATAATTGCCATTGAGCCACGCCATGTCGATTTCGTTGTCGAAATGTCCTATGTTACAAACGATCGCTTTGTCTTTCAAAGCTTTGAAATGACGAGCTTCTACGATATCCTTGTTTCCGGTGGCCGTTATGACGATGTCGGCCTTCGTGACTACATTTTCCAGTTTGCGCACTTCAAATCCATCCATGGCCGCCTGGAGCGCACATATCGGGTCAATCTCGGTGACGATCACACGGGCACCTGTTCCTTTAAAGGAAGCAGCTGTTCCTTTTCCTACGTCTCCATAGCCCGCAACGACTACGACTTTTCCGGCCATCATGGTATCGGTGGCTCTTCTGATCGCATCTACCGCGCTTTCACGGCAGCCGTATTTGTTGTCGAATTTGGATTTGGTGACCGAATCGTTGACATTGATGGCAGGCATCGGGAGTGTTCCTTCCTTCATTCTGTCGTATAGACGGTGAACACCGGTGGTAGTCTCCTCGGAGAGACCTCGGATGCCATCGACCAACTCCGGGTAACGATCCAAAACCATATTGGTCAGGTCCCCTCCATCATCCAAAATCATATTCAAAGGCTTCTTGTCTTCTCCGAAGAATAAGGTCTGCTCGATGCACCAGTCAAACTCCTCCTCCGTCATCCCTTTCCAGGCGTAAACTGAGATTCCTGCATCTGCAATGGCTGCAGCCGCCTGATCCTGGGTCGAAAAGATATTGCAAGAACTCCAGGTAACTTCAGCTCCAAGCTCTATCAGGGTCTCAATCAGCACAGCAGTCTGAATTGTCATATGGAGACACCCAGCAATACGAGCACCTTTGAGCGGCTTTTCATTTTTGTATTCTTCCCGAAGACTCATCAGACCGGGCATTTCCGATTCGGCCAGATGGATCTCGTTTCGTCCCCATTCAGCGAGGCTGATGTCTTTAACCTTATATTTTACGTAGGTTGATGTTTCTGAACTCATAATATTTATATTTGCTTTGAGTTCGCAAAAATACGAAATACCTCACAACTTCTACTATGCCCGTTTACAAAACCATCCGTCCCAATGACCTCAGCGTCATACACGTTTGGAAGATTGAAGAAGGACTTGAAGATCTGAGGGCACAAGTGAAATTGAAGCCGGAGAGTCGTGAACGATTGGAAGGGATGAAATCGACCCTGCACCAAAAAGGCTTCCTGAGTGTTAGACGTTTGTTGCAACTTGAAGGATATAACGATCAAAACTTAAGTTACAACGGATACGGCAAGCCTTTGCTCGATGACGGAAAGCACATTTCCATCACCCATTCCTTTGAATTTGCTGCCCTCATCATCAGTGCAAATGAAGTGGGCATCGACGTGGAGAAGAACCGGGAGAAGATCATCAAAATTCAGCACAGGTTCGTCAATACAGATTACGATTCGTTGTCTGAGGAGGACATGGTCAAGCAGTTGACGGTGATTTGGGGGGCCAAAGAGGCGATGTACAAGACCTATCCCTTTGGTGGCCTGAGTTTTCACGATCATATTGCGATTGACCCGTTTCTCTTCAAAGATCAACAATCTGCCGGAAGAATAATTTTCGGGGAATGGAAACGCCAATACGATATTCATTTCGAG
This sequence comes from Flavobacteriaceae bacterium, assembly GCA_024644725.1. Classification (GTDB taxonomy): domain Bacteria; phylum Bacteroidota; class Bacteroidia; order Flavobacteriales; family Flavobacteriaceae; genus Lutimonas. The sequence continues at coordinate 7,368 of JAHEHE010000078.1, read as the reverse complement.
TTTCTAAAGGAAGGTTTCACGCTGGTTTACGCACTTATGCATCCCGATCCGGGAACTTTACATCTGAACTAACCCATACCTATGTTACAAACCTCAATTTATGAACAGATCGCAAATGCGCGCAGGGAGAACAGGAAGCTGATCGGCATTTTGCTGGATCCGGACAAGCTGCGCCTTGAGAAAGTTGCAGACTGTCTGCGTGCGATTGATTCCCAGGAAGTGGATCTGCTTTTGGTGGGAGGAAGCACCGTTGAAAATGGTGATACCCAGGCCCTGGTAGGCAAGATAAAGGAGCTTTCATCGCTTCCCGTTGTCCTGTTCCCGGGTGATTTCAGTCAGATTACGGGGCAGGCCGATGCCGTGCTTTTTCTCAACCTGATAAGCGGCCGGAACTCGGAATACCTCATCAATCAACAGGTAAAGGCAGTTCCCCTTCTGGAGGAGACGAACCTGGAAGTCATTCCCACAGCCTATATTCTCGTTGATGGTGGCGTTGAAACCTCGGTTGCCAGGGTCAGCAAGACGGAGCCGATTTCCCCAAAGGACGAAAAGACAATTTTGGAAACGGCCCTGGCAGGTGCTTACATGGGAAACAAACTGGTGTACCTCGAGGCTGGCAGTGGTGCGAAAACCCCGATACCGGGTTCCCTGATTGCAGAATTGAGATCTCGGATAGATATTCCCATTGTGGCAGGAGGAGGAATCCGAAGTCACAGGCAGATGGCTGAAGCTTTCGAAAACGGGGCGGACATGGTAGTGATTGGTACCGCATTTGAGCAGAACCCGACTATTTTAAGACAGATTTTAAACGATGAACATATCCATTGACATTAGCATGTATCCTCTCCGAGAGGGTTTTGAGAGCATCATTATTGAATTCATAAAACAACTGAGAAACTCCTCCTTCAAAATGGAGGAGAACGGTTTGAGCACGCAGATTCACGGACCGTATTTCGAAGTCATGGACTTCTTGAAAGACAACATGCACGAGGCCTTGCTGGAAGAGAAAAATTGCGTCTTCGTCCTGAAAATCGTCAATGGAGACCACCTTGGACATGAGCCCACTTATTGAATCCATCTTTGATCAGTACAGTACTTACGACACGATTGACATTGTACTGGAAATCATAGCCGTTATCTTTGGCTTCCTTTCGGTCTGGTTTTCCAAGGAGAACAAGATTTGGGTCTTTCCCACGGGCATGATCAGCACCGCCATCTTTGTCTACCTCCTTCTGAAATGGGGTCTTCTTGGAGACATGATGATCAACGCCTACTATTTTGCCATGAGCGTATACGGGTGGTTCATTTGGACGCGGAAGGTGGACCCTACTCATTACACCCCGATCAGCAGGACCGATGACAAAGAAAAGCTTCGATCTGTACTGATTTTCCTTGGGACCCTTCTATTTGTGTTCGTGGTGTATTATCAACAGGGCAAATGGACCGGCTGGACAGCCTATGTAGACACCCTTACCACAGGCGTGTTTTTTGTTGGGATGTGGCTGATGGCTAAAAGAAAGATCGAAAACTGGATCTATTGGATCATTGGAGACATAATCTCGGTGCCTTTGTATCTTTACAAGGGATTGGCCTTTACAAGCCTCCAGTATCTTGTGTTCACTATTATTGCAATTTATGGCTATTTGTCATGGAAGAAGATCTTAAGCAGCGAGCAGTAAACCTGGTCAAAGTCGTGTTGTTTGGCCCAGAATCTACAGGTAAGACGACCCTGGCCAGATTGCTTGCCGAGCATTATGAAACCGTTTGGGTCCCCGAGTTTGCAAGGGATTATCTCCAGGAAAAATTTAATCGCACTCAAATCATCTGCGAATATTCCGATCTGCTCCCGATCGCAAAAGGACAGATACGTCTCGAAAATGAGCTCGCAATGGAGGCCAACCGGGTCTTGATCTGCGATACGGATCTTCTTGAAACCCTGGTGTATTCCAGGCAATACTACGAGGGTCGGGTGGATCCGCTTTTGCGAAAATATGCCGAATTGAACACCTATGACCTATACCTTCTTACCGACATTGACGTTCCCTGGGAACCCGATGACCTCAGGGACAGGCCGCATCAGAGAGAAGAGATGTTCAGGGCCTTTGAGCAGACATTGATCGATTACGAACGAGACTATATTCGTTTGAGCGGGAGCCAGGATCAGCGTATGGAAACGGCAATTGACCATATTGACCGATTGTTAAAAAACAGATTCCATGAATGAGAAGCTCATTGCCAGGGAGATCGCATACAAGGCCGTCAGATCGGGTGGTCCAGGGGGGCAGCACGCGAACAAGGTCTCTTCGAAGGTTGTCGGAAGCCTGGATATTTCAGGGTCCCTGGCCCTTTCAGATTTTGAAAAATTACGCATCCGGGACCGTCTCGAGCATCGTTTAACGGCAAACGGGGAACTGATCCTGTCCTGTGATGCAAGCAGAAGTCAGCACCGGAATAAAGCTTTGGTCGCTCAAAGGATGGTGACCCTGCTCAAGGGTGCCCTGAAGAAACCGCGTAAACGAATTCCGACCAAAGTCTCCAAAGGAATCAAGATCAAAAGGGCCGAGAGCAAGAAACAGCATTCTAAAAAGAAGGCCCTGAGGCGAAAGCCGAATATAGACTGAATTTGTTTTTCAGTTCTGCATTGTTGACTATCTTTGCAACGATCTTGAAAGGGGTGCCTGCCAAGGCTGAGATTAAACCCATTGAACCTGGAACAGGTAATGCTGTTTAGGGAAAGCGCCAAAATTCACATGGCGCAACAGTGCTAAAGCGAATATTCACTCCTTTGATTCGTCAGATTAATTGAATTCCTAATCGGGAGAATTATGAAATTACGAATTTGTACGCTGATGATTCTTTTCAGCTCCATGCTATTTGCTCAGGATACGAGTATTCTCAAGGACACCATCGAACTGGATGAGGTCCTGGTCAAGGCAACGCGCGTGGAGGAAGATGCGCCTTTTACCCAAAGCTATGTGACCAAGGAGGAAATTGAAGCCCGAAACTTGGGGCAGGACCTGCCCATTTTATTGAACTTTTTGCCCAACGTGGTTACTACTTCGGATGCCGGTAACGGGGTAGGTTATACTGGGATTCGGGTGCGCGGTAGCGACGCGACGCGTGTTAATGTGACCATTAACGGAGTTCCACTCAATGACAGTGAGTCTCATGGAACGTTTTGGGTCAATCTTCCCGACTTTGCGAGTTCGACCCAAAGCGTACAATTGCAGCGCGGAGTGGGATCTTCAACGAATGGGGCCGGAGCTTTCGGTGCTAGTCTGAGTTTGTCAACGGATGGCGTTCGGGATGACGCCTTTGCTCAGGTCAATTTCTCAGGGGGTTCCTACAATACCTTCAAAGCCAACACGATTTTCGGTACCGGGGTGATTGATCGCGATGCAAAGTACAAGGCGGAGTTCTCCGGGCGCGTTTCAACCATTCAATCCGATGGGTATATTGATCGGGCCTCCTCTGATCTCAAATCACTTTTCCTGTCTGCCACGATCTTCAGCGACAGAACCATGTTCAAAGCGCTTGCCTTTGGAGGGCATGAGGTGACTTACCAGGCTTGGTATGGCATCGATGCGGAAACTCTTGAGACAGACAGGCGATACAACCCAGCAGGAGAGATCTACGATGACCAGGGATCGTTAGTTGGTTACTACGACAACCAGGTGGACGATTACAAGCAGGACCACTACCAGTTGCACATCAACCATGACTTTGGCAACCAATGGACCGGGAACCTTGCCTTTCATTATACCTATGGACGAGGCTTTTACGAGGAGTATATCAACGACGGGGATTTTGCGACCTATGGTTTCGACCCGATTGAGGTTGACGGGGAAGAAGTAAGTACTACAGATCTGGTACGCAGAAAATGGCTAGACAATGATTTTTACGGCACGACCTTCTCCTTGCTCAAGGATTTTGACAACCTGAACCTGATCATTGGGGGAGCACTCAACAAATACGATGGTGATCATTTTGGGGAGGTCAAATGGGCACGTTTCGGAAGCGAGACGCCCGATCAGCGGTTTTATGAGAATACGGGTCTGAAAACGGATTTCAATGTCTTTGTCAAGGCTAATTACACCATCAATGACAACTGGAGCGTCTTCGGAGATCTACAATTCAGAAGAGTTGACTATGAAGTGGAGGGGATTGACGAGGGGCCGATTCTGGTTGATTTGGAGGACCTCAACAACTTTTTCAACCCAAAGTTTGGGTTGAGTTATTTCCAGGATAACAGCCAATTCTACTTTTCTTACGCTCGTGGCAATAAAGAGCCGAAACGAGCCGACTATCTGGCAAATCCTGAGGTGCGTCCTGAAACTCTGGACGATTTCGAGCTGGGCTGGAAGTATTTGACAGAAAACTTCATCTTGCGAACCAATCTATATTACATGTACTATAGGGATCAACTCGTTTTGACAGGTGAGCTTGACGACGTCGGCAACCCGATCGCAAACAATGTCGGAGAGAGCTATCGATTGGGTCTGGAAGTCGACGCGGCAATCCGTTTTACAAAGAATTTGATGTGGCAACCGAATTTCGCCGTAAGCATGAACAAGAATATCGATAAGCTCTTCGAGTTTGACGGGATTCTAACGGATTTCGGAAACACGGATCTGGCTTACTCCCCCGGTTTTATTGCAGCGAGCAACCTGGTCTATGAGCCTCTTGACGACTTTAGAATCAGCTGGCTGGCAAAATATGTTGGGGAGCAGTATATGAGCAACATTGAGCACCCTGATTCAAAGTTGGACGCTTATTTTGTCAATGATTTGCAGGTAAGCTACGAAATTCGACCCGAGAAGTTGCTTGAATCCATTGTTTTCAATGGAATGGTCAATAATTTTCTCAACGCCAAATACGTCTCGAACGGGTATTTCTTTACCTACGACGACACCTGGTCGAATCCTGGTGAGGTACAGACCATAACGGGTGCGGGTTATTACCCCCAGGCCGAAATCAATTTCCTGCTGGGGGTGACCCTGAGTTTTTAGACCCGGATTCCCTTCATCATTTTGTTCCAGTACAGGTAGGGCAAAAGATATTTCTTCAAGATCCAGAGTCTCCAGTGCTCCTTCGATGAATCCTTGAGCATGAATGGGAAGCCCTTGAGCTTGGGATCGGGTTTGAATTCCTTGCTGTAGTCGAATTCGGCCAGCACCATTTTGCCGTAACCCGTGACCAGCGGACAGGAAGAGTACCCGTTGTAGGCCTCGTCTGTGAGCTTGTTTGAGCTGATCATGCTCAGCAGATTGTCCACCACTACAGGAGCCTGCTTTCGGATTGCTGCCCCGGTTTTGGCCGTTGGAAGCTGGGCCACGTCTCCAAGGCCGAAGATATTCTTGAATTTCTTGTGCTGCAGAGTCTTCTCATCTACCTCGAGCCAACCTTCGGCGGTTGATAGTGGAGAGTTGGCGATAAAATGCGGTGCGGCCTGTGGAGGTGCCAGGTGCATCATGTCAAAGTGAATGCCGTAGCGGCCGTCTTTCTGAGAGACCTTTACATCCTTGTAGTTGTACTGTATTTCCTTGTCGATTGTCTTATCATCATCGTCAGACATCACGACGCAGCCTCCAGCACTGAGATCCTTGGCGATCTCGAACCAGGCAATTTTTTCTTCAGCATCTACTTTCACCAGCTTGTGAAAAAAACGAACATTGATGTCTTTGCGGTCAACAACGTTCATCAAGGTGTCAGCGATCCTTTTGACGGCAAAGATAACACCGCCGGGAATGGCAAAAATAACCTCAGTATTCTTTCGAATTCCGTTCCTACGGAAATGATCGTCGGCCAGGTACATGATTTTCTGAGGTGCTCCTCCGCATTTTATAGGTGTTGTAGGCATAGCAAACAAGGCTGTACCTCCTCGAAAGCCTTTAATGGTCTCCCAGGTGTGATTCGGGTCGGTATAATTACTGCAGACCACACCATTGTCCATGGCTTCCTGCAGACCCTCTACAAGTTCAGGAGCCATTCGAAGACCCGGGCAAACAACCAGGTAATCATAAGTAAGAGTCTGGTCCTTGTCCGTTTTCAAGTTGTTCTTGTCCGGGTTGAATTCCGTAACGGATTCTTGTATCCAGGTAACCCCTTTCGGAATAAGGGTCGACATTTTTCGAGCCGTCTTGTCAAAATCGTAAGTATTGGCTCCCACAAGGGTCCATGCCGGTTGGTAGTAATGCATGTTGGCCGGATCGATTAGTGCGATGTCAAGTTTTGGGTTTTCATTTTTCAGTTGGGCGGCGACCATAATACCCGCTGTACCACCACCCACAATCAGGATTTGACAGTTCGATTTCATTGGATTGAAAAGTATTTTGCTTATCGACCCTTAAGTTAGGAAAAATTACCTTTAATTCTCCTATTTCACTATTCAATCTCAGGGAAGGAAATGCTCCAAATACCGCGCAAGTCTCCTTCGTTATATCCGATTGCAAGGTCCTCAGGGTATTTGACCTTGAGAATGGAATCAATGGCTGACGAAAGCTCCTTTTTGGGAGTGCCGTGGCACATGAGGCATTTTTTCTGGACACGAATGGGTGCGTAATAACTGGGTCTGCCCGAAGGATCAAGACTGACAAGCGGGTTCAGCTCTTTCCCTTCAACCAGTTTGTCTTCGTAATAATGAAGCACCTTCAATTCTTCTACACTGGGAAGATTCTCAGGATTTCTGATTTTGAGCGAAGTCCTTTTGATGTCAACATCGTGATAGGCCCCCATCTTTTTTGTGATGGGAAGGGCTGATTGATGGCAGAATGCTATTGCCTCTGCAGCCCCGCCTTCTTTCATCTTCGACATCAGGGTGCCAGAAAGTTTCTCGGATGCAGATTTGACAATTTCATCGCCCTGCTCCCTGTAATGTCTGATTTCTTTTTCCGATAGAGAGGGCTCGCATGCGCTCAGCACGAGAAGTAAAACAATAAAGCCGTAGAAGGATTTCAAAACCGAAAACTAATTTAGATTCTTCATTTTACAACTTTCATTCCGCTTTTTTCCCAATTCTGTATGCCTCCTTCAAGGTCATAGACCTCTTCGAAACCCATTTCCCTCAAGATACTTGCCGCTTTGGCACTTCTTCCGCCCACCTTGCAGTAAACATAGACCGGTTCGCTCCTGTCCAGTTTTCCGACCTCTTCTTTAAAGGAACTGTCTGCAATGTTGATATTGACAGAATTCTCGAGGTGTCCCTGCTCGAACTCCTGTTGGGTTCTCACATCGATCAGGACGATCTTTTCTTGTTTGCGTGAAAGTTCCTCGGGCGTTACCAGAGAAGAATCATCCCCAGACCCTTTTCCACACGAAACTGAAAGCGAGGTGATGAAAAAAATCAGCAATAGGGTTTTAACGGTACGT
>JAHEHE010000034.1 GCA_024644725.1 Flavobacteriaceae bacterium | reverse complement strand
GAGTACCTCCACCTGGATTTGGGAAATCACCTGGCTTGGGGCTATACCACCGTTCCTCCCATTACCGGTTGGCTCTCTTTCGTTATTCTCTCCTTGGGCAAAAGCGTGTTTTGGGTCAAATTCTTTCCTGCCCTGTTCGGCGCCCTGATCATCGTGTTGGTCTGGAAGATCATTGAAGAGCTGGAAGGAAACCTCTTTGCTCTTGTTCTTGGAGCCACAGGGGTTGTATGCTCGGCCCTGCTAAGGATCAATACCCTGTATCAACCCAACTCGCTGGAGTACCTGATTTGGACCCTCGTATTCTACGCGGTCGTTAAGTATATCAAAACGCAGGATTCGAAATGGATTTGGATCACCCTTGTGTCTTTTGCCATCGGATTCCTCAACAAATACAACATTGCCTTTCTCATGCTTGGTTTTCTGCTTGCCTTGCTCATCAGCGAGCACAGAAAGGTCCTGTTGAAAAGAGTGTTCTATTTTGCACTGGCCCTTGCATTTGTAATCGTGCTCCCAAACCTGATCTGGCAGGTAAACCACGAATTTCCCGTCATCGGTCACATGCAGACCCTGGCTTCCACCCAACTTGTCAATGTAGACCGCATGGGGTTTCTAAGTGACCAGCTGCTCTTTTTTACGGGTTCGTTTCTCACTCTGCTGGCTGCTTTTGCTGCTTTCTTTCTCTATCGCCCTTTTAAAAAATACCGTATCATTTTCTGGACCTATATTTTCGTAATCGCAATCTATTTCTATTTCAGGGCCAAGAGTTATTATGCGATCGGCCTTTACCCTGTATTGCTTGCCTTTGGCGCCGTTTATCTCGAACGGATCTTACAAAAAGGCTGGACCCTGTACCTGCGACCTCTTGTGCTGTTGATTCCCGTAGTCGTAACCGCTGCCTTTTTCCCGATACTTGTACCTGTGCTTTCACCCGAACAGATTATCGAAAAACCTGAGATGTTCAAGGCCCTGGGATTGCTGAGATGGGAGGACGGACGCGATCACGAACTCCCCCAGGATTTTGCCGATATGCTGGGCTGGAAGGAGCTGGGAAAGCTGGTAGACAAGGCCTTTGAAAAGGTAGATAAAGACGAACTCACCCTTGTGCAATGCGACAACTACGGGGAAGCCGGGGCCGTAAACTTCTATTCGAAAAACATAACCGGAGAAGCTCTAACTATTGACGCAGACTATATGTACTGGTATCCGTTAGACGAAGGTGAAATCGTTAATGTAATCCTTGTCAAAGGCCCTTGGGATGAGGATCCCGAGAGAACCCGTGAAAGAGAATTAGTGGATACCGTCGAGCTGATCGGTGAAATCACCCATCCTTATGCTCGGGAAAAGGGAACAAAAGTCTACCTGCTCAAAGGAGCGAAAGTATCCGTAAATGAAATCCTGAGAGAAGAGATTGAAAAACGAATAGCTGGTGAGAAGTGAGAAGGTGACTATGGATAACAGGAGGCATAATTCACGTATAGCGATCACCGGTTCGACGGGTCATCTCGGATCGGTTTTGATCCCAATGCTTGTCGAACAGGGCTATCTTCTCAACTGTTTATACCGAAAAACACGGCTTTCCGAGGAATCAAATCGGGTTAAATGGGTTCACGGCGACCTCATGGAAACAGAAAAGCTCAGACCCTTGTTTCAAGACGCGGAGACCCTCATCCATTGCGCCAGCGTAATTTCAATTGGAGAAGACAATCGCGACGAAGTATATCAGATCAATATAAAAGCGACTGAAAGGCTCATTGCCCAATGTGTCCAAAAAAAAATAAGGTTGGTCTATATCAGTTCGTCGACAGCGACGGTACCCGACAACCCTGAAAGAGTTCTTGACGAGAAAGCTCCCCGGACCCAATCCGACGAATTTTTTTACGGTTGGACCAAGGCCCGTGCCGAAGAGCTCGTCTTGAGTGCCGTCGCTGATCAGGGATTGGATGCAATAATATTGAGACCCACGGCGCTTATAGGACCCCCAGACGAGCAACCTTCTCGTTTCGGACGCACCATACTTGACCTTTATACGGGAAAATTGCCCATGATCAGCAGCGGAGGTTACGACCTGTTGGACATCAGAGATTTTTCTCAGACCGTGATCAACAGTCTTGAAAAAGCCCAAAAAGGAGAAGTCTTTGTCACTGGAGGGAAATTCTACAGTTTGAAAGAACTGGCCGAAGCTGTGAATCCATCCCGGGTTCCGACGGTGATTTCAATCGATCTTCTACTGTTTCTTCTTCCATTGATTCGTTTGTACCAAAAGTTCGTTCCTTTGCGCTGGCCGATCAACCGTGAAAGCCTTATGACGATCAAACAGGGTCCGAGTCGAGTTGATTCCTCCAAGGCCGTTGCGCAGTTAGATCATCAGTTCAGGCCCCTTCAGGAATCTGTCCGGGACCTGATCGGTTGGATGAAAAAAAATGACAAACTATGAGCAAGGACCTATTTCAAATATTATGTCTCCTTTGGGCGGGGATCGCTGTGGTCACCTTTATCGTTCTGCTTTTTGTGAAAGCACCTTACGGAAGGCATGTTAAAAGTGGTTGGGGGCCACAGATCTCCAACAAAGTTGGGTGGGTGCTTATGGAACTGCCCTCTTTTGCCTGTATTCTATACTTTACTCTGGGCTACACCCATAGCACTTATGCTTACCTCCTTCTGACATTATGGCTCCTGCACTATGCGAATCGAACGTTTGTATTCCCTTTTAGAATTCGAACCCGTGGAAAAAAAATGCCCGTTGTCATTGTTTTGTCTGCCGTTCTGTTCAATCTAATCAACGCCGGCCTGAACGGATTCTTCTTGTCGTTTTTTGAGCGATACACCCTAGATGATTTTTCTACCTGGAATTTTTCACTCGGCATTGTTCTCTTTGTTGCCGGGGCGTTTGCCAACCTCAAAAGCGATCAGATCCTTATCGGTTTGCGCAAGCCCGATGAAGTCGGGTACAAAATTCCAAAAGGGTTTTTATTCCAATACGTATCCTGTCCGAATCATCTTGGAGAACTCGTGCAATGGGGTGGTTTTGCCCTCATGGCCTGGAATTGCCCGGCAGCCACTTTCTTTTTGTGGACGGCTGCAAATCTCATCCCAAGGGCCCTGGATCATCACAAATGGTATAGAACCCATTTTGAGAATTACCCTTCCGGCCGAAAAGCCATCCTCCCAGGAGTTCTGTAAGTTCTGTCCTTTTGTGGCTTGACCAAAAAATGAGTATATTGAAGCAATTGAAATTCCCCCAGTCTGATGAATTCCTCAACCCGATTTCTTTTGCTCGTATTTTTATTCTCCAGTTTCTATGCCCAGTCGCAGGTACTTTCTTCCAGGCAATGGAAAAACCGGGTGCTCCTTATCATGTCAGAAAATCCGAATGATCCGTTGGTGAAGCAACAAGTCTCTCTTTTCTCAAAAGATGCAGAGGAGATGAAAGAACGAAAGCTTCTCCTGCTGCAGGTCTTTCCGGAATTCTATCTGATGGGCGGCGACAGTGCGATCCGAAGAACCTCAGCCGAGGTGTATTTCGATTACAAATCTGCCAAAAAAAGTTTTGAATTGGTTCTTATCGGTCTTGATGGTGATGAGAAAATGCGACGAACCGAGCTGATCCGACCCCAGGACCTCTATGCCATCATCGATGCCATGCCCATGAGGCGCTACGAGATGAAATGAAACCGTTGGGTCTTCTGATGCCTTCTTTTTGAATCAATTGTGTCATAATTTGATTGAAAATTCATATCCAGTCGGGTTTAAAAAGGCTAACTTGGGAAAAGACAATTCTATTTTGTCCTGAATCAAACTTAATAACTAAAACCTATTCAAAAATGGAAATCAATTTAGATGAGCTCCGCTCCGGGGTCCGGGGAGAAATCATTCTGCCCGAAAGTGAAAATTACGATGAGGCACGCAAAGTGTACAACGGCATGATTGACAAAAAGCCAGGCATCATAGTGCGATGCATAGACGTGGCCGACGTCATTGCCTGCGTTAATTTTGGAAGAGAAAATGACCTGCTGGTTGCTGTTCGCGGAGGCGGACACAATGGTGGAGGACTGGGAATCTGTGACAACGGTCTGGTGATTGACCTGTCGGGCATCAAATTCGTCAGAGTGAATACTGCAGACAACACTGTCCGCGTTGGAGGTGGAAACGTTTGGGGAGAGGTGGATCACGCGACCCATCCGTTCGGATTGGCTGTTCCTGCCGGAATCATTTCAACCACTGGTGTGGGTGGGCTGACCTTAGGTGGTGGTGTCGGACATCTTTCCAGAAAGTACGGACTGACCATTGACAATTTGCTGGAGGCCGACATGGTACTTGCAGATGGCTCTTTTGTAACGGTAAATGAAAATCAGAATGCCGATCTTTTCTGGGCCATTCGTGGAGGAGGGGGTAACTTCGGAATCGTGACTTCCTTCAAATTCCAGGGCCACCCTGTTAAAACTGTCATAGGAGGGCCTACTTTGTGGCCTGTTGAGCGTACGGAGGAAATCATGGAATGGTATCACGACTTTATTCACAATGCCCCTGAGGACCTTAACGGATTCGTAGCAACGATGGTGATTCCGGGACCACCCTTTCCCGACTTCCTTCACTTGAAGAAATTCTGCGGAATTGTCTGGTGCTACACCGGAGATCCGGCAAAATTCGACGAGCTGTTTCAACCTGTCAGAGACAAGGAACCGGTCTTTGAACACGTGGGCGAAATGCCCTATCCTTCAGTACAAACCCTATTTGACGGACTAATGCCTCCCGGCATGCAGTGGTACTGGAGAGCTGATTTCTTCAGTGACCTGCGAGCCGAAGCCAGGGCTCAACATTTGAAATACGGACAGACGATACCCACTCCTCTGTCACAAATGCATATGTATCCGATTAGTGGCGCCGCCAGCCGACCGTCGGCAACCGATACGCCCTGGGCCTATCGGGACGCCAAATACGCCGGTGTTTTTGTCGGCGTGGATCCTGATCCTGCAAATGCAGCCAAATTGACCCAATGGGCCAAGGATTACCAGGAGGCCCTTCACCCCTATTCCTCCGGTGGAGCTTATACAAACTTCATGATGGACGAGGGCCAGGACAGGGTTAAGGCAAGCTATGGCCAGAATTACGATCGGCTGGTCGACATCAAATCCAAATACGATCCGGGAAATCTGTTCAGGGTCAACCAAAACATTCGACCAAGAGCTTAGACTCAGGTCAATGATTCATTAGAGGAAAAAGGGCCTTTCTTTGAAATGGGGCCCTTTTTTTCGTGCTTAAAATCCTTACTTTTAAGGTTTCATGTGAAGCCTCATTGCATTTGAAATGAAACATCCCTATCTGTACATGCTGCTAGTCTTCTTAGTATTGCTTGCGAGTTGCAAAGCGGAAAAGAAGTCTGACACCCTGATTGTTTCCAGGGCCGATTACGAGCAAAGATTATATGGTTTCTGGCTTGGGCAATGCATTGCCAACTGGACCGGGCTTATCACGGAAATGGATAAGATCGGAAACATCGGGGAGATTCAAACGGGGCCGTTTTATACGCGTGAAGACTGGGGTAAGCCCGATCAGCCCAGTATTTGGGGCGAGGGGTTACCCAGCGAGCTTTCCGAGACTATTGACTTCGTGCTGATAGGAAGGGACAGCATCTGGGGAGCAGACGACGATACCGACATCGAATACATGTACCAGCATCTTCTTTACACCAACAAGACCTCGATACTCAGCCCGGAGCAGATTCGCGAAGGTTGGCTTCGACATATACGCCAGGAGGAAGAGAACTTTCTATGGGTTTCAAATCAAACGGCCTTCGATCTGATGCGTGAGGGGGTTCTGCCCCCGGAAACCGGTGATCCGAAAAACAACCCCAATTATATGATGATTGATGCTCAGCTAACCACGGAAATCTTTGGCTTGTTGGCTCCGGGTCGGCCCGATGTTGCCCTGAAGATGGCGCATCTGCCCATTCGAACCACAGCTTATGACGATGCCGCCTGGATCTCTGAGTTTTACGTTTCGATGCATGCCCTGACATCGAGCTCGGATTCCGAAAAGACGATGGCTGAACGTCTGCTTTGGATGGCGGATGCCTCAAGATCGAATCTGCCGGATTCCTCCTATGCAGCCTCCATGTACGACTTTGTCAAAATGCATTTCAAAGAGGGAAGCACCTGGGAGGAAACGAGGGATGCTGTTTATCAGCGCTACCAGGTGGAGCAACAGGACGGCTATGACCTCACTTCAAGGAACCTCTATTGCAACGGCTGCTTTGCCTCGGGAATCAATTTTGCGGCGAGCCTTGTCAGTCTTTTCTACGGAAAAGGAGACCTGCGGGAAACGATTAAAATCGGGGCGCTCTGCGGATGGGATTCGGACAATCCTACAGCTACATGGGGAGGTCTCCTCGGATTTATGATGAGCAGATCGGGGGTTGAAGAGGCCTTTGGGACAGACCTTTCCCAACGATTCAACATCCACAGAACCCGGCAGAATTTCGAGAACAACGGAATCGATACCTTTGACAATATGGCTGCAAAAGGAATTGAGATCATTGACCGGGTGGTTGCAGAAGAAATGAACGGTGAAGTCGATCTCGAAGCGAATGTTTGGCGTATACCGAAGCTTCAGAATCCATGAAAAACAAGGGTTTTGAAAAAATATTTCAATTCGGGTGTGATTTTTTAGAGGCTTGAGGGACTAACTGACCGAAACAACTTTTAAATCTATACCATGAAACGATTTGCGATCATAAATGCACTGATTTGGGCTTCTGTCATCCTGGTGGTCTCCTATTTCGCCAAGGACCTGCCCGAATACAAATATATCTTTGGTGGACTGGTGTTTGCCTCCGGATTACAAGTGAGTCTCTTGAATGACCTGCTTCGAAAAGACAAAACCTCCAGATGCTGATCTGATAAACATTGAACAAACAAAGTGATTTCATACGATTGATCCGGGAGCATGAAGGGATCATCTACAAGATCTCCCGGGTCTATTTCGACCAGGAAGAGGATCAGAAGGACCTGTACCAGGAGATCGTATATCAGCTTTGGAAATCCTACGATTCCTTTGACGACAGATCAAAATGGAGCACCTGGATGTACCGTGTGGCGCTCAATACAGCCATCTCTTTTTTGAAAAGGGACAAGTCCAAACTCAAAAAGGTTTCTTCGGAAGGCTTGGACAATTTCAAGATGGAGCCTTTCGATCCGGTGATGGAAGAGCGAATCGAATGGCTATACAAGAGCATTCAGGAGCTTAGCGTGGTCGAAAAGGGTATCATATTGCTTTACCTGGAGGGAAAGCGCCACGAAGAAATAGCGAGCATCACGGGTTTTAGCACGACCAATGTGGGAACCCGAATCTCGCGCATCAAAGAAAAACTGAAACGTCAAATTTCTAATTGAAGAAGCATGGAACTGGAAGAAATGAAGGGGCTTTGGGAAAACATGAGCGAAGAGCTCGACCGTCAGAAGCTTTTGACTGATAAGATGGTCCTTGAGATGACCCGTCAGAAATACAGGGACAAACTCGGTCAGATTTCATTGCCTGAAACCGTTGGAACCATCATTTGCTTTGCCATGGCCGCCTACGCCCTTTTCAACTTTGCGAAGCTCGATACCTGGTACCTGGCCCTGTGCGGAATCATCAGCATTGCATTTTGTCTCGTTCTGCCTATCCTTTCCTTGAAATCGATTGATAGAATGAAGAAGATCGACTTTGGTAAAAATTCATATCGGGAATCCCTGATTCAATACGCCAAGGAGAAAGATCGCTTTATCAAAGTTCAAAAAGCCGGATACTATCTCGGATTTGTTTTTTCTCTTGCCGTGCTTCCGGTAGCGGGTAAATTAATGCGTGGAAAGGATTTGTTCCTGGACGCAAAGCTTTGGATCTGGTACATTCCACTTGCTCTGATTTTCCACTTTTTATTTTCGAAATGGGTCTGGAAACACTATTCCTCAATAGCCAAAGGAGCCCAAAACCTTTTAAAGGAACTCAAGGATTGAGGTTCTTTATATTTTGTACCTTTAATTGAGTCAATCCAGGGCAGGAAACTCTCCTGAATCCCGCAAGGATGAGATGATTTAACGGTATAAAATTCACTTTCATGAAAATTTTACTTGTAGGTGGAAACGGAACCATCGGTAAGAAGGTAGCCGCCCATCTCAACGAAAAGCACGAGGTTGTAATCGCCGGACGCAAAAACGCCGATGTGCATGTGGATATCAAGAACAAGGAATCCATTCTGAGGATGTTCGAGCAGGTCCCGCTGATCGATGCTGTTGTCTGCACGGCTGGAGAGGCAAAATGGGACAATTTCAACGATCTGACGGAAGAGGATTTCTACATCGGCATCCGCAGCAAAATGATGGGCCAGGTCAACCTGGTGCGAATTGGGAAGGACTTTATCAACTCAGGGGGTTCTTTTACGCTGACAACAGGAATACTCGGGGAAGATCCTGTGGCTCGCACAACGAGTGCTGCCCTTGTAAATGGGGCCCTTCACAGTTTTGTCAAAGCGGTCAGTTTGGAAATCGACAATGACATTCGTGTCAATGCAGTGGCTCCCGGCCTGGTCGAAGATGCCTATGAAAAGTACAAGAACTTCTTTCCGGGATTCAATGCAGTTCCAATGAACAAGGTGATCAACGGTTACGTCAGAAGCGTCGAGGGCCGTATTCATGGACAGGTCATACGCGTTTATGAATGAATCCGCATCTATGAGTAAAATGGACAAAGATTCGATTTATCTGATGATACACGCCGACGATGCCGGATTGTGTCATTCTGAGAACAGGGCCACCATAGAGTGCCTGGAAAAAGGATCGGTCAATTCCTGCAGTGTGATGGTGAATTGCACGGGTTTTGAGGAGATGGCGGCCTATTTGAGAGAAAATCCCCACTTCGATCACGGGATCCACCTGACCCTGACCTGTGAGTGGCACAGAGAGCGATTTGGCCCCGTGCTTTCTCCTTCCGATGTTCCGAGCCTGGTCGATGCCGACGGACATTTTTTCAAAAACCGAAAAACCCTGCTTGAGAACGCAAAGCCCGAGGAAGTGCGCAGGGAAGTAGGGGCACAAATCCAAAGAGGACTGGATTTCGGGCTTCAACCGAGTCATATCGACTCCCATATGTATTCCCTGGGGGTGTCGAAGTCATTATTTGAGATCTATCGGGAAGCGGGCAGGGAATTTGGAATTCCCGTTCTGATAAACAGTGGTCTCCTATCCGACATTTCTGGGTTGAATCCGAAGGAAGTACTCGGCCCTGAAGACTTCGAGATTCCTTTTGTTCATTACGGGGATTTCAGGGACTTCCAACAAAACAAGCTCGGGGAGTTCTATCAAAACACCCTTGAAAATCTGGGCCCGGGCCTCCATATGCTCCTGATTCATCCCGCCTTTGATGATGAAGAAATGAGGAGAATAACTTGGGATCACCCGAATTTTGGTTCTGCCTGGAGGCAAGTTGACACGGACTTTTTCACCAGTGACAAATGCAGACAAATCATTGAAGAAAGAAATATCAAGCTGGTCAGCTGGGGTGAGCTTAGAAGCTTCCGATCACTGTGAAGGAGATGTTGCGCCCCGGCGCGCTGATCGCGGAGGCAAACTCCTTGTAGTGATGATCCAGGATGTTGTCCAGATTGACCAAAAAGTCAATATTCTTTGAGCTTTTGAGTCGAATGTAGTAATTGATCGTGTACCAGGAAGGGCTTCCGTAGAAGGTGCCCTCCTCTTCCAAATAGGGAGTTTGATTCAAGTTGTCAATCCCTTCTGACACATTGTAGTCTGAAGCTCTTTTTCTTCCATTGAAGATCAGGCTCATCCCTGTTTCTATCCTGTTCTTTGCATAGTTGAATTCGACGTTGCCGAAAAGCGGTGGAATGGACGACAGCGGTTCCCTGGTGTCATAGGCGGTTCCCTGGGTATAGGTAACCGAAGCCCTTGTGCTCCAGGTGTTCGACAGGGTGCCTTTGAAGTTTAGCGTCCCCCCAACAATATAGGCGTTGCCCTTGTTCACATTCGCAACGACATTGGCCTCTTCCCCGTCGTAAATGATTGTCGAGCTGCCATCGAGCTCATAGGGAGCCCGAATGATGTAATTATTGAGTAAGGTGTAATAGGTTGTAAACCCGAGATAGGATCTTCTCTCGTCGAAGTACTTGAGCACCCCCGCTTCAAAATTGTATGCGTACTCGGGCTCGAGATCGGCGTTTGGAACCGTCACATCCCCGTTTTTCTCACGGACTTTTCCGACGTCGTCAATGTTTGGAGACCTGAATCCGGAAGAAAGGACGCCGTTCAACTGCCAGGAATCCTTCGGCCTGTACGTGTACCCGACGGTGGCAGTCACCGCAGTATTCATCAGGTGAATGCTGTTGTCGGGCAACTTGATGTAGGTCGTATCGACCCATTTGGCATTCAGAACCGTATTGGTCAATCGAATCCCCGTGTTCAGGGTCGATTTGTTTCCGAGATCCTGTCGATAGCTGGCGTAGATTGCAGAACTCATATAATTGCTCCCTCCATCCGGATAACGGGTTTGAACCGGATAGGTGTCCTCTACTCCGATCACTTCATTTCCGTCCACTTCAAGAACCTCTCCTTTTGAGGTAGACTCGACATCGTTGTAGGCGAACTCAAATCCGTAGCCCAGGTTTCGATGCACTTCCGGGTTCAGATTCTTGGTGAAATCCCCGTTGAAGCTGTAGACATCGACATTCTCAAATCGCGAATTCCGGTCGAGATCGGAGAACTTGCGATTGACCCGCGATTCCTCCAGGTTTTGGTAGGCTACCGTAAAAGTTCCCTGATCCATCCAGTTCGAAGCGGGCTTGATCCGATACTGTGTCGAGAAGAGGAATCGGTTCTGAGGGCCATAATACCATTCCGCAAACTTGAGGTCTCCGTCGTCTGTTTGTTCGGTTAGCCGGTCAAACCTGTTGATGTTTGTTGAACTGCTGTATTGAATATTGAAATCGAGCTCACTTTTGTTTTTGAAGGGGATAAAGAACTTTTGCAAAAAATCCGTCTGTTCGTAACCCACGTTGCGTTGCTTGTTCGGGTTTGAGTTGTCTACAGGATTCGGGTTGTAAAACCTGTTGGTATTGTCAGAAAACTGGTACTGCTTGCCCCATTCGCGGAATCCATGTGGTCTGTTCTCACCCATCCTGAGGTCCCCGAACTTGCTGTGCGAGATATTAGTGAATGATGCAAATTTCTTCAGTTGAACTTCGACGCCCGCTGAAACTGTATTCTCGTTATTGATCGTTCCATAGCGCATCATTACATCAAGGCTCACGTCCGGGCGTTCTGAAACCTGCGGCCTGCGCGTGTAATAATGAATGACCCCACCCAACGCATCCGAGCCATAGATCACCGAGGAAGGGCCGAAAAGGACCTCGGTCTTGTCAAGCATGCTTGGAGAGACTGTGATTGAGCTCTGCAAGTGACCTTTTCTGTAGATCGCATTGTTCATACGAACCCCGTCAACAACCAACAGGATGCGATTCGCTTCCATCCCGCGAAGCACCGGGCTACCTCCTCCAAATTGAGTCTTTTGCACTTTCACCCCGGGAATATAGCTGAGCATGTCAGCAGATGTTTGAGGCACGACATTCTGAATGTCCTTGATTGAAAATACCGCAATCTCCTCTGCAATTCGGGTTCGGTCCTCCTGTTCCTTTGTGGCCGACACGAACACTTCCCGAAGCAATTCGGTCTTGAACTGCATATAGATGGTGATGAAATCCTTGCGAATCTGTTTCTTGAGTAGCTCCAGCTCAACGTAGCTGACATGGGTAAATGTCAGAAGTTCCATGTCATCGAAAACACTGAGATCGACAATTCCATTCCTGTCGGAGACAGCAGTCTTGGTACCGTCTTCATTAATAACCTGTACATTGCTGATGGGAAACTCAGAATCCTTGTCAACCACCACACATTTTTGCCCAAAACAAAAATGCCCTACCAGGACAAAAATCGCCAGGTTAAGAAATTTCATTGAATACGTCCTTTAATACGTTTAGAGATCTTGGCTCCTTAAAGCCTTCCAGGTGCAATGCGTAATAACTCATCAAAATATCCATCAAAACTTGTCTGCTTCGGGCATTCCACTTCAAACTATCCATGCTATCAAAATTTATGCCGATAAGAGATCTGAAAAGCACTAATTTTTCCTTTTCAATAAATGGGTTGAAGGGTCTGGATCGCGAAAAGGAACCTTCGAGCAGGTCAAAGTACTCTTCACCAGATTGTTTGACATCCGGATTGAATCCCAGATACCTTGTGAGCCTGTAGAGAAAAAGCAGATGAAAATTTGCAATTCTTTTATTTGTGTCCAGCCAGATCAGGGCCGTCTCAACAAACTCAAACAAGGCCGGGTTTGACTCTTCCTCCCGAATCGAAGATGCCATTACCTCCGACAGAAACAGGGCAATTGACTGTTTTTGAATGTCGACGGGAATGGTTTCCAGGAAATAGGAGGTTCGTACTTCCCTCAGGCTGTTCAACCTTCCTTTTAGATTGTGATTCGCCGTCAGTTCCAGTATTGACAGGGGCTGAAAATAGCCGAGTTTGACTTTTTTGCTCCTGGAGCCAAAAATGCGTCTGAGCATGTAAGACTTCATTCCCTCTTGCGTGAGACATTTTACAATCAAATCAGAATCCCCGTATTTGACTGAGGTCAAGACTATGGCTTTTGTCTTTACAAGCATTCTTTGTCACTTAATTGATAATGGCAATCTTAGTAGAAGCCGTTTCAGAGGTGTCAGGCAGAGTGAGAAGCACGATATAAACCCCGGAGGCCACCTTTCTTCCTCTCAGGTTGGTCCTGTTCCAGATCACTTTGCCTCCACCCGCTTCCTGCCCGACCTCTACATTGGTCTCGTGCACCAACCGGCCCGCCGTATCCAGGATCTTTACATTGGTCCCCCTGGGAAGATGGGAACCGTTTCTCCCATCAATGGTAATGA
This sequence comes from Flavobacteriaceae bacterium, assembly GCA_024644725.1. Taxonomy (GTDB): domain Bacteria; phylum Bacteroidota; class Bacteroidia; order Flavobacteriales; family Flavobacteriaceae; genus Lutimonas. The sequence continues at coordinate 18,282 of JAHEHE010000034.1, read as the reverse complement.
ATTCGTGATTTTTTCGAGCGGGGTTCGGATAGGCATAGACCTCCTCAAGAGACTCCCCATAAGGCGCCACACCGCTGTCAAAAGCAACTATGCCCTTGTCCGTGGCGAAATAGACCCTCCCGTCTGAATCGTCCACCTTCACTTTGAGCACCCGGTTCGATGGGAGCGGAGAATTGTCCTTGTTAAAGACATAGAGGGTCTCCGAACCGGAGGGGTTGGTTCCCAAAACACCACCGGTGTCGGTTCCGAACCATTTATTCTCAGCCCCGTCGATGGCGATGCTGTTTACGGGTTGATCGCCCAGCAACCTCCTCGGAACTCCGTCATCTTCTACAATTACGGGTTCTGCATCGTAGATGTCTGCGTCAAATAGACCCGAGGCATCCGAAAAGACAACCAGGCCCTTCTGGGTTCCGATCCAGATTCGATTGTTTCGATCCACGGCAAGGGTTCTGACATTCAGATCGGGCAAAGAACCTTTCGTCGCCTCGGTGATCAGGGCTCTCTTTCGATCGCCTGACTCGTTATAAACCAAGGCGCCATTTCTGCGTGATCCGATCCAAACACTGCCACTTCGGTCGATGACCAACTCAGACAAACCAAAAGCCGGATTCGTGATTATGGAGCTTAGATCGGCGCTCTTCCAAACCCCGTTGGTATCATATTTCTTCACCCGATTGGGCACCCATGCGTTGGCCACCCAAAGATTTCCTCTCGAATCAAAAGCTGATCCATTGATCCTTATGCTGGTGTTTGGGGAACCTTCCGGATACAAATCTTCCAGGCCGCTGTTCGTGTCGTTCCAAAGAATCTGGGGCTCATCGTTCTCAACCACCAGCATTCCGCTGTTCCATGAACTGATAAATACCCGGTTGTCATTGTCAGGGTCGAAGGTAACATTCACGAGGTCTCTTGCGGGAAAATCAGGATCATAGTCCCGGTTCATCCAAGTTCCGGATTCCAGAGCAGAACCATTGTAATGGGAATAACCCAATCGCTTGCCCAAAGGCGTATAGGCTCCGTCATAACCCCCATAGACCACCCATAGCTGCTTATTCTTTGCTGCGATTGAAAAGACCTGATTGGAGGTAGGGCCTTCCGGATGGATCTCCTGATAATTGGTTTCTGAAAAGGACTGCTTCAAAATTCCAAAAGTCGTGGTGCCAATGTAAGAATGGTTTCCAGTGGCCAGGGAAGTCTGAGCCTGGAAATCGTAGTTTCCGTTCGGAACGGACCGATGCACCACGTTCAGGTTGGGGTCGAGCACGGTTGCCTCCTTCGAATTGCTAAGACTTAAAAATTGTTCGCCGGCCTTCAAGTCGATTATATTACTGCCAAAATTTCCGGCATTCTCCAGTTGGTCAATGTCTGTGAATCTATATAGGGTGCCGCCTTTCGAGGTGAATACCGATTCCCTGTAAACCTCTATGGCCCTGAAGTTGCCCGTGAGCTCGCCCTCGGGTTGCAGCCACCGGTTAAAATCGATCAGGTTTGGATCGGTTACGTCAGCCGTGTAAATTCCCTTGACTGTGGCTGCGTATATCGTCCCTCCATCAATACTAGTTTGATTGACAAAAACAGGATTCGAACCTTCATCAATATAGTAAGTGTCTCCGAAATTCAGGTTCTCCAGGTCATAGCCTACAATGCCAAAGGGAGTTGACAAATAAATGATCTCCTCGAACTCCTCGATATGATTGATCTGTTTCTCACCGGATATGTCGAGCCTTTCAATATCATTCGCAATCGTGATCTTACCATCGGAGTCGATCACTTCAATCAACCCCGACTGGTAGCCGATGACAAATCTTTCTGTTGATTCACTGTAAAGCAGGCAGGTCGTCTCTTTCCCTGAAAGCCCCTGAACCGATGAAATCTTTCTCATCTCTCCTGAATTCAGGTCATAGATGAACGCTGCGTTGTCGGCAACGGCATAAATTCGCTCATTCACAATCACAAAGTCCTTGACATTGTTATAAGAAAAGAAATCCTCCCAGGAAGAACTAAAATCTGATTGTGACCAGAGAACTTGGCACACTGTCGTAAAAAGCAGTAAAATCATCAGTCGTGTCAAGCCCGATTGCGCCATATTCAGAGTTTTGTCAAATATATTTATTTCCCCTTGAATACACTGTTCGTTCTGACAAGTCTCTGCGCCAATTCAAAACTTGACATAAAAAAAGCCCTGAAGGTCATCCAGGGCTTTTCAATGAAATATGATTGGTTTTTAGTTTGCTTTTTGCAGGTCTAAATTGGATACTGCCATCAGCTCGCCTTCCACAAATAGTTTGATCGGGTAGACGCCTTTCTCGAATTGGTTTCCTTTGCGTTGAACGAACATGGTCACATCAACATCGTGATTGTTGTAATTGATGATCGCATGATCCGTGTACTTGGATTCCGTTTGAGAGTCCTTGATGGTAAAGATTCCCTTTGCCTCGGCGACACTGCCTTTCGGATTCTGCATAACCAAATGTGCCTCCTTACGTCCAATTTCACCTTTCTTTTGGCTCTTGAGTTTAAAAGTAACCTTGATCAGATCCGTTTTGTTGGCGTTGGTCGTCACCTGGTATTTTCCATTTCCGTTCTTCTTCATCGCTGTAACGGATACCTGGTCTACAGCCAATTCCTCCTTAACCGAAGCTTTTTGAGCAGGCTCTTCCTCAACCTGTACATCGGCCTGGGCTACTTCAGCACTTTCCTCTTCAATGATTTCAATGGATCCGGGACCTCTGTTTCTTGATGCCATTGTGATCTTGTTGTTCTCTACGACCAACTCCCTGAATCGGCGCTTGAAATGCAGAACACTGTTCTTGTATTCAATGATATTTGACCAGCCGGTTTCTTCCAAGTTTTCAGCTTTGTCTATCACCTGGGCAATTCGTTGCTTCTCTGCGCTCAGGGAATCGGACACCGACGAGTACTTGGGTATGGCTTCTTCGTACTGAGTTTCCAACTCACTCAACTGCTCTATCATTTTGGTCTTTTCCGTATCGATATAGTTCAAAACCTTGTTGCTCTCAGGGTTCGTCGCTACAATTGTAGAATTGTAGTTGATGACGACTGCCTCCTTGACTTCTGATTTGTCTACCTTACCGAATTCCTTCTCTTCAGTTCGGTAAGACGCTTTCTCGCGTTCCATGGAAGCGACCTCTTCACGTTCCTCAGCAATCAGGTCATTCTTAGGCTCAACATCGGCAACAACTTCTTTCTTGACTTCTTCAGGTCGGGCTCGGTACGTGTGCTGAACCGGTTCCGCCTTTTTCGATTTCTTGGCCTTCGGTTTCTTCTGAGTTGCCACAGCGATTACCGCTGCTTCCTCGATCATTTTCGATTCGGAATCCTCTTCTACAGTCTCTGTTGTTTCTTCTTCAACATTAGTCTGCACCTCTGCAACTTCTGCCACGTCTTCAGTAACTTCAGAAGTCGTATTGACCGGCTGTGATTCACTGACGGGTTGAGGTTCGATTGCCGCAGTAGCGGTCTCTTCCTCGGTTGCAGTAGTTTCGGCAACTACAGGTTTCAGTTCAGGAGCTTTCATGTCAATATCTCCTATTGTAAGGGTTTCCGTAGCCACTTCGACCGTCCTGTTCGTTGATCCTTGAACCGGTATGGCCTTGGCCGCCTCTTGCTGAACAACAGGTTCCGATTTCGGCGCCTGAATCTGAATGGTTTCCTCCACGCTGATTCCGGCTACTTCTGACTCCTTCAATTCTTTCTTGGCTTTTGGCAACGCTCTTTCAGGGCTTTTGGCCGGTCTCATTCTCGAGCTCTGACCTTCTGCTCTGGATTTTGGATTATTGACAAAATTGAATTCTGTTCTACGATTCAACTCATGGCTGGACTCATCACAGTTGACACCATTGACACACTGGTTGATCAATTTGTCCTCACCATAACCTTTGGATTGAATCCTCGTCGCATCGACACCTTTTGATATCAGGTATTCCACCGCTGCCTTGGCACGTCTTTGTGAAAGAGCCAGGTTGTAGGAATCAGATCCTCTTGAATCCGTAAAGGATGAAGCTTCAATGATCAGATCTGGATTTGCCTTCATGATCTCAATGATTCTGTCCATTTTTTGAGCTGCAGCGTCAGTGATCGTCGACCTGTCAAACTCATAGTAAATCGGTTGCAGGGCCGCTGCAGGAATCGGTTGGTCTTCCTTGATCTTGTTCAGGTTCATATTGGTGTGCAGGGCCGAATGATAATTCTCTTCCAGAATCTCAATGTGCTTTTTGTCATCTTCGTAATTAGGACTGGAAGCTTTAAGCATGTATTCTTTGGCGCATGACACCGTGAATTTATAGGTCCCATCCTGATACGTTGAAACGGATTCCAGGAGCTCTCCATCAAGTGAGTACAGGTCTACAGTAGCTCCTGACAGGAGTTCAAGTGTATTTTTGTCACGCACTCTACCGTCTACTGTGATAAAGCATTCGCCGGGTCGCACGTCTTCCTCCAGGGTAAAAGAATACAAGTCATTGAACCCTTCTCCCTGTAATCTGTTTGAAGTGAAGAAGCCCTGATTGTTGTCCTGGTTCACGATATAGGCAAAATCATCATTGATGCTGTTGATCGGTGATGAAAGGTGATACGGCTCGGATGTTCCTTCCTTATAAACCTCAACAGCAAAAACGTCCAATTTTCCCTCTCCGGGATGGCCGTCTGAAGCAAAATACAGAATGTTGTCATGGCTTATAAATGGTGTTGTTTCCACGCCCTCTGTATTAACAAAGGTTCCGAGGTTCCTTGGCTCTGAATACGAACCATCTTCCCTGATGTCCACAACGAAAATATCCGTCTTTCCATGAGACGGTTTCATATCGGATGCAAAATACAATTGCTTGTTGTCGCTGCTCAATACGGGATGACTGATGTCAACTCCCTTTTTGTTGAAGCTGAGCTTCTCAATGTTGTCCCAGCTTCCGTCTTCATTTACTGAAGCTTTAAACAATTGAAGCTTTTTGTTCTTGGGGTTATTTTGTTTCTTCTTCTTCTTCCAGTACTTGTTCCCGGCAAAATAGACTGTCTTTCTGTCCTGTGAATAGGCGAGTCCTGTTTGATTGAGGTCGTGGTTCATCTTCTTCACCACGGGTTTAACATTCTTGATCTCTCCATCATAGTCGATGTCTCCCACATAAAGATCCTTTCGTGAATTGTAATTGTTTCGTTCCTTTCCCGGATCCTCGTCAGCCGATGTAAAGACCAATTTGTTCTCATCCAAAATGGCAACTCCATAGTCGGAGTTGTTTTTGTTGATCTCCAAAAACTTGATCTGGTACTTTCCTGTGGATTGTCCAGTTACCGTTAAAATCGATGCCAGCAGAAAAATTAATATGAATCCCCTTTTCATAGTTAGCTCTTGTAATTAATTGTTATTCAGTTTTTTACTGAGGTTTCTGTTGCCTCATTCAACTAGGGTTTGAATTTGGATAAGTACTTCAGCGCAAATTCAGCACTTATCAACAGTCTGTTAATAACGGAGATTGAAGAAGAAAATTATATTCGCAGCAAAATTATTTTGCTTGAAAAAAGGGCACAAAAAAAGCCCAATCGAAATTGGGCTTCATTTTATTTGCTTTTGGATGATCGCTAGTTCACCGGAGCTGGCTCTTCAGATTCTGTTTGAACTTCCGAACTCGCTTCGGGCTCCTTGCTGTCATAATCCGTATTGAGTGCCTCTATTACCTCCGCGGTTATATTCAGACTCTCCTCGCCGTATAAAACACTCTTGGTCTGCTCTGACGTTCCGAGGATATACGTGTATCCCTTTGACTTGGCATAACCTTCGAGGAAAGCTTCAATGTCTTCATTGATCTTGTCAATTTTCTTCTGACCTTCTGCCTGAACCTGTTGTTGTGCCATTTGCTGTCTTTGCTGTATCATCTGCTGCTCCTGCATCAGTTCTTGTTCCTTTGCCTGGCGATCACTGCTCGAAAGGCTCTGAGAATTTTGTTGATACTCCTGAACCTTCTGCTGAAAAGGAATCGCAAGCTGATCCAATTCATTGGCCATTTGTTCAGACCTGGCCTTCATTTCTTCTTCTGCCTTTTTGGATCCCTTGTACTCTTTTAGAATTTCTTCCACATCCACATGAGCAATCTTCACCTGGGTACAAGATGCCAGTATAAAAACCAAGGCTAAAGCTCCCACTAATTTCTTCATGACTTCAATTTGATTTAGAATTTAAAGTGGCAAATGTAAGATAATGATTCGATTAATCTCAAAAAAGTTCTTTGGATTGAATTGAAAGGCAACATAAACAACACTTATCCATATTTTGAATAAAATAAGAAGCCTCTATCAGGCTTGGCCTGAAAAAAGGCGCTCTAAGCGATTTTTGAAAAAAACAGGTGTTCGTGCCTGCTGACAAGGCCAACCGTGTTCCAGAGGCTCTTAAAATGAGAAAAACGGTTATTTGATCAAATAAATCAACGACGAGTATTCTCCACTCCGCCCAGCCTTCTGATTGGAGCGTAGACCTTGATAAAAAGCCGAGAAGAAGTTCTGCTTGCCTTTTTTGTATTTCTCCGAAAGCAGGCTGACGTAGTACGAATCAAATTTCATCGGAAGCTCTTCCAAAATTTTCATGTCGAATTCAGAAAATATTTTTGCCATGGATTTCCGACTGAAATGCCAAAGGTGTCTTGGGACGTCATATGCAGCCCAGAAAGAGTTGTAGTGTTTCGCATCCCAACTCTTGAAATTCGGCACCGCTACAACCAGAACTCCATTCGGCTTGAGCAACGATTTAATCTTGTGGATAAAGTCCGCTAAATTTGGCACATGTTCCAGAACGTGCCACATGGTGATCACATCGAAAGATTCAGGATTGGATTCGATCAAGTCTTCGACTGTTCTTTGATAGTCGTTGAAATTTGTTTTTGTTGAAGCAAGCTGCCTGGCCTTTTCATTAGGTTCTATTCCCGCTATGGACCATCCCTTTTGTTCACAGGCCTGCAAAAAATCACCTGTTCCGCATCCAACGTCTAGTATCCTGCCCTGGCCCTGATTGACTCTTGTGACGAGCTTTACTTTTCTCTTCAAAGAGAATTGTTTGACAAGCTGATATGCTATCTCCAATAGATTCCTTTTCGAATCCGTATGAGAAATATAATCTTCGCTTTGGTAATAATCAGGTAAATTCTTCTCAGAAGGTTGAGGCAACGTCACGAGCAAATCCCGTTCCGCGTCTTTGAACAGGGAAAATGTTTCACGTGAAACACTGTGGTCCTTACACTGTATAAAGGGGTTCAATTCAACTGGGGACGCCGCACCTAACTGTTCGGAAATTTGCTTAATGTCGGCGGCTTTCAATTTCATATCCAATGAGGTTTGCTTTACTATCTTCCCATGTGCACTAGAAGGACAGAGACGTCGCTCGGAGAAACTCCGGAAATTCTACTCGCCTGTGAAATCGTTGTCGGCTGGATTTTTGTGAGCTTCTCGCGCGCTTCGAAGGAAATGGATTTCACCCTATGATAATCGAAGTTTACCGGAATCCTGATGTTTTCCAAACGCTGTAGCTTATCAGCGCTGTTACGTTCTTTTTCTATATAACCCGAATACTTGACATGGATCTCTGTTTGTTCCGCGATTTCCTTATCAATCTTGTTCTTTTGCATGAAGTCTTTGACTCCTGGAAATTTCTTGACATCGTCAAAGTTCAATTGAGGTCTAGCAGCGATCTTGAACATCTTCATAGACTGTCGGACCGGAGCCGAATCGTTGGCCTCCAAAATCGGATTTACGTCCTCCGGGACTATGCTTGTCTTTTTCAAGAATTGAACAAACAAATCGGTTTTTTCCTGTTTCTCCAGAACCCTGTCCATTCTCTCCTGGGAAGCTAAACCTATGGCGTGGGACCTTGGTGTGAGCCTCAAATCGGCATTGTCCTGTCTAAGCAAGGTTCGGTATTCGGCTCGAGACGTAAACATTCTGTACGGCTCGTCGGTGCCTTTTGTAATCAAATCATCTATAAGAACCCCAATGTAGGCTTCATCTCTTTTCAAAACAAAAGGATCTCCACCTTTTGTTTTCAAGGCGGCATTAATTCCTGCCATCAAACCTTGAGCCGCAGCTTCTTCATACCCCGTTGTCCCGTTGATTTGTCCAGCAAAATAGAGATTCTCGATTTGCTTGGTTTCCAATGAGGGTCGAAGCTGGGTGGGAGCGAAAAAGTCATACTCAATGGCATATCCAAATCGAAGGAACTTGACATTTTCAAATCCGGCCACTTTACGGAGGGCCTTGAATTGCACTTCATGAGGCAAAGAGGTCGAGAATCCGTTTACATAAATTTCGGTCGTATTCCAACCTTCAGGCTCAATGAACAACTGATGCCTCTCTTTGGAAGCAAACCGATCTATTTTGTCTTCAATGGATGGACAGTAGCGCGGACCCGTTCCTTGTATTCGCCCTGTATACATCGGTGACTTTTGAAACCCTTCGCGCAACAGATCATGTACCTCCCTGGAAGTGTACGACATGAAACAAGAGCGCTGTTCAATCAGTGGTTTTGTCGTCTTCAAATAACTGAATTTCGAAGGCTCCTCGTCACCCGGTTGTTCGATCATCTTTGAAAAATCGAGGGATTTCGCATCGACTCTAGGCGGAGTTCCAGTTTTCAGTCTCCCCGCTTCAAAACCCTTTGCCACCAAATCCTCAGTGATTCCAGTTGAAGACCCTTCTCCTGCGCGACCGCCGCCAAATGTTTTGTCTCCTATGTGAATCCTTCCATTCAAGAAGGTTCCGGCTGTCACTATTACCGATCTTCCATAGATAGATAGCCCCAATTGGGTTTTCACCCCGATGATCGTGTCGCCGTCAAAGAGCAAGCCATTGACCGAGTCTTGAAACATGTCGAGATCGGGTAACCGTTCAAGCTGGTTGCGCCACTCCTCCGCAAATCGCATTCGGTCACTTTGAGCACGTGGGCTCCACATGGCAGGGCCCTTCGATTTGTTCAGCATCTTGAACTGTATGGCTGTTTTGTCTGTGACAATGCCACTATATCCCCCTAACGCATCTATTTCACGAACTATCTGACCCTTGGCAATCCCACCCATAGCAGGATTGCAACTCATTTGTGCAATGTTCTGAAGACTCATAGTGATCAACAGGGTCTTTGCTCCCAGGTTGGCAGCTGCAGCAGCCGCTTCGCTTCCCGCGTGACCGCCTCCAACTACTATTACGTCGTATGTCGTTTCAAATACATTCATTCACCAATTGTTTCACGTGAAACATCGAGATTAAAAAGTTCGCAAAGATAAATAATAATCCTCTTTCTTTCGCATGGCCTTTCGCTGTGACTCTGACTTATCCTTGTAACCCACATAATGAAGCATACCATGTACTATGATTCGATGAAGCTCATCATCAAACTCAATGCCCCGGTCCCTCGCGTTCTCGTCGACACGCTCAACAGAGATATAGATATCACCCGACACGACTTTACCAAGACTGTAATCAAAACTGATGATGTCAGTTAATGTATTGTGATTCAGGTGTTTAACGTTAATGTCGTATAAATACTCGTCATCGCAAAAGATGTAGCTCACTTCTCCGAGCTCTCTGTCTTCCTGGTCCAGAACAAACTCCAGCCAAGCTCTAACCTCCTGCTCATTAGGGAGTTGAAACTTATCAAGATAGTTGAAATCGATCATATAATTGAATTTAGGTCCTTAAATTGAATCTGATTTGATCTCAAAATATTTTTTCACTTTCTTTTGATAATCCGGTTGCATCCGAATATTCTCTCTTCGCAGCAACTCTTTATCTTCGCCTTTCAATTTCTTCCATAGGATCTCCTGTTGCTTTCTTGGATCGTACTCCTGCAAATTCGTTGTCGCTTCCCTCTTATTGTCCTTTTTCTTTTTCAGGCTGGCGTTCTCGAGTTCCAACAATTCATACTCCAACTTCTGCATCCGCTCCAGGGTCTCACGGTTAAAACCCTTTTCCAAAAGCATCCTCTCCAGCTCTTCCATGGCATCCAAAGCCTCTTTTCCTTGCTTACCTCCTGAACCTTGCTCATCCAGTAATTGTTTTAGCTTCTCTCGCAGCATCTGTTGCTCCTGGAACAATTGAAACTGTTCCCCACTCATTTCTTCCTGTCCCTGATTGCCCTGTTTGCCTTGTTTTTGCATGCCCTGCTCCATTTTTTTCATCATTCCCTGTTGCTGTTTGATGATATCGGGCAGACTCATTTGCTCTTTCCCGCTGCCCTGGCCTGAACCCATCTGTTGCTGATTCTGAAGCGACTCAAGCATCCCGCTCAACATGTCAGCCAGATTGTTGGCCGCCGTCATTGTGTACTGTTGGTTGCCTCTTCCCTGCTGAACCCGGTTCTCCGACATGTTCTCGAGGGAGCGATTCAGGTTGTAATGCGCATTGGTCAGGTCCTTTTCGATCTCAGAAGTGAGCTGCACAAGACGAAGGGACAACGTGTAAAGCGAGTCATCTATATGCTCAAAATGCTCTTTCAGTTTAATCTGTTCTTTGAGAAGTGCCGGAAAATCGGCATTGCGATCCGAAACCTCCTCCAGGTTGACCATCAACTCTTCCTGATCCTCTGAAAAGGTCACAAGGTTTTTGAGAATTTGTTTCAAATCTTCAATATTCTCTTCAATTGCCTGCATCTCCATGGCCATCATTCCAGACTGCATCTGGTTGCTGAGTTCCTTCATTCTTCTGGATGCCGACCTCTGTTTCTCTTTAGCATTTTTCGAGGATTCCTTTTGTTCGGAACCCTCTTGTTTCTCACTTTTTTCCAATTCTTCACGCGCCTGGTTCATTTCCATGTCAATCAACTTCTCATCCGCCTCTGTGTCGGGTATGGGCATAGGTTCCTTGAGACTTTCATTTTGCTCACGAAGCTCATTGAATTCCTGTTGGATCGAGTCAAACTTCTGATTCAGTTCATCCTGGTTCTCGGCACTATTGTACTCTTCCGTAGATAAATCGAGCTGTTCTTCTGACAACTTTTCCAGTTGTTTCATGATGCGGGCCGACTTTTTCTCGACGTAAAATTGCTTGGTCAATTCCAGGATACGTTCCAAAGATCTCTTCTCCTGTTTGCTCTGCTCCTCCAGTTTCTCCAATTTGTCCAGCAGCTCTTCTTTTTCCAACCTGTCGGCCAACTCTTCCAATTCCTTGATCAGATCCTGTTTGGATCTCGATTCCTTCATCTCTTCCCAACGCTCCTGCAACTCCTCCTTTTTATCATTGAGCCCTGGATTCTCTTCTTCGTCCATCTCCTGTAAATTTTCAAGCATCTTTTCCGAATTCTTCTCCATCATTTCCCGGTATTTCTTCTGACGCTCGAGAAATTCATCCAATTCGTTCTGATCATTCCAATCCAAATTTTCCTGACTTTTCAGCTTATTGGAAAGCTCCTCCATCTCTTCTTCAAGATCATCACCTTCTTCCTGAGAACCTTCAAGACTCTCAATGCCCTGCTCCTGCTCCTGAAGAATTTCTCTTTCAAGTTCTTCTTCCGTTCGGTTTCGGTAAAAAAAAGACTTGGATACAGCCCGCTTTGACCCATTGATCCCGTCATTGTCAAAGACTTCAAAATACACTTCATAAGAGGCTCCTTCATCCAGTAAGATGCCTTGTGGGAAAATATAAAAGAACTCCTCAAAATCAGATCGCCCGGTTTCGATCTTGCCAATGCTTTGCTTATCCGTCTCCATGTTTTTCGCAATAACCTGAAGCCTGGAAATACCGTAGTCATCGGTCAACTGACCGGCAAAGTTGACCGGGCCCCTGCTCGTGGAGTCAAGGTCGCTTCTGACAAATATCTTTGGGTATTCATCCTTGACTACCTCAATTTGATAACTCAAAGTCTCGAAATTCTGTAGTTCGGAGTTTGAGGAGGATACCCGGTATTGAATAGGTTTTGAAATGCTCTTCTCGAAAACAAATGGTCCTCCCTCAACTCTATTCATCCTTTCTGCAGTACGCTTGTCATCGACACTGTTCTGTCCAGAAATCCAGAAGTTCAACTCATCAGCATTCCTGGAAGACACTTCCCATTTTATCTTAGTTCCCTCGGGAACCTCAGCATTTCCGGTATTGCTGATTATGCTTCCCTCTCTTTGGATATAGTCGGGATAATCCAGTGTCATCATGAAATCCGTGATCTTAGGGGCTCTGATGACGTCCAGAGTATACGGACGGGACTTTACTTCGTTTCCCTGCAAGACGAATTCCAGGTCTTCCGACGGATATTGAAACGTGTATTCCCACTCCCCTTTATCGGTTCGATTGAGGTAATAACTCTCTCCGGAATAAGAAATACTGACAACATCCGGTGCCACATCTCCCCGGGTTACAAATCGAAGCGTAAAGCTTTCGTCTTCAACAGTTCTCAACTCTTCGTTCACAATTTCAAACTGAAAAGGTGCCGGAGGAAGGAATACTGTTTGGTGATGGACCACCCTGTTCAGGCTCTCTGTGAAGAAAGACTTGTTTCCGGTAAGCCAGATTCCGAGAACAACTATCAGCGGGAGAGACAAATACTTGAGATATTTCAGATTCGCCTGAAACTTGACTGCTCTTCGGAAAGGAACAGGTTTCAATTCAGCAGACTTCTGCTCGATGCCGGCCTCTAAAAGATCCGTCGAGGTGTTTTCGCTCTTCAATTGAATTATGTTGAGCAATTTGTCTTCCACTTCATGAAAGTGCTTCCCAATTATGCGCGAGGCCTGATCATCACTGATGCCTTTTTTCAGACCCATCAGCTTTAAGACCGGAATCGCAACAAACCGGATAAGAAGAGTCAGCTCGGTCAGCACAAAGAGCCAAAACAACACAGTTCGGCCCAGGGTGCCCAGCCATAAAGCATGCTCTATGAATAAAGTGAACAGAAAGTAAATCAGACCCAGTGACAAGAACAGGATGCTTCCCCGAATGATCTCATTGACATAGAACTTTCGGATGAATTTTCTTAGCTTCTCGTGTATTTGACTGTAATTGCTCATCTTCAGATCGCATGGCCTAAAGTACAATTAATCTATCAGAAGAGATTTTATCGAAATGTTAAAACGTGACTCATGAAAATTCATCATCTACCCCAATAACTCCCCACGGTAATGTTCCAGGCCCAAATCTCCGGACCCCGAGAAATATCGATTCCCGCATGTAAGCCGTATTGCTTAGCCAGGAAATATCGAAACCCAGTGCCTCCGGCCACTTTCAGGTCACTAAAAATGTCACCGTAATTATCAAGGGCCTCCCCTGCCCCAACAAAACCGACCAGGCTCCATCTTTTGTACAAATTCCATCGCCATTCGGTTTCGACGGTGTATACATTGTTGTTCTGATATCGAAAAGCGGGTATGCCCCGCAAGGAAATAAAGGGCAGGGAAAAAAACGGAACATCACCCCAATTTGAAGACACATTCAGCCTGTAACCACTGAACAATTTCTCTCCCATGGGTGTGTAAAAGTAACTTCGCGAATCGAAATTCCCAAAGTTGCTGTCACCACCCAATGCCTCATTGAAGGAACCAATTTCCATCACCGAATAGATGCCCTTTGTGGGCGTCAGGGTATTGTTTCGACCATCAAAGAGAAACACTGCGTTCATCCCTCCAATACTGGTTTCCAGCTCGAGCCTTTCAAGTTCGGGAATATTGAGACCTGTTTCAAAGGCAATGGTATTGTTGAAATACGTGTAATTCAAACCCATGAAGAGAGGAATCTCCTTTTTCACGCGATACAACAACTCCTGTATCGTGAAGAATCCCTTCATGTTGAATTCGTATTCCCTTTCCTCAGTTATGATTCCGGCACCGTAAAAAGTTAGGTTCGCCGAAACATAAGCCAGTGCGCCCAGATAACGCCATCTGTCTTCCTTGTAAGAACCCTGGTGACCTCCTCCTGCTAACCAGGTGTCATTTGATGTGTAGGCGCCTGCCGCAAAGCTTACCGTAGGACTCAGACCCTTTGGACGATTACCCTGCTCTCCTTTTCTCTTGTGAAAATACGCCAGCGAAAAGCCTCCTCCCAAACCTACGGCGGGTTCCGTGATAATAATTGGAACCGGCAAAAACCCTGTTGTAGAATTCAAAAACTCACTCAAGTCCACGGCACCATCGTCTTTACTGATCAATTTGCTCCCTTTGTTTTGAGCATTCACCGGGAACAACACCAGCAAGAACGGCAGAAGCAATAGGAGAAAAATGGTTTTTTCGCAAATTCTCAAGGTTGCTTCTGATTTATGTTTCATGTTTGTTAGCCTTATAATCCTATTCCGGGGTCTTCGCCATTGAAGTCAATATCATTTGACAGATCTGCCCGGCCTTACGGAATCAATTTCAGTTCTTTGAAGGTTTCCAGGGTCAAATTCCGCATCACCGAATATCCTTTTGGGGTAGGATGAACTCCATCTTCCGCCAGGTCCTTCGGGAGTCCGTTTCTGTCATCGGCCATTGCCGTAAAGAAGTCCAGGTAATATAGATTCTGCTCTTCGGCCAATTCCCGTATCAATCGGTTCAGAGCGGGAATCTTTTCATCCGGACGCCGTCCGCCTCTCCAGGGATAGTCAAATGCAGGCAGCACAGAGCAAAGAATCACCTGTATCTGGTTTTTCGATGCCATTTGAGCCATCTCTTCAATGTTGTTGCGAATCTCCGTTAAGCTGATCTCACCCGTATTTCCTGCGATGTCATTGGTTCCCGCCAGAATGAGGACCGCTTTGGGATGTACATCCAGGACATCTTTCTCAAAGCGAGAAAGCATTTGAGGAGTAGTCTGCCCTCCTATACCTTTATTCAACAGCTTCGGGTCTGAGAAAAAGTCTGAGTCAGCCAGCTTCCACCCTTCTATGATGGAATTACCCATAAAAACCACAGTTACTTCGTTTCGATCTTTCGCATCCATCGTCTCAGGGTCGATTTGAGAATAAACTGGTAAAACCAGTGTAAAAAACCACGCTATTGAAAATAACCGATTCATACTTCGTTAGCTGTCTAAATTTACAACTTATTCTTCCTGTGAAAAAACAAATATTGACGCTATCTTTGCCAAAATTTCACACCATGTCAAGACCCATTCGCGTTCGATTTGCTCCAAGCCCCACAGGGCCCCTACACATGGGAGGTGTTCGAACTGCCTTGTTCAACTACCTGTTCGCCAAACAGAACAATGGCAGCTTTGTGCTCCGAATAGAAGACACCGATCAGAATCGTTATGTGGCAAATGCGGAAGAATATATAACGGATTCGCTGAACTGGAGTGGCATCCCATATGATGAAGGCCCCGGAAAAGACAAAGGCTTCGGTCCGTACAGGCAGTCCGAGCGCAAACACATTTACAAGCAATACGCAAACCGATTGGTCGATGAAGGCAAGGCGTATTATGCTTTTGATACCTCTGAGAGGCTCGAGTTTCATCGCCAGGACCACCAGGAAAAGGGCAAGACTTTTATTTACAACTGGCACAACCGGGAGAAATTGGTCAACTCATTGTCTCTGAGTGTAGAAGAGGTGAACAAAAGGCTCGATAGTGGAGAAAAATACGTCATTCGCTTCAAAACCCCTACAGATCTGAAATTGGAGCTTCAGGACCAGATACGCGGGAAGATCATCATCGATACCAATACCCTTGACGACAAGATCCTTTTTAAATCAGACGGGATGCCCACCTACCACCTGGCCAACGTGGTGGATGATCACCTCATGGAGATCAGTCATGTGATACGCGGGGAGGAGTGGTTGCCTTCTTTGGCCCTGCATGTATTGTTGTACAAGGCTTTTGAGTGGGACACACCCGAATTTGCACATCTGCCACTGATACTCAAACCCACCGGCAAAGGGAAACTCAGCAAGAGAGACGGAGACAAGTTAGGGTTTCCTGTTTTTCCCTTGTCCTATACCAACGAAGAAACCGGAGAAGTTTCCAGGGGATACAGGGAAGACGGTTACTTTCCCGAAGCGTTCATCAACATGCTGGCTTTTTTGGGTTGGAACCCGGGTACCGAACAGGAGCTATTCAGCCTTGAGGAATTGATAAACGCCTTTGACATCCAAAAGGTAGGAAAATCCGGATCCAAGTTCGACGTTGAAAAGACAAAGTGGTTTCAGCACCAGTACCTTGTCCATACGGACAGTACTAGTCTGGCTGTTGCCTTTGTGCCGGAGTTGGAGAATCACCTCGGTGAGAATCACGGATTTGACCAGGATTACGTTGCCCGTGTCATTGACCTTCTTAAGGAACGTGCGACTTTTGTCAGGGATTTTTGGGAACTCGGCGATTATTTCTTCATACCCCCTGATAACTATGACGCCAAAGCGTCTAAAAAAGGCTGGAAAGATGGTACCGATTCACTGATGGAGGATCTTATCAAAATTCTCCGCGAAGTGAAAGATTTCTCCTCAAAAAACATTGAGGATCAAGTAAAGAATTGGATCACCTCAAACGAAATTGGATTCGGAAAGGTCATGCAACCCTTTCGCCTGAGTCTGGTCGGCGCTTTGAAGGGACCTCATATTTTTGACATCTGCGAATTGATTGGAAAAGAGGAAACTATTTCCAGAATCAGAACTGCTGTGGACAAGCTGCCCTTATCAGCTACTTAAGTTCTGCGTTTTTGAGCTATTGAGGATTCTTTCTTGAGTCGAGTTTTTCAACTCCCTTGACGTAGTATTTCGTGTCTCCGAGCCAGAAAAACGTTCCGAAACGCTCGATATAGGTCACTTTGACACGTTCTCCCTGCAGAGTCTTGAGCTGTTCGAGTACCTCTTTGTCGCTCTTCTGTACAGAAAAATTAAATTGCTGTTCTTCTGAAACACCCTGGCTCAGTCTGCCTTCCCAGGTTTTGAAGACAACTCCGCGCTTTGAGATTTTGATGAGCTCTCCGGCCCTATATCCTTCACTGAAAGTAAAGAAATAAATAAAAAGAACATAAATGATAAAAACAAGTACTACTGATATTCCTGCGTAGGTTAAGAATCTTTTCATGTGAGGCTATTTATTGACAAAAATAGGAAATTTCCATTCGCCAGCTAATGGAAGCCCAATTGACCCGAAATCCGTATCTTTAAGGTTCACATTTTTATCCATTCTACCCATGATTACAATGATCCCCTTCTTAGTTCTTTTATTGCTTTTGCTCGTATTCGGCTTGTTCATAGTCAAACAGCAGACTGCCTTTATTATAGAGCGTTTTGGTAAGTTCAACAGCATTCGCTATGCCGGACTTAAATTCAAGATTCCGATCGTTGACAGGATTGCCGCCCGGTTGAGTCTGAGGATTCAACAGCTCGACGTCGTGGTAGAAACCAAGACCAAAGACGACGTTTTTGTCAACATGAAGATTTCCGTACAATATCAGATTCTGCGAGAAAAAGTCTATGATGCCTTCTACAAGCTTCAAAACCCGCATGAGCAACTCACGGCGTATATATTTGACCTGGTGCGCGCCGAGATCCCAAAAATGCTCCTGGATGATGTTTTTGAAAAAAAGGATGACATTGCTTTCGCTGTCAAAAGAGATTTGAAAGAGGCGATGCTTGAGTATGGATATGACATCGTAAAGGCTCTGGTAACCGACATTGATCCCGATCATTCGGTCAAACAAGCCATGAATCGCATCAATGCAGCCGAGCGTGAGAAAATCGCCGCTCAACACGAAGGAGATGCTCAAAGAATCCTTATCGTGGAGCGAGCCCGCGCAGAAGCTGAAAGCAAGCGGCTACAGGGAAAAGGAATTGCAGATCAGCGGCGGGAAATAGCCAGAGGACTGGAAGAAAGTGTCGATACGCTGAACAAAGCCGGCATAAATCCACAGGAAGCATCAGCCCTGATCGTAATCACACAGCACTACGACACTTTGCAGGCCATTGGCTCTGAGAGCAGCAGCAACCTTATTCTGCTGCCAAACAACCCAAATGCTGCAAGCACCATGCTCAATGACATGACAGCTTCTCTCCTGGCGGCCAACAAAATTCAAGAGGCCACTAAAAAGAACAAGGACTAACAAAAAAAAGCCTCAAACGCATTCGTTTGAGGCTTTTCTTATATCTCCGTGTGAAGATTTACTTCTTTTCTTCTGCTTTGGGGTTTTCATCACCTTCCGTATTGGTGGCATTCTTAAATTCTTTAATGCCCGTTCCCAACCCTTTCATCAATTCAGGTAGCTTTCTTCCTCCGAAAAGCAAAAGAATGGCCAGACCGATGATAATCCATTGCCAAGGGCCAACCATACCTAAAAAAATTGCCTGTAACATCATTACGCATTGATTTAAAGCACAAAGTTAGCAATAAATTTGACAC
>JAHEHE010000077.1 GCA_024644725.1 Flavobacteriaceae bacterium | reverse complement strand
CCCAGGGGGTCTGTTTTCGTGTCATGCTGGTGAAGAATATCCAAATCCAAAGCGTTTGGCCACCAACTCCTGACATCGGATTGAATCTCTGTGTTCGCCCCATGCATTACGGGGCATTTACCTTTTTTAGAATCTTCCATGATGCTGTTTTATGTTTTAGAAATTTGATCCTCTAATTTACGACAATAGAGCCAAAATCAGGGTATCATAGATATCTAAATATTTGATTTCCGCATAAGAAAAATTGATGCTGCCTATACAATTTGATAATCGACCTTTCCAGGCATCAGGTTCCATGAATAATCGAAAGGTAAAGTGGCATACCCAGGGTTATATTGAGCGGAAAAGTTATAGCCAGTGCCATCGGTATGTACAAGCCCGGATTCGCCCTTGGAACTGCGAGTTTCATGGCAGCCGGAACGGCTATGTACGAAGCGCTCGCTGCCAGGATGGAAAACAGCAGTCGATTCCCATCTGAGGTGGTGAGTACCGAACTCAAAACGGCTACGATGCATCCATTGATCAAAGGCACAATCAGGGCGAACGCTAGGGGAAACCATCCCTGCTCGAGAAAGGAATTGAGCTTTCTTCCGCTTGTTATACCCATGTCGAGCAAAAAAACGGCTAAAAAGCCTTTAAAGATGTCTGTCGTAAAGGGCTTGATACCTTCCGCTTGCGCTTCACTGGCGAGAAAGCCAATGATCAGGCTTCCAAGTATGAGAATAACGCTCCCATTGGTCATGGCGTGCTTCAGCAAGGAGGTGCAAGATGCTTTTGCATCCGCATCCTTTTTGAAAAGAGAGATCAGGAGAACCCCGACAACTATCGATGGGGCCTCCATAAGAGCCATGACAGCAACCATGTGACCTCCGTAATAGATCGCATGCATCTCGAGGAAGGAAACAGCCGTCACAAAAGTCACGGCGCTTACCGATCCGTAGGCCGCCGCAATAGCACCGGCATTGAAGACTCCCAGTTTGGGCTTGAGTATGAAAAAGGAATACAAGGGAACCACAAGGGCCATGATCACGCCAAATAGGAGTGACCAGAAAATCTCAGCGTCAAGAGCGCTGTGTGCCAATTCCTGCCCTCCCTTGAAACCAATGGAGAAAAGCAGGTAAAGGGAAATGAACTTGGCAGAGTTTGAAGGGATTTCAAGATCACTCTTCAATCGAACGGCCAACATGCCCAGAAAAAAGAACAAAAGGGCGGGGTTGGTCAGGTTGTCAATCAGAAGTTGGGTCTCCATCTAAATGTAGGATCCGATTCTTGCGATGTGAAAAATGGTTCGAAATGCCAACTATTGAATGCTGAGTTTTGACAGAGCTTCGACATCGACCCGCGTACCCGCTTCCCGAGCTGTGCGGATTATGCCATTGAGTTCCGCTTGAAGCATCTGCAAAGCCTCAATCTTCTTGTCGATTTCACTCGAGTCAAAATCGTGATTCCCTTCCCAGCTCTTCATGTATTGAAGATTGTAACAGTTGCGATACTGTTTGACGACTGAATTGACGATTTCCTGAGCTTCGGATGGAGCAAAACTCCCATTCAAAAATGACTGTGTTTTTACTTGTTCTTTAACTAACATGGGTTTTGATATTTGGGTATTAATATTAAGATTATACAATTTGCTTTTCCTATTTATCCAGAGCATCTCTCACAAAATTGGATTTGTTGAATAAAAGCGAGCATCCAATAATAAAACTCGATGCAAGGACCTCCCTCAGAAACAGGTAATCATTCATCAGGCTCATTGCTATCCAAGACACCAGGACAAAAGAGGTCATTACCATCGAGGTTCTCGAAGATGCAATCCATCTCCTTGATGAAGGAAGCTGCCTGATTCGGGCTTCCTTTAGAACCATTTGATTCGGGTTTTGACGGGATTGGAAAATTTGAACGACTCTGAGCATTATTTTCATTTTCGGTGCAAAGTAGAGACTTTTAATTCATATATTTTTATTTATATTTACAATCAAATACATAAATTATTTTTATGAACTACACTTTACACCAACTTCTAATTTTCCTGGAAGTTGTTAAACAACAGAGTGTTACAAAGGCCGCTGCGGCAATGTATATGACCCAACCGGCCCTGTCCATTCAGCTAAAAAATTTTCAAAATCAGTTCGACATTCCCCTGACGGAAGTGATAGGAAAGCAACTTTATGTGACGGATTTTGGGAAATCCATTGCCGAGATTGCCGAGAATGTCATACAGGAAGCCGATGCCATCAAATACAAGACGAAAGAGTACAGCGATCTAATTGCAGGCAAGCTCAGAATCTCCTCTGCTTCCACAGGAAAGTATGTGATCCCGTATTTCCTGAGTGGGTTTCAAAAAAGATACCCGGGAATCGACATCATTTTGGATGTTTCCAATAAGACCACCGTGGTTCAGAACCTGAAGGACAACGAAGTTGACTTTGCATTGGTATCGGTGGTTCCTGAAGGAATCGACATTGAAGAAGAACTCCTGCTGGAGAATAAAATCTTCAAAGTGAGCAACAAGAATATTTCCACCAAAGAGAGTCCATTGATCTTTCGTGAAGATGGTTCGGCTACCCGCATGGCAATGGATCAATATTATAAAAAAGCAAAGGAGCGAAAAAGTATCAAACTGACCTCAAACGAAGCTGTCAAACAAGCGGTGATTGCCGGGTTGGGCAATTCTCTGATCCCCCTGATCGGCATCAAAAATGAACTCAACAATGGAGAACTGCATATCATCCCATCCAAGGGACTCCCCATTGTAACAAGCTGGAGACTGGTATGGCTGAAGAAGAAAAAACTCTCCCCGATTGCCCTGACTTATCTCGATTTTCTCAGGGAGAATAAAGAGGACATCATTCAACGAAAGTTCGATTGGTACCTCAAATTCAAAAGTCCTGTTTAAATTTGTTCTCAAAGTTTCTAAGTATGAACATACATGTTGAAATGGATCGATTCATCCTCAGGGATATTGAGGAGTCTGACGTTCAAGGAATCTTTGATCTGGATTCGGATCCTGAGGTTCTGACCTACATTGGTACTCCTCCTATCCAAACTCTGGATGAGGCATACGATATCATCAAATACATCAGAAATCAATACGCTGAGAACGGCATTGGGCGATGGGCGGTGGTGGATAAGAAAACCTCGGATTTTGTGGGGTGGACCGGTCTCAAATACGAACAAGAACTTCGCGCTGAATTTGATTACTACGACATTGGATACCGTTTGAGAAAGAAATACTGGGGTCAGGGCATTGCTACATTAACAGCGGCTGAATCACTCCGATACGGCTTTGAGCAAATGGATCTCGATGAGATTTGCGGTGCGGCAGAAATAGAGCACAAAGTCTCGAATCACATCCTGCAGAAGATCGGGCTGAGTTACGTTGAGCAGTTCGTATTCGAGGGAACAACAGCTAACTTCTACCGAATCACCAAATCTCAGTGGATGAGTAAAAATGGTCTTGGTCATTGAAATGAATATTCTTCAGAGAAATAGAACATGGTAGTTATAGTCGGAGCCGGATTATCAGGTTTGCTTCTCGCCTACAGGCTCAAGAATGCGAATATCCCTTTTCAGGTTTTGGAAGCCCGAAAACGAATTGGAGGCCGAATACATACCTCGATAGCCACACAGAATACGCCGGTTGAAATGGGCGCCACCTGGTTTCATCAGGAGCATCGCCATTTTCTCAACCTGCTCAGCGAACTTGACATCCCCTTCTACGAGCAGTTCATGGAGGGAACTGCCTTTTTCCAGGCACATGCCGGAGTCCCGGCGGAATCTTTTGTCATGCCCGATCAAACTCCCAGCTACAGGATAGCGGGAGGAACGGTGCAGCTCATCAATAAACTGGAATCCAGACTGGATGAATCCGACATTCTCCTGGATCAATCCGTTCGCGAAATTCACTTCTCAACGGATGAGATTCGCGTTGAGGCAAGAGGAAGTTTCAACGCGCAAAAAGTGATCCTGGCTCTCCCACCCAAGCTCTGGCAGGAAACCATCCTTTTTTCTCCCGGATTGCCGGATTCTGTGATGCAATTGGCCAGCGAAACGCAGACCTGGATGGAAGAATCGATAAAAGTGGGGATAATTTATGACAGTCCCTTTTGGCGCCAGAACCATCAATCCGGAACCCTTTTTAGCAATGTCGGGCCCATGACAGAGCTTTACGATCATTGCAACCGAGAGGTTTCTGCTTATGCGCTCTGTGGTTTTTTGCACTCCCAATACAGATCTCTGCTCCCTGAGGAGCGAAAGAATAGGGTCATTCAACAGCTCGTTTCGAGCTTTGGGAAAGAAGCTTTGGAGTTCCTGGAGTATAAAGAGCTCGATTGGAGTACCGAGGTTCACACTTCAGGGTCATTGTCTCGCCCCCTGTTCCCACATCAGAACAATGGCAACGAGATCTATCAACATGCTCTTTTCGATGATCGGCTCTTTTTTGCCGGAACGGAAGCATCTCCCCACCACGGGGGATACATGGAGGGTGCCGTCTACAATTCCATGCAGGTTTTTGCCAAAATCTTACGAACCGCGAAACGATAAAAATAAAAGATCCGGATGAAAAACTTTACTCTTGTCTCAATGCTCATCTTTCTTGTGAACAGCCAGGTTATGATCGCTCAACAGAAATACATGTCTTTCAACATCAGATTTGACAATCCTTCAGACGGTGAAGATCGTTGGGAGGTCAGAAAAGAGGAAGTATCCCGAATGATCCAAAAGTTTGAACCGGATTTTTTGGGAATTCAGGAAGCCCTTCCGAATCAGGTTGAATATCTTGATTCCAACCTGCAGAATTACAAGTATATCGGATTCGGAAGAGACGGAGAAGGCTCTCAAAGTGAGTCCGTTCCGATTTTTTACCGAGCAGACAGGTATGAACTGCTGAAAACAGATGTGTTTTGGCTCTCTGAAACCCCTGAGAATCCCTCCAAAGGATGGGATGCTGCACTGAATCGCATCACGACCTACGGAATCTACCTGAACCGGCAAACACGTGACACCCTTCATGTTTTCAATTCGCACTATGACCACAGAGGTGAAAAAGCGCGGGTTAATTCCTCCCGACTTTTGATTTCAAAACTCAAGACGTTGAAGCTTCTCGATGAGAAAGTCATTCTGATGGGTGATTTCAACAGCAGACCCGAAGAAGAACCCATTCAAATTCTTAACAAAACCCTGTCGGATGCACGTATAAGTTCCAGAAATAAAACCCGCGGACCCTATGGAACCTTTAACGCATTTGATACGGAAGCCCAACTCGATCAACGGATCGACTACGTGTTCGTCTTGAATTTGAAAGTTATCCGCTACACGGCCATCGATGACAAAAGAAACAATGGAAGGTGGCTTTCAGATCATTTGCCTGTACTGGTTGAGGTTTCTGAATAGCCCATTGAAGAGACTCCCAAGTTATTGGGACTCTCAAGGTTCATGAAATATTACTAACTTTAAAGTCAATCCATAATCCTATGCTTGTTCAAATTATTAAATTGAAATCCGACTTGCCGGAAAAAGAGCTCCTGAAGAGAGCCCACGAACGTGAAACTCGTTTTAAAGCTTTGCCAGGATTGCTTCAAAAGTACTATGTCCGAAGGGATAAACCAGGCCATTACGCAGGAATCTACATCTGGGATTCTAAGGAATCCATGCAGGCTTTTCGTCAATCCGATCTGGCTGCAAGTATACCAAAGGCCTATGAAATAGTCGAGCCCCCTGAAATCGAGACCCTTGATATGCTTTTTAAACTTCGAGATTGAAGGCAAACTCGTACGGTCCATGAAACCCCTCTCTATTCAAGGAATCAAATGGGACGAAAAGTCCTCTTTTCAGCGCGGGCCAAGACTGGCACCACCGCTTATTCGTGAGGCCTTTTTTTGCCCTTCAGCCAATTTGTCGGCTGAAAATGGGCAACCCATTGAAGTTTCCCTGCTGGATGACAAAGGAGACTTTGAAATTGAGGACTATTTTGAAATCGAAAGAGTAACGCGCAGTCACCTCGAAGATGACACTAAGATTCTAACCCTGGGTGGGGACCACTCGATTACATTTCCGATCATAAAAGCCTACCATGAACGCTATCCCAAACTGGAAATCCTGCAGATCGACGCCCATTCGGATCTCTATGATGAGTTTGAAGGGGATCGCTATTCTCATGCCTGCCCATTTGCTCGCATCATGGAAAACGGACTGGCGGTGCGTTTGGTTCAGGTTGGGATTCGAACGCTAAACCCGCATCAGAATCTGCAGGCAGAACGTTTCGGAGTTGAAATTCACCAGATGAAGGATCTGAATTTAGGTGCCATTGGAACCTTCGAAAACCCGCTTTATATCTCACTGGATCTTGACGGTATCGATCCCGCGTTCGCACCCGGTGTTTCGCATCACGAGCCGGGAGGACTGACCAGCAGACAGGTGATCGAACTCATTCAAAACATAGATGCCGAAATTGTAGGTGCGGACATTGTGGAATACAATCCCGAGCGCGACTTCAAGGGAATGACGGCTTACCTGGCGGCCAAACTGATGAAAGAACTTCTGAGCAAAATGATGACATAAGAACTCCCTCATGAAAAACGACAAAGTCATCCAACAATTCTATTCATCATTCCAAAAAGGAGATGCCCAGCAGATGTCAAATTGTTATCACGACTCAGTAACTTTCACCGACCCGGCATTTGGAACCCTGTCAGGGAACGAAGTGGGTGCCATGTGGTCGATGTTGCTTTCGAGAAAAGAGAGTGGATTACAAATTGAATACTTTGACATCTCAGCCGATGCTGATTCAGGTCAGGCCCGTTGGATTGCAAGGTATAAATACGGCCCACGAAAAAAGCCCGTTCTGAATAAGATCCACTCAAAGTTCAAATTCATGGATGGCAAGATCATCGAACAGGTTGATGAATTCAATTTGTGGACCTGGTCACGACAGGCCCTGGGTCCTGTAGGGTTCCTTTTGGGATGGACACCCTTCCTGCGAAACAAAATACAGGATATGGCACGAAAGGCCTTGAGGGAGTATATGAATCAACCGACATCTTAAATGGACATAAAGAAAATAACTGCTTCATTCAGACTCGACAAGAGAGTAAATAACTATTTATTCTTCTTCTTTTTAATTGCTTTTTGTCAGACAAATTACGCTCAGGACAAACCTCTGCGCGTTGGGATTTCCGGTCTTACCCATACCCATGTGCATTGGATCCTCGGCCGCGAAGACATTGGTGACATTGAAATCGTGGGAATTGCAGAAACGAACCGAGAATTGGCAAAACGCTATTCAGAGCAACACGGGTTTCCGATGAGTCTTGTGTATGACAGTCTCGAGGAGATGATCCAGGCAGGAAACCCTGAAGCGGTCACCGCTTTTGGCACCATTTTCGACCATTTGAAAGTTGTGGAGATCTGTGCTCCGAAGGGTATCCATGTTATGGTCGAAAAGCCCATGTCAGTGAGTCTGGAGCACGCACAAAAAATGAAAGAACTGGCGGTTCAACATGGAATTCAGCTTCTCACGAATTACGAAACGAGCTGGTATCCAACCAATCATACGGCATACGACTGGCTGCGCAAGGATTCTATCGGCGATTTGAGAAAACTTGTAGTTCGAGATGGTCACAAAGGCCCCAAGAAAATTGGCATCAATTCGGAATTTTTGGAATGGCTCACGGATCCTGTTCTAAATGGTGGCGGAGCCATAACCGACTTCGGCTGCTATGGAATCAACTTGATGACCTGGATGACCGGTGGTGAAAAACCATTATCCGTCACAGCGGTAACCCAGCAGCAGCAGCCGGAGAACAATCCCAAGGTGGATGACGACGCGACAATTATTCTTCGCTACGAGAATTGCAACGCCATCATTCAGGCTTCCTGGGACTGGCCTATCGGAAGAAAAGACATGGAAGTCTATGGCATTAGAGGTGTTATCTATTCGGATAACCGCCATGATCTCCGGATTCGGATCGCCGAGGGCTACGATGGATATCGTGAGAATCAATACAGGTTGGAGGAGCTTGATCCCCCGATGAATGATCCCTTCTCCTACCTGAAAGCAGTAATTCGGAAGCAACTGAAACCTGAACCCTACGGTCTTTACACCCTGGAAAACAACATGATCGTTATGGAAGTGCTCAATGCTGCGATCGAATCGGCAAAAAGTGGACGAACTATTTATCTTCGTGAAGAACCAAACTAAATTATGTCCCATGCCCAGAGCTCTCATGATCATTTGTTTTTTGATATCAGCTGCACACGATATGGATGTCTGCGCCCAGGAAACGAACTATATAAAATACCACCGGCAGATCGACCTGGCAGAAGAAAAGATCGCGCGTGAGAACTACGACGATGCTATCAAGACATATGGCAAAGTTTTCAATGACTTTTCTTTTGTGTTTGTCAGGGACTGTAAAATTGCAGCCCAGCTTTGCTCCTATCAAGGCCAGGTCGATCTCGCCTTTGAATACCTGAGAAGAGGAGCCCTTGCCGGATGGGAACTCAAGGATATGCGCAAGAATGTGCTTGTAAAGAGAATGGCCAACTTATCCCAATGGCAGGTGTTTGAAGAAGAGTATCCCCAGCTTCGTGAAGAATATGAGTCATCTTTGAATTTGGAACTACGAGCGCGAGTCAAAAAGATGTTCTCCAAAGATCAAAAAAAAGCGATGGGAGCCCTGTTTCGAATCGGCTCAAAAAGTCAGGACAAGTACGCCGAGAACAAGTTTGCTCCACAAAGCGAACAGCAAATGAAAGAATTGCAAGAAATTTTTCTTGAAATCGGATACCCGGGAGAGCAACTGGTCGGCAATGACTTTTGGATATCGACAATCATGAGTCATCACAATTCGATTTCACAAGAATACAACAAGAAAGACTCCCTTTACCCACGCCTGAAGCCCTTGCTGATGAATGCCTTGGCACAGGGTGAAGTTTCTCCTTTTGAGTTAGCCCTGATCGATGAATGGCACCGCTCTACCCTGGGCCAAGGATCGTATGTCGGATACGGCATTCTGGATCCGCCTTCCAAATCCGCCCTGAAAGAAACCAATAATCTAAGAGCTGACTTCTTTCTCAGATCCGTTGAAACGCGCAACGGTTTAGTTGACATTCAAGACAAGACCCAAATGGATTTTTATTTACCGGGAGAGGGATGGATCGACGGAAAAATCGAGGTGGTCCCGGATTGAGCGTCTTTTCCATCTCAGATTATGTTTATCCCTAGAGGAAAAATTAATCATATGAAAGTTAACGCATTTGCCACCAGCGGCCTCAAAAAGAAAAGCCCGGTAAAGCATCGTTTTGAGGATCTGATCGATATTTCGTATTTTTCACAATCTTTTTTTAAAAAACTCCTTAATCAACAAGTTAATAAACCTAAATTCAAATCCCCTATGAAAACCTATTCAAAAAATCTGACTGCGCTGATCGCTTTGTTTGTAACTTTATCTGTCGCTTATGGTCAAAATCCTTCCCGTGACCTTCAAGACATCGTTGGAGCCAAAGGAAGGGATGCAGAATACGCTTTCGAAAGTAAAGGCTATGTGCACATCAAAACGACTAAATCAGGATATCACTCCTATTCCAGCTGGTGGAACCCAAGTAAAAGAAAATGCGTAACCTCTCATTTGACGGATGGTCGCATCAAGTCCGTCGTTGACGTTCCTCCTTTCGATTGTAACAAGTCTTCCGGTGGAGGTCACAGCTCCTCATACAATTCATATCATCACGATTCGCAACACCATAACAATTATTCACATTATGACAACAGGGATCGCGAAATGGCTTTTGAAAGAGGTCACAATGATGGACTGCACAACAAAGCCTACCATAACATCTATTCTGACTCTAATTTGACAGAGGCCTATGCAGAAGGTTATCAATCAGGAGTGAAGCAAAGGGGCTACAACACTAATCATCATTCAGGACGTGGAGGGTACCAGTCACATGCAAGGGTAGATGACCTTGTTGGCTTATCTGTGGACTCAGCCGCTGAACGCATGGGTTCTCGAGGCTTTACTGAAGTGAATCAGTTTAAGCACGACGGCAAGACACACAGAATTTACTACAACAGAGATACCCGTCAATGTATTGATGTCAGAGCTATGCATGGCAAAGTAGGCCATGTGGAGAACTCAACCAGGTGTAATAGATAGTCCTTATAAAATCCCAATGCGCTGAAGCACGGGGATTACTTCGTGATCCCTCGAAGACCACGACTGCAATTAAAATCCCAATGCGCTGAAGCACGGGGATTACTTCGTGATCCCTCGAAGACCACAACTGCAAGTAAAATCC
>JAHEHE010000033.1 GCA_024644725.1 Flavobacteriaceae bacterium | reverse complement strand
GAGCTCATCCAATGCATTGTTGGAAATGGAAACGATTCCGGGTATGTGCCTTTCGGACAGACCCAAAAGCCGCAGCTAGACGATTATGCGGATGGGGTGGATACCTTTGAATTCCTGGTGAATCTCTGAGTTATTCGAAGTTGGTCTCGAGTTGAACGTAGTCGAGCAGTTCCCGCTTGACAGATTCCTCCTTGAAGCGACCTCCGTATTCTGCCGTTACCGTGCTGCTTGCAATGTCACCAACTCCGCGAGAGTTCACGCAGAGGTGCTTCGCATCGATGATACAGGCAACATCCTGGGTTCCCAGGGCCTCCTGAAGCGCCTGAACGATCTGCATGTTCAATCTTTCCTGCACCTGGGGACGCTTGGCAAAGTACTCAACGATACGGTTCATTTTGGACAAACCAATGACCTTGCCATTGGAAATATAGGCCACATGGGCACGTCCTACGATCGGAAGAAGGTGGTGCTCACAAGTCGAATAAAGAGTGATGTTCTTCTCGACAAGCATCTCTCCGTACTTGTAGCTGTTTTCAAAAGTTGATAGCTTGGGCTTACGCTCAGGATTCAATCCGCCAAAGATCTCCTTGACGAACATCTTGGCCACGCGCAACGGAGTACCCCTGAGACTGTCATCTCCCAGATCCATGCCCAGGGTGTGAAGAATATTTGCCACATCCTTTTCAATACTGGCGATTTTGTCGTTTTCCGACAATTCGAATGCATCCTCCCGGATGGGATTCTCTGCAGATCCTGAAATGTGGTCGTCACCCATTTCGTCTATGATTTGGTTCAATTTCCCGTTTTGTCCTTCAAACATGCTCCAAAGGTTTTAGTCTGCAAAAATACAACATTGGTGTCAAATTTCAGTCTTTAGAACCCAATAGTCGCATTAATTCCTCCTGATTGCAGTTCTGCTGATCTCCTGTTCGCATGTTCTTAACCCCGAATTTTCCGGTATTCATTTCTTCCTCTCCGGCGAGCACTACAAAATGAATCTCACGTTTGTCAGCATAATTCATCTGCTTCTTCATCTTGGCCGAGGAGGGATAGAGCTCTGCCCTCACTCCATCTCGCCTGAGGGCCTGAATCGCTTTCAGAGCATACAGCGCCTCCTTCTCACCAAAGTTGACAAATAAGGCTTTTGGTTTTTTTACCACGTCTTCACTAAAGAGATCCAGCTCTTCCAGGACCATGTAAATCCGATCCAATCCAAAGGAGATCCCGACGCCACTCATCCCTTTAAGGCCAAATATCCCCGTTAAGTCATCGTATCGGCCTCCACCCCCGATTGAGCCCAGCTTCATCTTATCGGTCTGGACCTCAAAAATGGCACCCGTATAGTAATTCAGTCCGCGGGCCAGAGTGATGTCGAGCTCCAAACGGGCTGAATCCAGTTTAAGCTCTTCCAGCTTCTCGACGACAAAACGCAATTCCTCGACGCCTTTCATTCCGATCTCAGAATCCTGTAGCATCGATTCCATGGCCTGCAGCTGCTCAAGATTGGTTCCCGTTAGATCAAAAACGGGTTCCAATTCAGTCAATGCCTCTTCTGACAATCCTTTGCTTCTCATCTCGTTCAAAACACCCTCACGACCGATCTTGTCGAGTTTGTCCAGGGCCACTGTGAAATCGATCAATTTGTCTTCGGCACCGATCAATTCAGCGATGCCTGTCAATATCTTTCGGTTGTTGATGCGAATGACAACGTCGTCAAGACGTAGTTTGCTGAACACAGCATCATACAAAGAGACGAACTCCACTTCCTGCCAAAGGCTGTCGCTTCCCACGACATCAGCGTCGCACTGATAGAATTCCCGGAACCTGCCTTTTTGAGGTCGATCGGCTCTCCATACAGGCTGAATCTGATAGCGTTTGAATGGAAACACAAGTTCGTTTTGATGCTGGACCACATAACGGGCAAATGGAACCGTCAGATCATAGCGCAGCGCCTTCTCGCTAATTTTTGGAGATATCTGGTTCAGGTCCTTTTTTTCCAACGCTTCATCAGTGACTTTTTGCAGGTAATTGCCCGAATTGAGAATCTTAAAGATCAACCTGTCTCCTTCCTCACCATACTTTCCCATCAAGGTACTTGAGTTTTCAAAGGAAGGCGTCTCAATAGGCTCAAATCCATAACATTCAAAGACTTCTTGAATGGTCTCAAAAATAAATCTCCTCTTTGCAATTTCTGAAGATGAAAAGTCTCGGGTGCCTTTAGGGATGCTGGGTTTCATAGGGTCGGTAAAAAATTATTCCGATGCATATCGGACGGTTGCTCCAGGTCAAGGGCAAATATCCGAAAATTATTCATTTTCCCATTTATTTTCTCCCAGGAATCCCCAGGAGTCACGATCTTTTTCCCCCCATTTTTTTATATTGCATCTTCTATGATCAGACCCCTACAATTGCTGGTGCTCCTATGCTCGTTTTCCGGATTCGCTCAACAGGCGAAGCACCTGGGAACTGACCCTGTAGTTAACGCCTCTGCAGAGCTCCTGAGCCAATACGTTCAAATTCCCTCTGAAAGTGGACAGGAAGCTGATGCCGGTCAATTTTTCATGGAACTATGCCGGAATCGGGGTCTGCACATCACACCCATGGGGCAGGAAGATGGTCAATTCAATTTTATGGCTTCGCTCTTTCCCCTCGAGGAGAAAAAACCCAATGTTGTGCTGATGAATCATATTGATGTCGTACCTGACAATGAGGGAAACACACATGGGCCGTATTCGGGAGAAATCGAAGACGGGTATTTGTATGGAAGAGGAGCCATCGACAACAAAGGAGTGGCTGTGATGCACCTCGTCGCCCTGTCCCGAATCAAGGCGAATGAAAATTATCAGGACAGTCCGTTCAACATAAGCATGCTCACCGTTTCTTGTGAGGAGGCACAGTGCCCCGGGGGGATGCAACATGTATTGTCCAATTTTGTGGAAGAAATCAATGCCGCAGTTGTGATCGGAGAAGGCCCTTCAGATCTTTCCACCTTGATGGACGGCGAATTCCCTAACTCCATCTACGGGATCTCCAGGGCGCATAAGCGCGCTTATTGGGTGGAACTCGAAATCGAAATAGAAGGATTTGGTCATGGTTCGGTAACCCCCGATTCGTATGCGAATAAGGAAATGGTGGCCGCTTTGCAGAATTTGACAAAGAAAAAACAGAAGGCTGTTTTTAACGATATCAATACGGAGTTTCTCAAAGGGATGGCTCAATACAGAAAAGGAATCCAGCGAATGGTGCTGAAGCACCCACGACTTTTCAAGCCGATTCTGGTGCCTCAGTTGAGAAAAACTCCCGAACTGTTCTCCATATTTTCGAACACGATGACCCTGACCAACATCAATTCGAGCAGTCAGACCATAAATACGAATTCCGTCGTGGCAAAAGCGGGTCTCGACTGCAGATTGCTCCCTGAAACGAATGAAAAAGAATTTGAAGCAGAGATCAAAAAGAGACTGAAAAACGAAAATATCAAGCTAAAAGTCATCAAATCGACTCCACGCAACCAACCGAGTTCGAATTCGAACATTTTCTACAAAAATCTTAAAAGTGCAATTCTTGAGCAATATCCGGGTGCCAAAACGATCGATGTCCTCATGCCCAATATCAATGACATGGGTTATTTCAGGGCTCTGAATGTCCCTGCTTACGGCTCTATTCCCATACGGTTGACGAAATCCGAAGTCGAAAGTATTCACGGTATTGACGAGCGCATTCCTTTGTCAGAGTTGGAGTCCGGAACGAATGTCTTTTACATTTTCCTAAAAAAGATGATCTACTCGTCGACCGACTGAGAACTTGCTTATCCAGGCAAGTCGAAACCCGCTTATTACTTTATTTTTTTCTGTTTTGCCTGTTGCTCCTGGGCCTGCTTCATGGCGTCATCCAGCCGCTGACGGAAGGCACTTTTCTTTTTCTGAGGCTTCTTCTTGTTCTCCTGGATCTGGGCGTGGATCTTGTCTTCATCAATGATGAAATTCTTGATGACAAGCATGATACCAATGGTCAGCAAGTTCGATACAAAATAGTACAAACTCAAGCTGCTCGCATAACTGTTGAAAAAGAACATCATCATGATGGGCGAGAACCACATCATCATTTTCATCATCTTCTGCATATCAGGCATTCCTTCCTGTTGAGGCTGCTGCATGTTCATCTGCTGGCTCTGGGTCATCTGCATGTAGAAAAAGATGGCCACAGACGCAAGGATCGGAAACAAACTCACGTGATCTCCGTAAAATGGAATCTTGAAAGGCAACTGTAACACTTCGTCATATGCCGAAAGGTCATCCGCCCAAAGAAACCCGTGTTGACGTATGTCAATGTTCGCCGGGAAAAATCGGAACAAGGCAAAGAAAACGGGCATCTGTATCAGCGCAGGTATACAACCCGATAGGGGGTTTACGCCGGCTTTGCGCTGCAGAGCCATTGTTTCCTGCTGTCTCTTCATCGCATTTTCCTTTCCGGGAAGCTTTTCATTGATCTCCACCATTTCCGGTCTGAGCACCTTCATTTTCGCACTTGACAAGTAGGATTTGTAAACTACCGGAGACATGATAATCCTCACCACAATGGTCATCAGGATGATCACGATTCCATAGTTTCCAATGATCGAGCTCAGAACGCTGAAAACCGGGATGAATACGTATTTGTTGATCCATCGGAAGATGCCCCACCCCAAACTTACTATTCGATCCAGCTGCTGCCCTTCATATTTGCTGAGCACCGCGTAGTCGACCGGCCCGTAGTACATATTCATGCTGTAGTCCAGCTCTCCGTTCTTCGCCTCCAGCGGGATGGAAGCCGAATACTGTTTGGTGAATACCGTATCGATGTACTCATCCTCAACCAGATTCACTGATTTGAGATTGGCGGTCGAAAAGGGTTCGTCGGTCAAAAGAACCGAGGTGAAGAATTGTTGTTTGAAGGCAATCCAATCCACCTCTTTGGCCTCCTCCTCATCTTCATCACTCATGGCGTTCATGTACTCGAACTCCCCGTCCTGCAGGTAGCGCAAATCCGTATATTGGTTCTCATACTTGATGCTTTTCTCCGTTCTAAAACTCCTCAGTTTCCAATCGAGCCTCAATGATTCCGAAGTGTTTATCGCTCGTTCCATGCCCTGAGTGCGAATGCCAAAATCGAGCATATAGTCATCGGGTTTTAGCTCATATCGGTATTCCAGGTACTGACTTTCGGAAACCTTTAATCTCATCGACAATACCTGGTTATCTCCGTTCTGCGTCAATTCGGGCTCGAAATAGAGGTCCTTGCTCTGCAAGTTCCTGTTGTCCAGGGTAGCAAAAGACAGGTTAAAAAGGGCATTCTGATCCTTGATCACAAAAAGAGGCTTCTCATCATAGGTCTTATAATTCTTCAGCAGGACCTCGGTGATTTGCCCTCCCTTATTGGCTACTTTGATTCGAACAAGATCATTCTCGATGATGGTTTCATTGTCTGTGGCCGAAGGCAGACTATTGCTGTAAGCGAAAATACCCAGTCGGTTCTTAGCATTGACCAAGGCAAGGGAATCCGATGCAACCTGGGTCGCCGGATCCATTTGAGTTTGGTCGACTGCGGTTGTGTTTTCTGTTTCGGGTGAGTCAGCCTCAGAGGCTTCTTGTATTTGTTCGGACTTCTGCTTCTCGAGTTCTTCTGGGGTAGGCTGGTTCATGTAAAAGTACCAGATCATGATGGCACCCAGCAGAACAAATCCTATCAGGGAATTGAGATCAAATTTTTTTTCTTCCATGTTTAGTTCGTGTCATTGGAACAGCCCGGAGCGACTGCTTTTTCAAACCTGCGGCAAATGTACTAAAAACAGGGTATTAATTGAGCATGAATCCCACAAAAAGCAAGACTCAGTTTCGCTCGAGCTTGTCCTTGAAAATGAACATCAGGATAATGGGAACCGCAAGAACGATCACGATGAGACGGTTGTTCATCAAAACACTGGGATACAGAAGAATCGTGAGGACAAATCCGCCAATAGCGCCGCCAATATGAGCACTGTGACCGATATTGCCCCATTGTTTTTTCATCCCGAACATCGAATAGAGCAGGTACCCCACACCAAAGACGTAGGCCGGAATTGGAATCGGAATAAAAAAGAGATATAGATTCATTCCCGGGTTCAACATGATGGCTGAATAAACCACGCCCATCACCGCACCTGAAGCTCCGACCGCGCTGTAATAGGGTTCTTTTTTGTGAAAACTGAGACCGAACAAGCTCCCCGCCAGCAGGGAACCAAAATAAATAGCCAGGAAGCGGGGCGTTCCTATGTAACGCATTACCGGATCTGCAAAAAAATACAGGGTCAGCATATTGAAGAACAAATGCGCCTGATCCACGTGTAAAAAACCAGAAGAAAGGAGTCTGATTTTCTCTCCTCTTACGATCGGACCGATCTGAAATTTATACTTCTCAAAGAAAAGCCGGTCTTTGAATCCCTTAAAGGATATTGCGACATTGGCGATTATAATCAGTAAAACCGTTGTGTTCATAAAATTTGTTCGTTCATGGCCCCAGGCCCGGGTTTTGCCCCACTGCATGTCCGGCACGAATTTATTAATTATCCCTGAGAAAGTTAACTCCACTGTTCTTTTTATATGACTGAAAAGAAATATATATGCGATATTTGCCGTGTAAAAGTCTTGTATGCAACTCCTGGTTTACGCAATCGCCTACCCCGTTCTATGGTTGTTCTCCAACCTCCCTATGCGCATTCTGTTTGTGTTTTCGGATCTGGTGTTCTACCTGCTTTACTACGTACTGGGCTATCGAAGAAAGGTCGTGCGCAGCAACCTCAAATTGGCCTTTCCCGACAAGGACACGGATGAACTCCGAGAAATTGAGAAGCGCTCCTACAGGCACTTTGTCGATGTTTTCTTTGAGATGATCAAATCCTTTACCATCAGCGAAAAGGAAATCTCGAAACGCCTTTCGATCACAAACCCGGAGCTGCTGGACCCTTATTATGAAAAAGGCCAGAGTGTCATATTTACTTCCGGACATTACGCGAACTGGGAATGGGTTTCATTCATTGTTGAAAAAAGTCTGAACTACCACATGAGCGTGGTCTACAAGAAACTCAAAAACAAGTATTTTGACAACCTGATGAAGAAAACCCGAAACAAATTCGGAGTTCAATTCGTGGAAAAGCGCAATTTCTATCCGGAGATACTGAAGAATAAGAAAGAGGGGGTCATCCAGGCCTACGGCTTTCTGTCGGACCAGTCACCTAAACTCAAAACGGCAAAATACTGGGACACTTTTTTGAATGTTGAGGTCCCGGTTGAGATCGGCCCGGAGACCATTGCCCGAAAGATGAATTATCCGGTCTTCTATTTTCAGACCGAACAGGTAAAGCGAGGAGTCTACAAATCAACCTTCCTGCTCTTGGAGGAGGAACCCAAAAAATCTGAGCCTCACTCAATTACCAAGAGCTATTTGAAAGCGCTCGAAGACCAGATCCGAAAAAAGCCGGAATTCTATTTCTGGACCCACAAACGGTTCAAACATATGCGCAAAAATTGAGCGCGAACTTCAGCTCGGAAACCCCCATCAGGTCTGAAACCAGGAGCGAACCATTTTGTACTCAGCGGGCTCGAAGGATTTGTGTCGATACTCTCCGCTTTCCGAATTGTATTGGTAATCTTTAGACCATTCCTCAAAGTTCTCTGCCATCGACCGAATGCTTTTGCATATGAAATCGACTTCCTTGTCTGTGGTCGTTGGGTGTATCGACATGCGAATCCATCCGGGTCGTTCAATGTCACAGCCCTGATCGATCAGGTCGATCATAGCATGTGACTGCTGCTGGTCCACGTGCAAAAGGAAGTGCCCGTAGGTTCCGGCACAGGAGCATCCTCCACGGGTTTGAATTCCGAAACGGTCATTGAGCAACTTGACACCCAGGTTGTAATGCAGTCCGTCGATGTAGAAAGAAAAGACACCGAGCCGGTTTTTGTGCTGGCCGGCTAACAAGGTTAGATTCTCGATACCCTCCAGCTTTTCGAAAACCTGGCCCACAATCTCTTCTTCGCGTTTGTGAATGTTATCCACGCCCATCTCCTCCTTGAGCTGAACAGCAAGGGCTATGCGGATCGTCTGAAGAAAGCCGGGTGTACCTCCATCCTCACGTGTTTCAATGTCATCGAGATATCGATGTTCTCCCCATGGATTGGTCCAGTTTACCGTTCCTCCACCCGGATTGTCGGGTATCATATTGTGATACAGGCTTTTATGAAATATAAGAACCCCTGACGTTCCCGGACCTCCCAGAAACTTGTGAGGAGAAAAGAACACGGCATCCAAACGTTCTTCGGGATCTTTCGGGTTCATGTCTATCGCCACATAGGGCGCGGAACAGGCAAAGTCCACAAAACAGTACCCTCCGTTCTGGTGCATCATTTTGGCGATCCTGTGATAATCCGTCTGCAAACCGGTCACATTGGAGCATCCGGTTATCGAGGCGATCTTCATCGTCTTGTGCTCGTACTTCTTCAATAGAGGAAGCAAACGATCGTAGTCAACCAGACCATCTTCGTCACAGGGAATGATTTCCACGTCAGCTATGGTCTCCAACCAGGAAGTCTGGTTGGAATGATGCTCCATATGGGTTATGAAAACAACCGGTTTCTTTTCTTCTGGTATTTGCTCGTTGAGCTCTTTGAGGTTCTCACTGACCTTGATGCCGAGGATGCGCTGAAATTTATTTACAACGCCTGTCATGCCCGTGCCCTCTGTGATCAGGGCACAATCCGGACCTGCATTGACATGCTTCTTGATGATCTCCCGGGCCTCGTGATAAGCCAGGGTCATGGCTGAGCCGGAAAAAGTTGTTTCCGTATGGGTGTTCGCTACAAAAGGACCGAATTCACGAATCATTTTCTCTTCGATCGGTCGGTAAAGTCTTCCGCTTGCCGTCCAGTCGGCATAAATCATCTTCTTCTTCCCATAGGGCGTTTCAAAGCTCTCATCGATCCCGATGATTTCTTTTCTAAAACGGTCAAAATACTTTTCTAGACTCATAAGCAAATACGGCTTGATTTTATACCTACTAGATTTTTACCTCAATGTATTACAGGCCTGCGATGGTTCTTATCTCCCTTATGATTCTTTCTGCAAGTTCATCTGCCGCTGCTTGAGAACCACTCTCGGTGTAGATTCGGATGATGGGTTCGGTATTGGATTTTCGAAGGTGCACCCATTCATTCTCAAAGTCTATTTTAACCCCATCAACGGTACTCACGTCTTCTTTCTCATATTTCAAAGACATGTCATTCAATATTTTATCAACATCCAACTCAGGTGTTAGTTGAATTTTATTCTTACTCATGAAGTAGGACGGATATCCATCCCGCAGGGTTTTACACGATACTTTCTCCCGGGCCAGATGAGTCAAAAACAGGGCAACTCCGACCAACGCGTCGCGACCATAATGAGAGGCCGGATAAATAATTCCTCCATTTCCTTCTCCTCCGATAATCGCCTTATTGGCTTTCATCATTTCAACCACGTTGACCTCGCCCACTGCGCTGGCCTCATATTGACCACCCCGATTCCTGGTCACATCCCTGAGCGCACGCGAAGACGAAAGGTTCGAAACCGTATCCCCAGGAGTTTGCGAAAGGACATAATCGGCACAGGCCACAAGGGTGTATTCCTCGCCGAACATGCTGCCGTCTTCATTGACAAGGGCCAAACGATCCACGTCAGGATCCACCACGATGCCGAGATCGGCTTTTTCTTTCACGACCAATTCGGAAATCTCTTTCAAATGAGCTGGAAGCGGCTCCGGGTTGTGGGGAAAATCCCCTGTCGGCTCACAATAAAGTTCG
Source organism: Flavobacteriaceae bacterium (assembly GCA_024644725.1). Lineage (GTDB taxonomy): Bacteria > Bacteroidota > Bacteroidia > Flavobacteriales > Flavobacteriaceae > Lutimonas. Next base: position 21,540 of record JAHEHE010000033.1, on the reverse strand, counting down.
ATGCACTCCACTCCCAGGGCATCCAATAACTTGGGAATGGCTATACCTCCGGTCGAATTCACGGCGTCCACGACAACCCTGAATCCGGCATTCCTGATGGCGTCCCCATCGACCAACTCAAGGCTCAGCACGTGTTCAATGTGCCTGTCTATGGCATCCTTCATCTTTGAATAACGCCCCAGTTCTGTAACCTCGGCATAGGTGTACTTGTCTCCTTCTGCCCATTGGAGGATCTTGCTCCCCTCTTCGGCATTGAGAAACTCTCCTTTTTCGTTGAGAAGCTTCAAGGCGTTCCATTGCTTTGGATTGTGGGAGGCCGTGACTATGATTCCTCCATCGGCATTCTCCAAAGGCACCATCACTTCAACTGTTGGTGTCGTAGACAAGCCCAGGTCAATGACGTCAATGCCAAGCCCCACCAGGGTATTGGCCACCAGGCTGCTGATCATTTTCCCGGAGATTCGGGCATCCCTGCCGATAACTACGCGAAGGTCAGTTCGATTCGGGTTTCTCTGCTGCAACCAGGCGCCATAGGCGGAAGCAAAACGCACGGTGTCGAGTGGTGTCAGGTTTTCGTTGACGGATCCTCCTATTGTGCCGCGGATTCCGGAGATGGATTTTATCAGGGTCATGAACGTGATGTTTTTGCGTTTTACAAATATACCTTTTCAAAAAAACAAGGCAATAAAAAAACCGCTCATCTTTGCCAGTGCTGAGATGAGCGGTTTTGTATGAAAGGGTCAAACGACTATTTGCCGCTCTCCATCTTCTTCTTCAAGTCCGCCAGGTCACTGATGTCACCTAAAGTGGTTTTCTCAGCAGACTCAGCCTTCTTGTTAACAGCTTTGATATTGCGCTTTTCCTGAGCTCTGTAAACAGCAGAATGCGATACTACAAGTCTTCTGTATTCTTTGTTGAACTCGAGCACCTTGAACTCGGCTGTTTCACCTTTGGCCAGCTTCGATCCGTCTTCCTTCGACATGTGACGACCCGGAACAAATGCCTCTACCCCGTCAGGGAAAGATACGATCGCACCCTTGTCATTGACCTCTTTGATGGTACCCGTGTGAACGGAATCAATCGTGTAGGTTTCTTCATGCTTGTCCCAAGGATTCTCAGTGGTCTGCTTGTGACCGAGGTTCAGTTTGCGTCCTTCGACATCAAGTTCCAGAACTTCTACCTCCAGCTTATCGCCCACCTTAACGAAATCTGAAGGATGCTTGATCTTCTTCGTCCAAGAGAGATCCGATATGTAGACCAAACCGTCAATACCTTCCTCCAATTCAACGAAGACACCAAAATTCGTATAGTTTCGAACCGTTCCGGTGTGTTTTGAACCTACAGGATATTTCGTCGTGATGTCAGTCCATGGGTCAGGCTGCAATTGCTTGATTCCCAATGACATTTTACGCTCTTCTCTATCCAGGGTAAGGATCACGGCTTCTACTTCATCTCCAACTTTCACAAAGTCCTGAGCTGATCTGAGGTGAGTTGACCAGGACATCTCTGAGACGTGGATCAACCCTTCAACACCTTCACTGACTTCCACAAAGGCTCCGTAATCTGCTATGATCGCAACACGACCTTTGACTTTGTCACCAATTTTGAGGTTTTCGTCAAGGGCCTCCCAAGGATGCTTGCTCAATTGTTTCAAACCAAGTTGGATTCGCGTCTTCTCATCATCGAAGTCGAGGATAACCACGTTGAGCTTCTGATCGAGTTCAACGATCTCACTCGGGTGATTGATTCGACTCCAGGACAGGTCAGTGATGTGCACCAGACCGTCAACGCCTCCAAGGTCAACAAAGACACCGTAGGAAGTGATGTTCTTGACAACACCTTCGAGAACCTGACCTTTTTCAAGCTGGCTGATGATTTCTTTCTTCTGCTCAGCAAGATCGGCTTCGATAAGCGCTTTGTGAGAAACAACAATATTTTTGAATTCCTGGTTGATCTTGACAACTTTGAACTCCATGTTCTTGTCGACATACTGATCGTAGTCACGGATTGGCTTGACGTCGATTTGGGAACCTGGCAGGAAGGCCTCAATTCCAAACACATCGACAATCATACCACCTTTGGTTCTGCACTTGACATACCCGGTGACGATCTCGTCGTTCTCGTGGGCGGCGTTGATTCGGTCCCAGGCCTTGATCACACGGGCTTTCCTGTGCGAAAGAACCAACTGACCCGTGCTGTCTTCCAGCTTGTCAACTTTAACCTCAACCGTATCCCCTACTTTTAAATGCGGATTGTAACGGAATTCATTCAGCGAAATCACGCCCTCCGATTTGGAGTTGATGTCGATGATGGCCTCGCGGTCAGTAATTCGGACCACTGTACCGTCGATCACCTGACGCTCTTCTACAAAACCAACTGTATTTTCAAGAGCTTTGTCAAACTCCTTCAATTTTTCTTCTTCTACTGCTTCGATTCCTTCCTCGTACTTCTCCCAATCGAATTCTTTCAAAAACGTTTCGGGATCCACTTGCTCCTCGGTTTCTTCAATAACAGCAGCTTCAACCACCGGCGCTTCTACCGCAGGTTTTTCAACAGCTTTTTCTTCTGCAACTTTTTCTTCTACCACTTTTTCTTTCTTAGGCTTACTTTCTTCTTTTGGCTCAGCCTTTTCGGCCTTCACCTCTTTTGTTTCTTCTTTTGCAGCGGGCTTTTCTTCTTCCTTGTCATCTGCAACCACCTCGTAAGCAGATTCTGCTCCCAATTCTTTCACCAACAGATAGTAGAACAGGGCTCTGTACTTTCTGCGGTTGCTCGACCCCAAAGTGTCAATCACTTTTTGGATCGCCTCGTCAAGCTTCTCATTGTCTTCTTGACCCAGTTTTTTAATCAGGAAATTCTTTTTGATGGTGTCCAACTCTGCTTTGTTGGATGAAGATACCAGCTCGGCGTCTTCTTTGTAGATGGATGGGCCCAATCCTTTGGCCACGAGTTTGAAAAGATCTGCATCGATCGCTATACCCAGCTTTTCTGCTTCACTCGTATAGAGATCAATTTTTTCTTGTAATTTAGACATGCGTCCTTTACTTTGTATCCTGTTGTTTTGCAGATTATTATACGATCAAACCAACAAGAGGCTTTCAACATTCGATTTTTGCACCTTTTTCACATCTGCTATCGTTCAAAAGGCGTGCAAATATACGAACTAATTATAGATCGTGCAAAAGAAAATTAAAGTAAAGTTTTGATGATGTCCCTTTCGGTGATGCCCTCTGCCTCTGCTTTGTAATTTCTCACGATCCTGTGATTTAGAATGGCATAGGAAACGGCCTGCACATCTTCAATGTCAGGCGAGAATTTCCCTCGTATGGCGGCATAAGCCTTGGCTGCCAGCACCAGGTTCTGAGAAGCTCTCGGGCCGGCGCCCCAGTCGAGGTAATTTTTTACCAGGTCGGGGGAATCCTCCTGCCCGGGACGTGTTTTGGTTGCCAGCCGCACGGCGTACTCCACTACATTGTCAGCAATGGGTATGCGACGTATCAAATGCTGGTAACTGAGGATGTCTTCGGCCGACACCACTGCATTGACCTTCGCCTCGTCGTCATTGGTCGTGTTCTTTGCGACGAAAACCTCTTCGGCGAAACTCGGGTAATTGAGATAAATAGAAAACATGAATCGATCCAACTGCGCCTCCGGTAACGGATAAGTTCCTTCCTGCTCAATGGGATTCTGAGTGGCCAATACGAAGAAAGGCAGATCCAGTTTAAAATGATGGCCCGCGACGGTCACGGCTTTTTCCTGCATAGCCTCGAGCAAGGCCGCCTGGGTTTTGGGTGGCGTTCGATTGATCTCGTCGGCCAGTATGATATTGGCAAATATGGGTCCTTTGATGAATTTGAATTTCCTGGTCTCGTCCAGGATTTCACTTCCCAGTATGTCAGAGGGCATCAGATCGGGTGTGAATTGAATTCTTTTGAAGTTCAGGCCCAATGCCGTTGCGACCGTGTTCACCAGCAAGGTCTTGGCCAGACCAGGAACACCAATTAGTAGCGAATGCCCGCCGCAAAGGACCGAGAGAAGAACGTGATCCACCGCCTCATGCTGACCGACAATGACTTTGCCAATCTCTTGCTTTAGCCGCTTGTAATTTTCAACCAGCCCCTTGATCAACTCAACATCAGACATGGTCTATAGATTTTTTTTGCTCCAGTCACTCTTGAATTCGCAACTCAGATAGGACTCGTTGATCTTGACATAGGTATCCTTGATCTTATCTTCTGACCATTTTTCGATGGTTTCGGTCTTCTTTTTCTGAAGCGCAAGGTCCATGATCTTCTCATAGTCTTTGCCCAGGTCTGCCTCATGTGCCTCCGTTTTGCTTTTTAGCAGCAATACTTTGAACATCTTGCCTCCCTGGCGGGTCTCATCCAAAAATACCCGGCTTAGCTCACCAGCTTCCAGGCTGCTTATCTTGGAATACAATTCAGGATCCATCCGCGTCTGTTCGAACTTGGTGTCTCCACTTACAGGGTTCATCAGGACCCCTTCGTTCAAACGGGTGTCTTTGTCGTCAGAGTACTTAAGCACGGCCTCATCAAAAGTCAGTTCCATTTTCAGAATCTTTTCCCTGTACAGGGTAAGCGAGTCTCTAACCCGCTCGACCGCCTCATCATCGGCTTTGGGCTGCATCAAAATGTGATATACGTCACGTTGCTTTCCTTTTATTTTTTCCACCAAGAGTATATGGTATCCGAAATCCGACTTGAATGGCTGAGAGATCTCACCTTCTTCAAGACTGAAAGCCGCTTCTTTGAACTCCTTGACAAACGGACTGTTTCTCTCAATGGTATAGAAACCGTTATTCTGGGTCACTCCCGGATCATCCGAATAGAGAATCGCCTTCATTTTGAAACTCGCTCCGTCTTCCACTTCCTTTTTAATCTCTTTCAACCGGTCAAGTGTTCTCTGTATCTCTACCTCAGAAGGCTCGACGTTCAAGACAATCTGTGAAAGTTCAATTTCCGCGCCTATCTCAGGAAGGTTTCCCTCTGCCTTCAAGCTGTTGTAGTATCTTTTTACTTCTTCCGGGGTAATGTCGATGTCAGCGGTGAGTTCCTGCTGCATCTTCTGAATCAGCAACCCTTCCTTTTCCACGCGATACAACTCATCCCTGAGGTCTTTCATATTGTCAAATCCGTAGAGCTCCAGCATTTTTTCAGGCGAGCCAAGCTGTTGTGTGAAGTAATCTGTCTTCCGTTGAACCTGCTGTTGAATTTCACCCTCGTTAACGACAATACTGTCGATCACGGCATGATGAGCCAGGAGCTTCCTGTTCATGATCTGTTCGAGCATCTCACAATCACTGATCTCGATCTGCCCACCACTCTGTTGAATGAGCTCCTGCTTGAAAGCGTCGATCTCCGAATTGAGAACGATATTGTCTCCAACTACGGTGGCCACACCGTCTACCTTAACCTTTTCCTGTGCATGCAAGCCCATCCCGATCAAAAGGGTCAATAAGGCAATTCTAATCTTCATTTTCGTACTGTTCAAATTGTTTGTTATTTATCGCATCCATCACCAAAGTTTTTTCAATCTCATTCATCAGCTCAAGTTTCCTGTTGTGAAGGATCATCTGTCGGATGGTCGGAATCACATAGCTTTTTGGAGCGACATCGTTGCGATGCAATACGTCTTTTATCGCCACCAAATATACTCCTAAACTGTCTTCTTTCTTAATAAATTGGTCCTTTTTTAAACTTTTCTCTTCTTTCAACAAAGGCAACCTGGACTCTGCCAGGGTCTTGCTGACCCACATGCTGTCATTGAGAGACAGGGCAAAGAATTCGAGCTCACGCTCCTCCAATACCTCAGAGTCTTCCGGGTCATTCGACCTGAACAACTTTTCGATTTCTTTTCTCTCATTGAGATCTGAAGCAAAATGAATCAGTTTCAACTGAAGAAGATCTTCGTTGAGTCTGTACACGTTTTTGTTGTTCTCGTAGTATTCGTCCAGATTCTCTTCCGTTACAACTGTATCCAAATCCTGTTGCAGAACGGCCCTCTTGTACCTGTCGATCAGCAGCTCCCGGCGATAATCCTCTACAAGGTTATCGATATCATCATCTTCACTTCGCACATTGATCAGCGCTTTGTCATACAGCAGCTCCCTTGTCGCCCAGGTCTTGATGTAATTGTTTCTGAACAACACACTGTCCTGTGGGCTCTGATTCTTTGGCATCACGCTTTGGAGGTCTTCCTCCATGAGATAGCGATCGTTGACCCTTGCGACTGCTCCTTCGACCTGTTCTTTTTCGGAACACGAATGCAAAATCAGTGCAAATAAAACCCCTATGAAAACGAAATCACGCATCAGTTCTCCAGCCTCGATTTGAGTTCTTTGTAGTTTCTCTTATTTATTTTGACCGCATAGGTCTCTCTCAGGTCCATGACCCATTGTTCTTCAAGATAATTCTGGTAGTCATTCAAAACCTCTCCTCTCGCCTCATTCAGTTCCTTGCGGGTTTCGGGATAGATCCGGTCCACACGCATGAGGGTGTACTGATTCTCGTCTTCCTCATAAATCTCTGAGACCCCCAATTTAAAAAGGTATCCCTGCGGCAGCTTGCTGCTTCCCTCTTCCAGCTTTCCCTGACTGAAGAGTACGTGAATGGTAGCCCCCTCATTGATGACCTCCTTGATGGATTCCGGGCTTCTTCCAATGAGCAAAAGTCTTCTCACCTGTTCCGCCTTTTCTTTCTGGGTACAACTGCCTATCAGGACATCAGCTCTTTTCCGCCAGTTGTAATGATCCCTGTGCTCCTTGAAATAGTTCTCCAACTCAACAGAATCCTGCTCGGAACGATCCCAGATCTGTTTCTGCAGGAGTTCGAAAAGGAGCAGCCCGTCTTTGTATTCTTTGAAGGTTGCCGCAAACTCTTGATTGGTGTCCTCGAGGTGGTCTTTGTAGTATTCTATGATCTGCTTGTTTTTAAACGTATCAAACAGCTCTCCGTTGGTTTTGTTCCTTCCGGTTTTAGCGAAATGATAAAAGTCATCGGCCGAAAACACCCTTTCCTCGACCTGTAGTATCGTGTCGTTTATACCTTTGAATTCTTCGAGATTCCGAGTGGAGCTCAAAAGCCTCATGTTGATGACCAACTCATAGTCTTCCCCGACCTTTCCTGCAAGGGATCTCTCCACATATCCAGCCCGACTTCCGTTTTTCACCTTGGCCTCGAGTCTGGGTTTCATATCCTCGTAGGAAGGTATGGGGTATTTCTTGTCCAGCTTGAGAATGTGCCAGCCGAATTGAGTGCTGAAAGGTTCCGAGTAGTCCCCCTCATTTTCCAATGAAAAGGCCACTTCCTCGAATTCCCGGATCATCCTTCCTGTTCCAAACTTAGGAAGCTTGCCCCCTTTTTTGGCGGAACTCAGGTCATCAGAATGTTCTTGGGCGATCCTGGCAAAATCATCCCCCTGCTCCAGGGATCTGTAAATCTCATCGACCTTTTCACGCGATTTTCCGGGTTGGGCCGAGTCTTTTTTTACCATGATATGTGAAACCTCGATTTCTCCTGGGGACTTTCTCCGGTCAAGCACTTTGACCAGGTGGTATCCAAATTGGGTCCTGAAGGGTTCAGAGACCTGTCCAACGGGAGTGTCGTATGCCGCGTTCTCAAAAGAATATACCATGGCAAAAGCACTGAAGTATCCAAGGTTCCCACCGTTCTGTTCAACCGAAGGATCCTCCGAGTAAGCACGGGCAACCGTCTCGAAATCATTCCCAGCCAAAATTTCATCGCGTGCGGCACTTATTTTCTCGAAGGCTGCCAGACTGTCTGCAGGCACGGCATCCGGAGAGACGCGAATCAAAATGTGGCTCGCGTTGACTTCCATTGCAGAACGGTCGTAAGCCTCTTTGGTCAATTCATCCAGGGCCTCAGGGTTCTGCAAATAAGGTTGTACCAGCTGCTCCCTGTACTTGGCAAGATCGCTTTGATACGTAGAAGATGTGTCGAGATTCTGATCTTGGGCCTGCTTTAGCTTCAGTTTAAAATCAAGAAAGAGATCGAAGTAGTCATCAAATCCCTTTCCTTCTTCTTCAACCACGATTTCCTTGTTCTTTTCATATACCCGCATAAACTCACTGGTGTACACTTCCTCACCTTCAATGGTGAAAAGCACCTCTTCACCTCGTTGGCCGAAAGTCCAACCAGAACACAACAAGAAGATGGAGAAAAAAAGAGCCGGGATTCTCATATGCAGTTTCCTCTTTTTCAAACGGTCAAAATTATTCTATATTTTCTGATCTTCTTGTTAAAGATATCACAAAGAAATGACCCCTTCCACTTTGGAAACCTCTTTGTATTTTTCGATGATTTCTTCGGGATTCTTCATATTGACCAGAACAGTCAAACTGGTGTATTTTCCGTTTTTCGAAGGCTTTGAATCGATAACCGCACCGAGATTGTCAAAAATCTCTTCGATCATTTTGGATTTCTCCTTGTCTGTGGGGATGATGAACTTGAACATGTATTTGGTTGGAAACTCCGTGGTTTCCAAGAGACTTTGCCGTAATTTTTCATAGAACTCAGACTCTTTGCTCATGTCATTCTAATTATAGGTGCATACACGGCAAAGGTACAATTATTATTTTCTTATTTTTGGGATTCAATCATTAATCCTTCTCCATCATTTCATGCACCAGAAAGTAGTAATCACGGGGGGTCCGGGCACCGGAAAATCAACGGTGATCGCTGCCTTGGAAAATCAGTACACATGTATGCCGGAGGTCTCCCGATCGGTTACCCGCGAGGCGCAAAACAGGGGCATTGATCAGCTTTTTTTGCACGACCCACTAATTTTCAGTGAACTTTTGCTCAACGAGAGGATCAAACAGTATCAGCAGGCGGAAGAATTTACCGACCAGACCATTTTTTTTGACAGGGGGATTCCCGATGTGATGGGCTATCTGGACTATCTCGGGGTCGAATACCCAGAACAATTTCGCAGGGAAAGCTTCGAACGGCGCTATGACCGGATATTCATGATGCCGCCCTGGGAAAAAATCTACCAGACGGATTCCGAACGCTACGAGAGTTTTGATCAGGGATTGCTGATTTTCGAAAAGCTGAAGAGCACTTACTCTGGGTTGGGTTATTCTTTCGAGATCATTCCCGAAGCCTCTGTGGACAACAGGATAGAATTTATATTGAAGGCCATTGAAAGCTAATATCGAAACGGCAAGGACCTATCTGAAAAAGTTCTGGGGATTTCCCCGGTTCCGTCCCATGCAGGAAGAAATTATTCTTGAACTGCTCAAAGGCAGGGACGTTCTTGCCGTCCTTCCCACCGGTTCCGGCAAATCCTTGTGCTACCAGGTTCCGGCAGTCATTGGGGATGGAATATGTCTCGTTGTGAGCCCATTGGTCGCCCTGATGGAGGACCAGGTCAAAGGCCTTGAAAAAAGAGGCATTCGTGCCCTGCACTTAGGAGGTGGAATGAGCAGGGATGAAACAGTCACAGCTTTTGACAACCTTCTGTTTGGAAAATACAAACTCGTCTATGCCTCACCGGAGAAACTTCAGTCCGAACTGGTTCAGGAGAAGCTTCGGCAGCTCCCTTTAAAACTCATCGCCGTTGATGAGGCTCATTGCATCTCCCAGTGGGGTCATGATTTCAGGCCTTCCTACCTGAAGCTTGGGTTTCTGCATGATTGGTTTCCCGAAATCCCGAGAATAGCATTGACCGCCACGGCCACCGAACGGGTGGAAAAAGACATTCTGATCCAACTTGGACTGGAAAAAGCCATTGCCTTCAGGAGCTCCCTGTTCAGGGACAATTTGAGCGTGGGGCTGGTGAAGACCCAAAACAATTTGGGAAGATTGGTCCAGATTCTGAGGGACAAGACAGAACCCGCAATCGTTTATGTAGGAACCCGAAAAGACAGTATCGTCTATGCCCAATATTTGCGAGACAGAGGTATTCCTGCAGGAAGTTACCACGGCGGACTCGATTCTCGAGAAAGAGCCCTGGCCCTTGAAGATTGGCTGAATGAATCGAAAAAGGTCATGGTGGCGACCAATGCATTCGGAATGGGCATTGACAAAGCCAATGTGCGCTGTGTTGTCCACTGCCATGTTCCCCTGAGCATCGAGTCTTATATCCAGGAAATCGGGCGAGCCGGAAGGGATGAAAAACCCGCTTATGCCTATTTGCTCTACCACGAGCAAAGTATGTCAGAAGCCGAGGAATTAGTTTCAAACTCGATGGCAGATCCCGTTTTCTGCAAACGTGTCTATAAACATCTCAATGACTATTTTCAAATCGCACAGGGCGAGTTCAGAGAATCGATTCTTGGCTTTGACTTGTTTGACTTTTGCAAAACCTACGAGCTTCCGTTAGGAAAAACCTTTTCAGCTTTGGGGCATTTTGAGCGAGAGGATGTTCTGATCTTTGAGGGGAGCCCCCGAAGAACCTCACGAGTGAGAATTTTAGAGAGATCCGATGCTTTGTTGGAAAGAACGTCATTGAAGAGTTTGACTAGTGAGGTTCTGCAAATACTATTGAGAAGTTACGGAGGGGTGCACGAGCAAAAAATCAGCATTCAGGAGTCGTTTATCGCTAAAAAAGCGGGAGTCTCTAGAAACGAGGTCAGTCAACAACTGGAAATTCTGCAAAAGAACGGGGTATTGACCTATGACAAATCCGAAGGGCTTTCCGAGCTGAGGTTCCTGGTTCCCCGGGAAGACAACTTTGTGCATCGGTCAACAGCTAAAAACATTGAGGCGCGAAACAGGAACAAATTGATCCAGCTCAAATCCATGCAGAGCTACCTCGAAAATGATCGTGTTTGCCGGAATCGTCAACTCGTGGTGTACTTTGGTGAAGACGACCGGGAAGATTGCGGACGTTGCGACATTTGTCGGAAGAAAATAAAGGCATCCGATTGGCCCGGTTATGAACAGATGGCCAATCAGGTTAAAAACTTGCTCCATTCCCGGCATGAACTGGATTTTGCTGTGCTTCAGCAGCACTTGGAACTGGACCGTGAACAACTTTCAAAAACACTTGAAATGATGGTGGAAAAGAAATGGATTAAGTTAAATTTGCAGAACAAGTTTGAACTGATCCAATGAGTGAAAGTCTGAGAATTGTGTTCATGGGAACACCAGATTTTGCGGTTGCCACCCTGAGGGCCCTTGTCGAAAATAACCATAACATTGTAGGGGTGATCACAGCTCCTGACAAGCCCGCGGGCAGAGGTCGTAAAATTCGAACCTCAGCCGTCAAGCAATATGCCCTGGAGCAAGGTCTCCCCCTGCTTCAACCCACCAACCTGAAGGATCAAACGTTCCTCAGCGAACTTGAATCCTTGCAACCCGACCTTCAAATTGTGGTAGCCTTCAGAATGTTACCGAAGGCGGTTTGGCAAATGCCTGCCTTGGGAACCTTTAATCTTCATGCTTCCCTGTTGCCGGAATACCGGGGAGCGGCCCCGATCAATTGGGCCATTATAAACGGTGAAACCCGAACGGGAGTGACAACCTTCTTTATCAATGAGGACATTGACACAGGGGCCATTATTCGACAAAAAGAGGTTGAAATTTCCAAAAGCGACACGGCTGGCGATCTTCACGACAAACTGATGACCCTGGGAAGTCTCCTGGTCATTGAAACGGTGGAGCTCATCTCGAAAGGATCTGTCGTCCCTATGGAGCAATCCGGTGCCGAGTTCAAACCGGCTCCGAAGCTCAACAAAGAGAATTGTCGCATCGACTGGACCCAACCCTTGGAATCTGTCTACAATCAGATTCGTGGTTTGAGTCCTTATCCTGCAGCCTGGACCCTGCTCTCAACGGATAAGGGACAAACAGAGTGCAAAATACTGGAAGCAGCAATACTAAAGGAAGAACACGATCTGAAACCGGGCAGCATCCTGGCCACCCGGAAGGAAATTCGAGTTGCCGTTGAAAAAGGGTATATCCGGATTGAAAGGCTTCAACTTTCCGGTAAACGAAAAATGGATGCGGTCAGCTTTTTAAACGGCTTCACATTTTCAGAGGAGGACAGGTTTATTTAAATGGCCCAAACCCACGTTATTTATGGGATTGAGCTTGTTTTGGCCGTGTTTATCAACAAATTGAAGAGAATTATTAACAATCTGGTGCATTTTGCGGGGCAAAACTTGCGCGAACCCTTATAAAATCTATATTTGTTCTGCTATTGAAAGGCAAAAAAATGAATATTTAACCAATTTTAAATTTTTAGATTATGAACAAATCAGATTTGATTGAAGCAATGGCTGCGAACGCAGGAGTTTCTAAAGCTGCTGCTGGAAAAGCACTAGACGCAATGATGAAAAGCATCACAGGAGAATTAATGACAGGTGGAAGAGTGTCATTGGTAGGCTTCGGTTCTTTCTCAGTATCTCAAAGAGCAGCCAGAGACGGTAGAAATCCTCAGACTGGAGCTACAATAAAAATACCTGCCAGAAAAGTGATTAAATTCAAAGCTGGATCAGAATTGAAAGAAGCGGTTAACTAGTCCGAACCCTTCAAAAATTAAAGAAAACCCTCTTTTTTAAGAGGGTTTTTTTATTCCCTTATTTTTTGTACATTTAATTCCAACCAATTTATTATGACAACGTTAAAGCCGACAAAAGGAAAACTGCTGATCGCCGAACCTTCGATTTTGAGTGACAGTTCATTCAACCGTTCGGTGGTTTATCTGACCGAGCACAATGACAAGGGTTCTGTGGGCTTTATCATGAATAAACCATCTCCATACACAATCGGGGACCTTATCCCCGAAATCGAATCTGACCTGAAAGTCTATTATGGAGGTCCCGTTTCTGAAGACAATTTGTATTTCGTTCATAAGGTGCCCGAATTGATCCCCGATAGCATTGAAATCGGAAATGGCATTTATTGGGGCGGGGATTTTGAAACGATTCAACACCTCTTGAAGGAAGAAACCCTTTCGAATAATGAGATTCGCTTTTTTCTGGGGTATTCGGGGTGGAGCGAACAACAGTTGGAAGAGGAACTTTCTACGACGTCCTGGCTGATTATTGAAAACAAATTCAAGAACCTGTTCCGTATAAGCCACCTGACTTTCTGGAAAAATGAGCTTATGAAGTTCGGGGGAATCTACAAGCTTTGGGCAAACGCACCCAAAGATCCCAGTTTGAACTAAAACCCTACATGCCAAGTTCCAATCGCACTTCACGTGCGACTGAATCCGTAAAGTTTTTTTTGCGGTATCTGTCTACCGATTGAATTCCTAAAATTGAATTCGTAAGAAATACTTCATCTACCTTGAGCAATTCAAATGGCGAGACAGCTGTCTCTTCAACGACCCTGGCTTCACTCTTCCTAAGGTATTCGAGCACCTTTCTTCGAACTATGCCATTTATACAACCACTATCGAGGGAAGGCGTAATTATCCGATTTTGTTTGATCAAAAAAAGATTGGAATCTGTAGCTCCGACCAACTCTTTTCGCTCATTGATCAGAATGGCATTTTGAAAGTCGTTCTCCTCTGCAAAAATGGATCCAAGAATGTTCACCATGCGATTATTCGTCTTCACCGTAGACAACAGGCCGGAGGATACGTGGTAGTCCTTGAACAATTCTATCTCGTAGGGAGAACCAACGGCATCTGGGATTTTTTCTGCCTCAACGAGGTATTCCGAGTGATTGGACTCCGGAGAGTAATACCCTCCTCCCGTTCTGAAAACACTCACCCGCAGGCGAGCCGAATCCTTTAACCCGTTGGCTTCAAGTGTTTTCAATAACTCTTTTTCATACCCTTCAAGGGTAAAGTGACTGGGTATCTTCATGCGCAGCATCCTCATGGAAGACATGAGTCTGAAATAGTGATCCTCGAGAAAAGTCACGTTTCCGGCCTCAAATTTCATCACGTCAAAAAGGGCATCCCCATAGGTGAATCCGCGATTCTGCATCCGGCTCGCATTACTACGCGATTCTTCCAGGATTCCATTTCTGTTGATATAAATCATCCGGTCCTTCTTTTTTAACATGCAAAAATAAAAAAAGCCTTGCGAACAAGGCTTTACTTTATTTCAAAACATTTTAAGGGAGTAACGTATCGTGATTATCCACCTATAACATGCTTGAGCTCAGAGATTTGGTTTTCCCAAAACATCTTGGACTCTTCCACTTCATCCTCCTCAGCAAAATCAACTACAAGCAGGGAAACATCTTTGGTCAGGTCATCAACTTCAATGCGAAATTCGAAATAGGTATCTTCGTCATCATCTTCCTCCCATTTGAATCTCACAAAAACATCTGACTTGTACGCAATTCGTTCTGCAACCTCCTCGGTGTCATCCCAAATAAACGTAAAGTTCTTACCCCTGGAGTTCACATTGTCGGCAAACCACTCACCCAATGAATCCGGCGTGGAAAGGTATTGAAACAGGAAATTCGGAGATGCGTGAATTGGAAATTCCAAATCAATTCTTACTTTCTCTGGCATTCTGATTTTTTTAGACGAAGGCAATATAGAGATTTAATAATAGGAAAAAAAATATTTTTATTCAAATATTCGGGCAGGTTTACTTGCTGAAAATAAATTTGTTTTTATATTTGCGAACCCTAAATTGAGACCCTGTTTTTTCAGGTTTTTCAAAAGGTCGCGGCGAGGTAGCTCAGATGGTTAGAGCGTCGGATTCATAACCCGGAGGTCGGCAGTTCGATTCTGCTCCTCGCTACTTGAAGCAGGAACCCTGACAAACTATTGTCGGGGTTTTTTCTTTCAGAGCCTTTTGTACATCTTGTAGTGCGGACCGATTTCAGGAAGCTCGAAAACTGTCCCGTGAATTGCATAGCCCATTTTGAGGTAAAAATCCAGAGCAACCACGCGGGCGTTACACCAAACCATTTCCACACCCTTGGCCTTGAGACGATTTTCTGCTTCTTTCAGCAGCCTTTTGCCGAATCCCTTTCCCTGGTGGGTCCCAGAAGTCGCCATGCCCCGAATTTGATACTGCGGGCTGTCTTTGAAGAAGGGAATAGAAGCTCGCATCAAGCTAACAATTCCTACCAACTCGCCCGAGAGGAAAATTCCTAAATGCAGCGTATCCGGCTCCTCATCGCCTCCCATCTCGTGGCTCAGCGAGACATTTTTTCTCAACTCCTGCTGACGGATCGGATAGGTTTGTTCGGCCTGTATTGAGCGAATCTCAATCATTTCTTCTTACTTCCTTCGTATATCTCGTATTTGACGAATCGGCATTCCAGTTTCCCGTTGAAGACCTTTACCTTTCGCGAAGATCGCAGTCCTATACTTTTTATCCCCTGTTCAAAATCAGAGGTAATGATCCAAGCCGTGGTCCTCAAATACTCGCTCTTCAGTGTGTCTCCAATGTTTCCATACAATTCTTCGACGTCGATATTGAGTCTTTCTCCGTATGGTGGATTGAAAAGTACCAGGGCATCTCCTTCAACCGGCTTCTTCTCGCGGAAAAAATTCTTTCGCTCCACCCGGATGAACTCTTCCAACGATGCGTTTTTGATGTTCTCCGTCGATTTGCGAATCGCCGAAGGAGCCTTGTCAAAACCTATGATCTGGTGACTCGCGTTTCGAACCCTTTTCAACATGGAGCTATGGATCAGCTCAAAAAGATCCGCGTCAAAATCCTTCCATTTTTCAAATCCGAATTCAGACCGGTGAATCCCAGCGGGAATATTGCAGGCGATCATGGCGGCCTCGATAAGAATGGTTCCACTCCCACACATCGGGTCAATAAAATCAACCGAACCTGAATATCCTGCCATCAGGATCAATCCTGCGGCCAATACCTCATTGATCGGTGCAATATTGGTCTCTGACCTGTAGCCCCGTTTATGCAGGGAATCCCCTGAGCTATCCAGAGAGACGATGCATTTCTGGTTGTGAATGTGCACATGAAAGAGGACGTCGGGATGCCTGACGTCCACATTGGGTCTTTTGTGCTGTTTTTTTCGAAAAAAATCTACGATGGCATCTTTCGTTCTGAGGGCGACATAATGAGAATGCTTGAAAGTGTCTCCAAAAACCGTCGCATTTACAGCTAAGGTGCCATCTACGTCGAGATAACGATCCCAGTTGTGTTGCAAAAGCTTGCGGTAAAGGTCATCATCTGAAGCAACCTCGAGCTCAAGGACAGGCACGAGTATTCTAAGCGCCGTTCGAAGAGAGAGATTGGCCTTGTACATAAAACCTTTGTCACCCCTGAATTGAACGCTTCGAACACCTTCTTTGACATTCTGTGCTCCAAGGTCCCGCAATTCTTTGGCCAGTACGGCCTCGAAACCGTAGAGGCATTTGGCCAGCATGTCGAAATTTTGATCCATGTCGCAAAAATAGCTCAAAGCCCGAACCTGTTCCCATATTTTTATATTTTTGTTTGATTTTTGTCCTATGAAGCATAAAACAGAATGGTTCCACGACTGGTTCAATACAACGTATTACCACCTTCTCTATGACTACAGGAATGAGGAAGAGGCTGAGTATTTCATGTCGAACCTCCTGAAATTTCTGAATCTCACGGCCAGTGACACCATTCTTGACCTGCCTTGTGGAAGAGGGAGGCACTCTTTGTTTTTGAACGCCCTGGGACATCGGGTTGTCGGCGCGGACATTTCGGAGAACAGCATCGCACATGCGCGTCATTTTGAGAATCAGAGCCTTCGTTTCATGATTCACGACATGAGAGACCCTCTGAAGGAGCGATACAATGCAATTTTCAACTTATTTACCAGTTTCGGCTATTTTGAAAACGAAGAAACAAATGCAAGAGTGCTCAAGAATTTCAGACAGGGACTTCAGAAGAATGGCCATGTTGTAATCGACTTTTTCAATCTTGCCAAAGTGAGGGCCGAGCTAATACCGAGTCAGGAACTAATCAAACAGGGAGTCGAGTACAAAATAAAAAAGAGAATCACCGATCAGTTCATCATAAAGGACATAGAGGTTACGGATGGGGACAACAAATATAGTTTCCAGGAAAAAGTGCAGGCCCTGAACCTGGAAAAGTTTGAGCGTTACTCCAAAGAAGCGGGACTCGAGATCGTCAAAATTTTTGGTGATTATTCCCTGAACGATTTCGACCAGCATATTTCAGATAGACTCATACTCGTGATGCAATGACCTATCTCGCCCTGATTCTTCCCGTCTTGCTCGGCTATCTTTTAGTAAAGATAACTCCCCCCTCTGCCAAAGCTCTGCAGCTTTTCCTTTCTTTCAGTGGGGCTTATCTGTTGTCGATGACTGTTCTTCACTTGATCCCGGAAGTTTTTATCGATGGCAACCCTGAAATGGGACTGTTCATTCTTTTGGGGATCGCGTTGCAAACCGGTTTGGAGCATCTCTCAAAAGGAGCTGAACACGGCCACCTTCACTCCCACGACTTTCAGAAAACCATACCGTGGTTGTTGCTGTTGAGTTTGGGCATACATGCATTTTTGGAGGGGATGCCTCTCGGAATCGAACAGAACAGTCAATTGCTCGCTGCCATTATTATTCACAAGCTGCCTATCGCATTTATCCTGGCGACATTTCTCATTCGTTCCTCACTGCCGCAGACTTACGTCTTGCTGATCATGGTAGTCTTCGCTCTGATGAGTCCTCTGGGAAGCTGGGTGACACTGTCATGGGAGGCCATACAGAAGCACAGTAATGAGATCACAGCTGTTGTGATTGGAGTCTTTCTTCACATTTCAAATGCCATTCTGTTCGAAAGCTCGGAAAATCACAAATTCAACCTGCAAAAGTTCATAGCTGTACTCATCGGATTCAGTGTGGCCCTTTTAAGTCTTGGACACTAGTAAACCTCCGGGACAAAGGTTTGGTTTGCAAAGGGCGTTCGAATATAGGCTTTGTCTTCTCTTCTTGGAGGCAAGGTGATTTTCTCCCTGTTGATTTCTTCGTAGGGAATCGAACTCAATAAATGATGTATACAATTCAATCGGGCCCTCTTTTTGTTGTCTGCAGGAACAACATACCAGGGTGACTGCTTGGTGTCGGTGTATTTGAACATTTCATCCTTTGCGCGACTGTATTCGATCCAGAGCTCTCTTGACTTGAGGTCCATAGGGCTGAGTTTCCAGGTTTTCGTTGGGTCATCTATTCTTCCCTGGAAACGCTTCTCCTGCTCCTCATCCGAAACGGAGAACCAGTATTTGAGAAGGATGATGCCCGAGCGGATGATCATGCGTTCGAACTCCGGACAGGATCGCATGAACTCATTGTATTCTTCGGGTGTACAAAAACCCATCACATTTTCGACCCCTGCACGATTGTACCAGCTTCTATCAAAGAGAATCATCTCTCCAGCGCTGGGAAGGTGGGGTACATATCGCTGAAAATACCACTGGCTTTTCTCACGGCTCGAAGGAGTTCCCAGGGCTACAATTTTGCAAATCCTGGGGTTCATGCTCTGAGAGATTCGCTTGATGACGCCTCCCTTGCCGGCCGCATCCCTTCCTTCAAAAATCACCACTACTTTTAAACCCTTGTGCCTGATCCATTCCTGGAGTTTCACCAATTCGACCTGAAGCCTTGCCAATTCTTTTTCATAGAAGGCAGTGCTGATCTTCTTGGTGTCCCTTTTCTCCGGTTCCACACTCCTGGATAAATTGTCCATGTACTCCTTTTTAAGATATTTTAAATTCTTTTGTCAGTTAGCAACTTCACTTATGAATTTGATTCGCATCAGTCGCAATTCGTGTTCGTCAAAATCACCGTCAAACTCATCCAGGGCAATTTGAATCTTGTCATCTTCAGCCTCCATGAAATACTCCATGATCTCTTCCTGCTGTTCCTCATCCAGCAAGTCATCAATGCAATGCTGAATATTGATCTTGGTTCCCGAATAGACAATCTGCTCCATGGCCTTGACGAGTTCGTCCATTTCGAGACCTTTTGAATTCGCAATGTCATCGAGTGGAATCTTCTTGTCCGTATTTTGGATAATATAGAGTTTCAGGCCCGAATTAACCCCGGTTCCCTTCACGATAAGGTCATCAGGACGCGTGATGTCATTTTCCTTCACATAACGCCCTATGAGCTCTACGAATTCCTTGCCAAACTTTTTTGCCTTGCCATCGCCTACCCCATGCACATTCAACAATTCCTGCAGATCAATGGGATACTTCAGCGTCATATCCTCCAGAGAGGGGTCCTGAAATACGACAAACGGTGGAACCCCGTTTTTCTTGGCCACCGCTTTTCTCAATTCTTTCAGCATTTCCATAAGTTGCTGGTCAACTACAGCTCCTGAGCCACGTACATTCGTAACGATGTTTGAATCGTCCCCATCGTCGTAAACATGGTCCTCGGTCATCAAAAAAGACCCGGGAGACTTTAAAAATTCTCTTCCTTTCTCCGTCAGCTTCAAAACCCCATACTGCTCAATTTCTTTTTTTAGCAAACCCGCAACAATCACCTGTCTTATCAGCGCCATCCAATGCTTGTCACTCTTCGCCTTTCCGGAACCAAAGAAAGGTTCAAGATGGGTCTTGTGCGACAAAAGCAGGGCATTCTCCTTGCCGATAAGTGTATTTATGATCTCCTTGGACCGATACTCTTCATTGGTTTCCTTGACGACCTCCAATAGGATTTTCACCTCTTCCCCGGCTTCGGTTCTCTTTTTCGGATTTCTGACATTGTCATCCATATCGGCACCTTCACCGTTCACTTCGTCAAACTCCTCTCCGAAATAATAGAGCAGAAACTTGCGTCGCGACATCGAGGTTTCAGCATAGGCAACTACTTCCTGGAGCAACGCATTGCCAATCTCCTGTTCGGCCACGGGTTTCCCGGACAGAAACTTTTCAAGTTTTTCAATGTCTTTGTAAGAATAATAAGCCAGGCAATGACCTTCTCCACCATCCCTGCCTGCGCGACCTGTCTCCTGGTAGTAGCTTTCAAGACTCTTCGGAATGTCGTGATGAATTACGAATCGCACATCGGGTTTATCTATTCCCATTCCAAAAGCGATCGTAGCTACGACAACATCAACATCCTCCATGAGAAACATGTCCTGATGTCGTGCACGTGTTTTGGCATCAAGTCCTGCGTGATACGGGATGGCTTTGATTCCATTGACCTGTAACAACTGAGCGATTTCCTCCACTTTCTTACGGCTGAGGCAGTAGATAATCCCTGATTTGTTCCTGTGATTGTTAATGAATCGTATGAGGTCCTTTTCTACATCCTTGGTTTTGGGCCTGACCTCGTAAAACAAATTGGGGCGGTTGAAAGAAGCTTTGAAAGTCTTTGCGCCCGGGATACCCAAATTCTTGAGAATATCATCTTGCACTTTGGCCGTAGCCGTGGCCGTCAGGCCGATAATCGGAAAATCTCCAATTTTATTGATGATTTTGCGCAGGTTGCGGTATTCGGGCCTGAAATCATGACCCCACTCGGAAATGCAGTGGGCCTCATCTATGGCGAAGAAGGAAATCTTCTGCTTCTTCAAAAACTCAATGTTGTCCTCTTTGGTGAGGGACTCGGGTGCCACGTAAAGCAGCTTTGTGATTCCGTTCTCAATGTCGCTCTTGACCTTTGCGATTTCTCCTTTGTTCAGGGAAGAGTTCAATACATGAGCCACACCTTCCTCTTCATTAATGCCACGAATGGCATCCACCTGGTTTTTCATCAACGCAATCAACGGAGACACCACAATGGCAGTTCCGTCAAGGATCAACGCAGGAAGCTGGTAAATCAAAGATTTTCCTCCACCGGTTGGCATCACAACAAAAATGTCATTCCCTTCAACCAGGCTCTCGATCGCATCCTTTTGCAACCCTTTGAAACTACTGAAACCGAAATATTTCTTCAAATACTTCTGCAAGTCAATTTTTGCCAGTTTCATCCTCTTTTTACCTATTTTTGAATATTTTTGCAATTCAAATTTTGCAATTCATCACCAAATTAACTAAGCAAAACTTTTTTTGAAGTATTGGGCACCTTCGTCAAAACTGTAATGCATAGTATAAATATAGAGTTTTTTTTTGATAAAATTTTGACATTAAATCGACAATTTGGAGGGTAACAAAAACATAATTCAGACTGCAAAAGATACGATTCTTACCGAGGCGGAAGCCATTGCCAAGTTGGCCGACCTGGTCGATACGGATTTTGAAAATGCCGTGCGTTGCATTCTTGATTCCGAAGGTCGCGTGATTGTGACCGGGATAGGGAAAAGTGCCAACATTGCGACCAAGATCGTAGCTACGATGAATTCAACCGGCACACCAGCCGTGTTCATGCATGCAGCCGATGCAATTCACGGGGACCTCGGAAACATCCAGCAGTCGGATGTGGTCATCTGCATTTCAAAAAGCGGAAATACGCCGGAAATCAAGGTCCTGGTCCCGTTGATCAGGAATTCCGGAAACAAGATCATCGCCATTACGGGGAACCCGGATTCATTTCTCGGCAAGAACGCAGATCACGTTTTGAATTCCTACGTCGAAAAAGAGGCCTGCCCGAACAACCTGGCGCCAACAACCAGCACAACGGCGCAGCTGGTTATCGGTGATGCCCTGGCCGTTTGCCTATTGAACA
>JAHEHE010000032.1 GCA_024644725.1 Flavobacteriaceae bacterium | reverse complement strand
TGCTCTCTTGAACCTGGACTTGTCTACTCTCCAGCTTGTTTTCAGCATTCACAACGAAAACCGAATATTGACCCTGGAGCTCCAAAGCACATTTTTGAGGAATCAGTATGGCATCATCCGCCTGACTAAATCTGATCCTGATCCTTGCGAACTGCCCTGGCCGAATCAGGCGATCCGGGTTTGGGAATGTGGCTTGAATGAGAATGGAGCCTGTAGAGGAGTCTATGTTACGGTCAATGAAGTCCACTTTACCATCCTCGGGATATTCCTGACCATCAGCGAGGATTAGTCTCAATCCCACATCTGCACTGTCCGACCTTTGAATCTTTTGTTTCGTCCTGGCAGCATACTCTCTGGCAATTTTCAAATAGTCATTCTCAGACAAGAAGAACTGAAAGCGAATATTTCTCAGTTGAGAAACCGTATTCAGGATTACCGGATTGGGGTCCTTTCCTACAAACTCTCCTTCTCTTGCATTGGTTTTTCCAATTATACCCTCAATAGGAGAGTACATTTGACAGTATCCCAGGTTGATTTTGGCAATGTTGAGGTTGGCTTTCGCGGCCTCCAGGTTGGACCCTGCTGCATCCCGGGTGCTTACGGCCATGGTCAATTCCTGCTGACTGACCGCCGCCATTTCCGCAAGGGGCTCGATCCGTCGGAGATCACTTTCGGCCTGAACCAACATGGTCTGCGCCTCAGAAACTTTCGAGGTCTCAGCCGCTACTTTCTCCTGGAAGGGTTCAGGATCGATGGAATACAATAGCTGGCCCTGTTCTACGCGCTGACCTTCTTTAAAATGAATTCCCTGGAGGAAACCTTCAACTCTGGCCCGTATTGGAATATCCTTTTCACCATAGACCTGACCCACAAATTCTTCATATAGAGGAACGGATTCCGTTTTGATCTCGTAGACCTGCAATTCCATCGGAGGCATTGGAGGTGGTTCTTTTTCGCCACAAGAAAATAAAGTTGAGAAGCTGATTAAAAACGCAAGGGGGTAAATATTTTTCATAAGCGATTAGTTGCCATTTGGGCAGATAAAAATAACAAAACATATTGTTACTTGCCAACGAATCTAATGAAAATCGAGATTTAACGGGCGAACACGACCTAGTAGTACGAAAACCGTCGCACCTTTGATACATATTTTGCAAGGCGCATGACCTGGTGGCTGTAGCCATATTCGTTGTCGTACCAAACGTAGACCAGTGCATTGAGTCCGTCATCGCTGACAATCGTCGCCTCACTGTCAAAAATGGCGGGTTCTTCTATACCCACGATGTCTGAAGAGACTAATTCACTGCTGATGGAATAACGAATTTGTTCGACCAGATCGCCTTCCAGGGCGTATTTCTTCATAATGGCGTTTAGGTCCTCTTTCGTGGTTTTGGCATGAAGATTTAGGTTCAAAATAGCCAGGGACCCATTGGGCACCGGAACACGAATCGCATTTGACGTCAGTTTGCCCAACAGCTCGGGAAGGGCCTTACCTACCGCTTTACCCGCCCCGGTTTCGGTGATCACCATATTGATCGCCGCGGCTCTTCCTCTTCTGTATTTCTTGTGCATGTTATCGACCAGGTTTTGGTCATTGGTATAGGCGTGAATCGTCTCGATATGCCCGTGTTTTATGCCTAGGGCGTCATGGATCACCTTCAGGACGGGCGTTATGGCATTCGTCGTGCAGGAAGCAGCGGAATAAACGGACAGCTCATCCGGACAGAAATTGCCCTGGTTGACCCCGTAAACAATATTCGGAACATTGCCCGTGCCAGGAGCCGTGAGAAGAACTTTGTCAACCCCTTTGGCATCGAGATGTCTTGCCAGCTCCTCATCCGAACGAAATGCACCCGTATTGTCTATGACCAGTGCATTTTCGATACCATAAGTGGTGTAATCCGGATCCTCAGGCGCATTTGATGATATGATATGCACAGTTGTGCCGTTGATGATCAGGGCCTGGTTTTTGGTGTCGACCTTTACAGATCCCTTGAATTTACCGTGAACAGAGTCCTTGCGTAAAAGCGCAGCCCTTTTTTCAAGGATGGCTTCGGTGATCTCACCGCGCGTCACAATGGCACGCAGGCGCATTTGAATGCCCTTTCCGGTCTTCGACATCAATTCCCGCGCAAGCAAACGACCAATGCGACCAAAACCATAGAGAACGACGTCTTTAGGCTTGAAACCATTCGACCTGTGCGCTCCACTCAACTTGTTTTCAACAAAATCATTCAAATTGATCTCTTCGGTCAATTCATAGACATAGGTCAGCTTCCCCAAATCGATCTTGGCTGGCGGCAGATTCATCGCGTGAATCTTGCGGGCGATCTTCACCAGAGAGGTAAACGAGATCGGTTTCTGAACGAATTCCCTGGCATACTCCATGAGATTCAATATCTCGCCAACATTTCGGTCGAGCAGCTGGTTCCGGAATAGATACAGCTCAATATTGTTCTCGTACCAGAGGTCACTGACCAGTTTGATCAGTTCAACGGCTAGCCTTCGTTGTTCTACCTGCAACGAAAGTTGTTCTTCATAACTTGGCATCAATTTCATGGGGGTCTTATTTGCAATATTTAAAAAGAACGTAAAAGTAGGGCGAAATAATATACAGACAACAAAAAAACCGCCTCAAAAAAGCGGTTTTTTAACATATTCTCAAATCCTGAATCTAAAAATTCATTCAAATCAATTCGATCGCACCCGGATGTAGCCGAGTTTGCCGGTTTGAGTCAGGATCTGCAATTCGAAATAGTCTTTGTTCTGGTTCTTTTTGAGGATTTGATCCACCTCATAGGCATTGGAGACCTGCTCATCCTCAACAGAGAGAATGATGTCTCCATCACCAACCCCATACATTTCTTCGATGCTTCGATTTTTCAGATTCACAATTTTCACCCCGTGAGTCACGTTAAAGCGCTCTGCCTCCCTTTTTGATAATGGTTCGAGATCTCCAATGAAATAGTTGCTGAAATCGGAATTCTCAAATTCGTATTTACCGAATTGATTCCTCAATTTGACAGGCATCACCTTTTTGCTCTCATTCCTGAGAACGGTTACCTGAACCACATCACCGGGCCTTTTCGAACCCAGAAATCCCTGAAGGTCAGAAAAATTAGAGATTTTGATATCGTCCATTTTCAGGATCACATCATTTTGAAGAAGGCCGGCCTCCTGTGCAGCTCCCTGATCGAGAACCCTTGTGATCATGACACCTTCGGTAGATCGAACCCCAAACTCATCGGCCTTCTCTGCATTCAGCTCCTCGTAATTGATTCCGAGGTAAGCTCGCTGCACATTGCCGAATTCCAACAAATCCTCGATGACTTTCCTGGCTATGTTTGAAGGGACGGCGAAGGAATAGCCAATGTACGAACCCGTCTGAGAGGAGATAGCGGTGTTAATGCCTATGAGATTTCCCCGCGTGTTTACAAGTGCCCCTCCACTGTTGCCCGGATTTACTGCCGCATCCGTCTGGATAAAAGACTCAATACGCTTGTTGTTGTTCATGATATTGATGTCACGCGCCTTGGCACTTACAATTCCTGCCGTCACAGTCGAAGTGAGGTTGAAAGGATTGCCTACTGCGAGCACCCACTCTCCCACTTTAACATTGTCAGAGTTACCGAAAGGCAAGTAAGCCAAATCCTCTTTATTGATTTTCAGGAGTGCAATGTCTGTGCTCTCATCCACTCCAACTACCTCAGCATCGTACGATTCCTTATTGTTCAATGTAATCTCCAGCTCACGTGCACCTTTAATTACGTGATTGTTGGTGATAATGTAACCGTCTGGAGAGATGATCACGCCGGATCCGCTACCAATGACCTCCTGCTCCTGGCGAGCAGACGGACCATAAAAGAACTCCAGCAAAGGATTTCCTGATCCGGATGAAACAGATACGTTTTTAACGTGAACAACGGCATTTATCGTCTTCTCTGCGATCACTGTGAAATCTGTCTCTTCAGCCCCTATGGCAGCCTCTGAGAAAGCAGCCGAAGTCGTAAACACGGGCATGGAATGCCCTTGAACCGTGTTCACCGATCCCTCTTTATCGAAAAAAAGCAAATAAGCCCCGAGGGTGATAGTACCTCCGAGAACTGATATCAGTACAAGTTTTACAAAATTTTTCATGGGTAATTTTTTTTCACAACACCCAAAGTTAACAAGAAAAAAAAGAAGTTGTGATTTGGCCAATCTCAGTTTAACTGAACTTTAACAGCAAAGTAGTACCTTAATTATTGCTAAATTTGCTTCGTGAAAATCGAATTTTACAAATACCAGGGAGCGGGAAATGACTTTGTCATTATTGACAATCGAATGGATTTTTTCCCAAAGAAAAATGTCGAACTTATCAAAAAGATCTGCGATCGAAGGTTCGGTGTAGGTGCGGACGGGTTGATGCTCCTGGAGAATGTCAAGGGTTTCGATTTCAGGATGGTTTATTTCAATGCTGACGGGTTTCCGGGATCCATGTGCGGAAACGGGGGGCGTTGCCTGGTCTCTTTTGCTCATTCTCTTGACTTATTTGACAGTGAAACGAGTTTTCAGGCCAATGGAGAGCATTACACGGCTCGGATGGCTAATGGGCAGGTGAGCTTGCAAATGCTTGATGTCGATGAGCTGAAAGCCTCTGACGATTACGTCTTTCTCGATACCGGATCTCCCCATCATGTCCAGTTCGAAAAGAATGTAAAAGAGCTTGACGTTTTTGCCCGGGGAAGGAAAATTAGATTTGGAGACCCATACAGAGAAGCAGGTACCAATGTGAATTTTGTCGAGCAGGTAGATGAAAATACGTTTAAGGTCAGGACTTATGAGCGCGGAGTGGAGAATGAAACTCTGAGTTGCGGAACAGGGGTTACCGCCGTTGCCCTGGCCAGTTATTATCTGGGAAAGACCCTGAGCAACAAACTCAAGATTCAAACCGAAGGCGGGGATCTTCAGGTTGATTTCACCGCTGAAAATGGAAAGTTTTCGAATGTTGTTTTGACCGGGCCTGCGACATTTGTATATAAAGGAAATATTGAAATAAAATAGTGCATATTCTTGAAAACAAACATATTGCATTAAGAGCATTGGAGCCAGTAGATCTCGATGCCCTGTTTGAAATAGAGAATGATTCCGCCATGTGGAACGTCAGTGACACCCTCGTACCCTATTCCCGGGATCTGTTGTCCAAATACATCGAGGAATCCACCAAAGACATTTTCGAAGCCAAACAGGTTCGACTGGCCATCTCACCCAACGGAAGCGACGAGCTCATCGGGCTTATCGACCTGTTTCAGTTTGAACCTCATCATCGTCGGGCGGGCGTGGGAATCTTCGTCAGAAAAGATCATCAGCAAAAGGGGATCGCGACTCAAGCCATTGATCTGATGACGCGATACGCATTTCAAATTCTCGGCCTTCACCAGGTATTCGCCCATGTTCCTGTGAACAATCATGGGAGTCAACGACTCTTCGAGAATTCGGGTTTTGCAATCTCGGGCACCTTGAAGGATTGGACGAAAGATAAAAATGGGTATACTGACGTACTGATCTACCAGCTTATGAACCCAGAGAACCCCAAAATGAAGCAAGTGCAAAAATGAAAAAGAAAATCGGAATCTTTATTGCCGTTTTGGCACTGATTGGCATCTTTTATGCCTATCGAATCTACTCCCGGATTTATTCCAGCAACGTAGCTGAAACGACTTTTGTCTATATTCCTACAGGTGCGAATTTTCAAGAGTTTTTACCCTTGATTGAGCCCTACCTGAAAGATCTGGACGGTTTTGTCTGGGTGGCCGAAAAAAAGAACTATCCCAACACCATTCGTGCGGGAAAATTCAAAATTGACAAGGGAATGAGCAACGAGGAGCTCGTCAACCATCTCAGAGGAGGCAAGCAGGAAACAGTTACACTTACCTACAACAATCAAGATTCTTTTGAAAAACTCGCCGGACGCATCGCAGCGCAGATCGAAGCGGATTCACTGAGCGTTTTAAATGCTCTCCAGGAGAAAGAGTTTCAAGAGGAAAACGGCTTTGACATCAGCACGGCCCTCTCGATGTATATCCCGAATTCTTATGATTTTTACTGGAACACCTCGGCAGACGGATTCAGGGATCGCATGCTGAACGAGTACAATCGGTTCTGGAATGAAGAAAGGCTGGCAAAAGCAGAACAACTCAAATTGACCCCCCTACAGGTATCTACCCTGGCTTCCATTGTGCAAAAAGAGACAGCAGTCGTATCTGAACGCAAGACGGTTGCCGGACTCTATTTGAATCGCTTGTGGGATTTTTGGCCCCTCCAGGCTGACCCCACAATCATCTATGCGTTGAAGCAAAAATACGGTCAGGACAAGGAATACAAAAGGGTTTTAAACAAGGACCTGACCATAGATTCGCCCTACAATACCTACGTGAATTTCGGGCTCCCGCCAGGGCCCATCGGGATGCCTGACATCTCCTCCATCGATGCCGTTCTCAACTACGAAAAACACGATTATTACTACATGTGCGCCAGCGTTGAAAACATCGGACAACACGAATTCGCCAAAACACTGGCCGAACACAATGCCAATGCCCGGGCCTACCAAAAATGGGTGAGCGAACAAGGCATTAACCGATGATTCAAATCACTTGAGACGGATGATCAAATACCCTCACAGATCAGGACTTCTATTGAGCACGATCGTGACTTTAGCTCTGTTTCTTGGGCTGTTTGTCGATTTGGGAAGTGAGCTCCAGGCGCAAAACAAGACACCATTCTTTCAACGATCCGATACGTTGAACAAAAAGCGCCGAACGGCCGTGTACGTGACTGAAGCCGCGCTGGGCACTGCCGCATTGATCGGCTTGAACGAATTGTGGTACTCACAGTATCCTCGATCGAGCTTCAAATCACTAAACGACAACAGCCAATGGATGCAGATGGACAAATTCGGTCACATCTTCAGCTCTTACTACATCGGGAAGATGGGAATGGACGCTTTGGCCTGGGCCGGAGAGACTAAAAAGAACCAATTGATTTACGGGGCCACCCTGGGTTTCGTGTTTCTGACAACAATTGAAGTCCTTGACGGATTTTCAGAGGAATGGGGCTTCTCCACTGGTGATGTCATGGCCAACGCCCTGGGAACAGGTCTCCTCGTAGGTCAGGAGGTGCTCTGGGACGAGCAGAGGATTCAGATGAAATTCTCCTTCATGACCACCGAATACGCCCAAAACAACCCGGAAAAGCTCGGCGAGACTACCCTGGAGCAGGTTCTCAAGGATTATAACGGACAGACGTATTGGCTCTCTTTCAACCTCAGGTCCTTTTTCAAGGAGAGCAAGATTCCGAAATGGCTCAATGTTTCCATCGGTTACGGGGCAAACGGACTGCCAGAAGACAGTCTGGACTTTTCGACCTCTCCGCCCGAACCCATCGAGTCCTATCGCCAGTTATTCACCAGTGTTGACGTAGATCTCACGAAAATACCGACCAATTCGGATTTTCTCAAAACGGTCTTCAATGTGTTCAATTTTGTCAAAATTCCGGCCCCAACGGTCGAATATCGTACAAACGGGAGTTGGAAGTTTCACTTTCTTTACTTTTAACATCCTGTTAACGTGCTTTTTACCTCATTTGTTAATTAATGCGTATCTTTGTCCCAACATGTAAATTTTAGGTACTCCCTAACTAAAATATGCAGTTATGAAAAAGAATATTAAGTATGTCGCCTTGACGGCGCTCATGCTAACCGCATTTACCAAGGATGATTCCAATTCATTCAGCGGTAGGAAAGTCAGGTATAACCTGCACGAGCAAAACTCCATTGTTACCGTATCGAAAAGCGTTGAACCCTTTGAATTTGTCTTCACTCCAACCGTTGACTCACATTACGTGGGCTTCAAGGAGGCTCTTGCCTTTAAGGAATCACGTGGCAACTACAAAAAAATCAATTCTTTCGGCTATTTGGGCAAGTATCAGTTCGGCACATCAACGCTTAACCGGATCCGCATTTACGACATCCAGGAATTTCTCAATAATCCAGAGCTTCAGGAAGAAGCCTTCTACACATTGTGCTCCTTGAACAAATGGATTTTGAAAAGAGACATTGAATGGTCGGTAGGCAAAAAGATCAACGGTATCGAGATTACCGAATCTGGAATTTTAGCCGCCGCCCACCTTGCCGGAGCCGGAAATGTGAAGAAATACCTGAGAAGCAATGGTGAATTCAATGCCTATGACGCGTTTGGAACTGACGTTGAGCAGTATATGAAGCGTTTCAGTGGCTACGACACCTCGCATATCAAACCCGTCAAAAACGCCAAGATAAGCATAGAGCGCTTTATGTCAGAAGAAAACGATGCCTCAGAATTTGTGGATAATGAAGATGCAAGGTCTTTTGTGAAGGTCGGGTGATTCCTTTTTCCAATCTTCCGCGGTCTGAGTGCGAATGTATTCCGACGCAAGTGTGAGATCCGCTGCAACGCACAGTTGCGTGGAAGGCGTCAAAGTGGCTTTAAATTGATCTAACAATTTGTTGTTGCGGTACGGGGTTTCGATGAAAATTTGAGACTGTTGCAGTTCTTTGGAACGCTTTTCAAACATCTTTATTTTTTTCTTGCGCTCGGCGTTATCAATCGGCAAATAGCCATTGAAGGCGAAATTCTGTCCGTTCAAACCGGATGCCATCATGGCCAGAATGATCGATGAAGGCCCCACCAGCGGGACCACCGGCACCTTCTTTACATGCGCAAGCATCACAAGGTTTGCGCCCGGATCCGCTACGGCAGGAACTCCCGCTTCCGAGAGTAACCCCACACTGATACCCTGAAAACAAGGGTCGATAAATGACTTGGCTTCAAAATCGGTCGTAAACTTGTCAAGGACAAAGAGCCTCAATGCCGGCTGGGATTTCCTGGGAGCTATCTTCTTGATGAACCTCCTCGCCGATTTTTCATTTTCCACAATAAAAAAATCGAGCTCCTCCACTTTCTTTTTCACCGAAATGGGAAGTACCTCAAGAGGTTCGTTCATTCCGAGGGTTGTGGGAATCAGGTAAAGCTTTCCAAATTTATTATTCATTCTCAAGTTTGCTTGCAATGACATCACAGACGGTGTCGAGCATCTTATAGACGTTGTCAAATCCCTTTGGACCTCCATAGTAAGGATCGGGCACCTCTCGCTTTTCTCCTGGATAAAGCTCCTCTAGGATCATCCTGACCTTGTTCCGTTCAAGATCCGATGAGGCCATTTCAAGGACATCCGAGAAATTCGAACGATCCATAACGTAGATCCAGTCGAACTTATGAAAATCAATGGGAGAGAACCTGCGGCATCTTTGGTCGGTTATGTCAAGATCATAGTTTCGGGCAATTTCTATGGATCTCACATCAGGCAAATGCCCAACGTGCCACCCACCGGTCCCAGCCGAGTCCACTATGACCTTCTGAGGGTCAACTTTCGACTTGAGAATGCCTTCGGCCAAAGGTGACCTGCATATGTTTCCCAAACAGACCATCAATACCCGAACCATAGGGATGTGATTTAAAAAGTGAGCTTTTTGGTAAGTTCGTCCACGTATTTGCGGAACTGCTTATCGGTTTCAGTGAGGTTGTCTACCGTTTTGCAGGCGTGCAACACCGTGGCGTGGTCTCTGCTTCCAATCTGTGAGCCGATGCTGGCCAGTGAAGCTTTGGTCATCCGTTTGGCAAAGTACATGGCCAATTGGCGCGCTTGTACAATATGGCGTTTCCTTGTTTTGGATTGCAAAGTTGTGACATCCATTTCAAAGTACTTCGACACCACTTTTTGAATATAATCGATCGAAACTTCTTTCTTGGTGTTCTTGACAAACTTGTCGACGATTTGCTTGGTAAGAGCGAGGGTAAATTCTTTCCTATTGAAGGAAGCCTGGGCGATCAGCGAGATAAGCACACCTTCCAGCTCCCGAACGTTTGTTTTGATGTTCTTTGCGATGTACTCAACAATCTCCTCCGGTATCTCGACTCCGTCGCGGAACATTTTGCTTTTAAGGATACTGATCCTCGTTTCGTAATCAGGAGCGACCAATTCTGCAGAAAGACCCCATTTGAACCTCGACAATAGTCTCTGCTCGATGTCCTGCATGTCCACAGGTGCCTTATCAGAGGTCAGGATCACTTGTTTCCCGTTCTGGTGCAGGTGATTGAAAATATGGAAGAAAACATCCTGAGTTCCGGATTTTCCGGAGAGGAACTGGACATCATCAACGATCAGCACATCGATCATCTGATAAAAATGAATGAAGTCATTGCGCGTATTCGCCTTGACCGAATCGATGAACTGTTGTGTAAATTTCTCCGCGGAAATGTAAAGTACCGTCTTTTCGGGGTAGCGCTCCTTGATTCGAACCCCAATGGCCTGAGCGAGGTGCGTTTTTCCGAGCCCCACTCCTCCGTAAATCAAGAGCGGATTGAAAGAAGTTCCACCGGGCTTGTTCGATACCGCCATACTGGCCGAACGGGCAAGACGATTCGAGTCCCCTTCAATGAA
The DNA here is from genome assembly GCA_024644725.1 of Flavobacteriaceae bacterium. Lineage (GTDB taxonomy): Bacteria > Bacteroidota > Bacteroidia > Flavobacteriales > Flavobacteriaceae > Lutimonas. The sequence goes on along the minus strand of JAHEHE010000032.1, from coordinate 20,953 downwards.
ATTCTCAAAATTGTAATTCGGGTTGAGCTGTGACTCGATCTTCACCTTCTGAATCCCGGGAATGACAAATGGGTTTTTAAGTTCTCTCTTGTCGATCTGCAAAGGCACAGTCATGCCCTGAGAGTTGAACGGCTTTTTGTTCGAGCTTGGAAATTTTACCGTATGCGGTTTTTTATTGCTGTAGGTGTTTTCCATCCGTACATCGTAGACCAATTTTGCATTGTCTCCCAACTCTCTCACAAGAGCGACGCGAAGTAACTTAATGTAATGCTCCTCGAGCCACTCGAAAAAGAATTTACTGGGTACCTGGATGGTGAGAACATCACCTGCCAACTTCATCGGTTTAATGGGTTCAAACCAGGTCTTGTAGGCCTGTGGTTTGATGTTGTCCTTAATAAAAAGCAAACAATTATTCCATACAGATGAAGCTGTTCTCGTCATTTAAAAAATCAATTTCGAATTTAGTAAAGTTCCCTTATTTCCGATGAAAATAGTAGTCCCTATTTCCAGTACAAATTTGTGAATAAACTTTAGCATAAAAAAATAAAAATGCTATTGATTATTATTTTTTTTTTGGTTAAACTGTCGACCCTCAAAATACAAAAATATGATCAAAAACCAAACAAAAATTCGTGTTCGTTATGGCGAAACGGATCAAATGGGCTACGTCTATTACGGCAACTATGCCCAGTATTTTGAGGTCGGGAGAGTTGAATGGCTTCGCAGTCTGGGGGTTAGCTACAGAAGCCTGGAAGAATCGGGAGTCATGCTGCCCGTTATAAAGCTTGACATTGACTATATCAAACCCGCAAAATACGACGATCTGTTAACCATCACAACCACACTGAGCAAGAAACCCCTGGTCAAAATTGAGTTTGATTTTGAGATCACAAACGAAAAGGAAGAATTAATAACCACCGGAATGGCCCGATTGGTTTTTATGGACATGAAAAAAAACAAGCCCATCAAAGGCCCCTACGAACTCCTCGAAAAGATCTATACCCACTTCAACTAAAGCTCAATTGGGACCATTCGGTTCTTCTAATTGCACCTCGTGCATTTGAACAAGACTTTTCCGAAAAGCTGCTTCATTTTTTTTACTGACTAAGAGCCCAAGCCGAACCTTCATTTCCATATCCTGGGTCACAATCTCTATTTGCTTTTCTTTTATGAGCCTCATCACCTTGTCCATCTGCGGGTACTCAAATTCGAGGGTAAAGGGCAATTTGATCTCTTTTCTCAAGATGGAAGCATGTTCCAGGCCCAAACGGGCCGACTCTCGATAGGCTTGAATCAAACCCCCGACACCAAGTTTTGTGCCCCCGAAATACCGAATGACCGCGATGAGCACGTCGGTAAGCTCAAAGGACTGTATTTGGCCATAAATGGGCTTTCCCGCACTGTTTGCAGGCTCTCCATCATCGTTGTACCTGTATTCAACTTTTTCTTTTCCAAGCCTCCAGGCATAGCAACAGTGATTCGATTTGGAATGCTCACCCCTCAAATCTTTTAAAATCAAATCGACTTCTTCGCGTGATTGAACAGGATAGGCGTAGGAGATGAATTTACTCCCCTTTACCTTGTGAACCGGAGATTCAACGGGAGTCTTCAAAGTTTTATAGGTATCCATAGGTCAAAGGGTCTCAGGTCCTATTTTTTATGGATCCTGAAATTCCGTCTTCCGGATCATTCCTGTAGTAAAGAAGCCGATCTCCCCGAATTGACACCTCCTTCTCAGGCATCCCCGATAATTTAGGAGCTCCAAGTCCCTCCCCGAAGAGAGCATTTCCTCTAAAGACCCGGGCCTCGTCCCAAAGTCCGGCCTCAATAAATGCATTCAATGTAAAAGCACCCCCTTCAACGATCAACGACTGCACCTCTTCCTCAAATAAGAAATCAACAATTTGCGTCGCAAGCGAAGCTTCAAAATCAAGCCCTATTATTCGGACGTTATTCTTCAATTCTTCCGGGATCTGCCATCGGTTATTGCTTTTATCGGCGAAAACCACCGTCCTGAACCCACCTTGAAACACTTTGCTTTGCCAACTCGATCTTAATTGCCTGTCAATGAACAGTCTCAATATGGGCTTCCCCTTGATTTCTCTTACAGTCAAACTGGGATCATCCTGCTCCATCGTGCGGGTTCCAACGAGGATAGCTTCTTCTTCTGCCCTCCATTTGTGAACCAATTGACGCGAGTATGTATTTGAGATCCAAACCGGCCCTCTTTCAGCGACCTGATCTTCAGCCGGGAAAATGAACTCGTCCGCGCTTTCTGCCCATTTCAAAATGATGTATGGCCTTTTTCGACGATGAAACGTGAAGAACCTCCTGTTTAACTCCCTGCATTCTTTTTCGAGTATTCCTACAGTCACCTGACATCCGCTTCTCTCCAACCTGGCGACACCTGCCCCATTGACCCGGGAATTCTCGTCGAGACTTCCGATGAACACGCAGGGCACCCCCATTTTCACAATCAGGTCAGCGCAAGGAGGTGTCCTGCCGTGATGAGAGCAGGGCTCCAAATTGACATAGAGTTCCGATTTCTTGAGCAGCGCTTTATTTCTTACCGAATTAATGGCATGAACCTCAGCATGGGGCTCGCCCGCTTTTCTGTGCCATCCTTCCCCGATAATCTTCCCCTGGTGAACGATCACACAACCGACAAGAGGATTCGGATAGGTGCTTCCCAACCCATTTGCGGCCAGCTGCAGGCAGCGACTCATGTATTTTTCTCTTTCGCTCAATGCTCTGATTGTGAAACGCGAATTTATAAAAAGATTACCTTTGAGGCCTTATCACAGCAAGAAAGTTGCACGTCATGACACTTCCCGAGATCAAGAATCTTTTTTTGCAGAAACTGGACACCTTATATCCGGAAACAGAGATTCTTTCGTTTTTTTACCTGCTCCTGGAGCATCATTTCAGCACGAAAAAAATTGACCTCGCACTTGAGCCCGAACTCATGAGAAAGGAGTGGCCTGAAAAGAGATTTTCAGAAGCGCTCGACCAGTTGCTGGAGGAAAGACCCATTCAATATGTCGTGGGTCACGCGGAATTTGCCGGACTGAAGTTCAAAGTGAATGAAAATGTGCTTATTCCAAGACCCGAAACGGAAGAACTCGTTGAGTGGATGCTGGAAACCATTGACAGGAGTCAACCTCTGAGAATACTGGATATCGGGACAGGAAGCGGATGCATACCAATCATCTTATCTCTACAGATTCCGAGTGCTGAGATCCACGCCGTTGACATTTCTGAAAAAGCTCTGGAGCTCGCCCGGGAAAACGCTCAACGATTGGGCGCCGAAGTTCGTTTTTTCAATTTGGATATTCTGACTGTTGAAAGTCTGGCTGAAAACTATGATGTGATCGTTTCCAATCCACCTTATGTGCGCCTCAGCGAGAAGAATGAGATGCGCGGAAATGTGCTCAAGCACGAACCCGATCTTGCCCTTTATGTACACGATGAGGACCCCCTGCTCTTTTACAAAAAAATAGCAGCCTTGGGCAAGGGTGCCCTTACTGAAAATGGGATGCTCTTTTTCGAAATCAATGAAAACCTGGCTGAACCTACCAGTGAGGCACTCTCAAATCTCTCCTACCAGAGCATCGAAGTGCGAAAGGACATCTACGGCAAGAATCGAATGATCAGGGCAATCAAAAAATAATATCTTTGCGGCATGCGTATCGATATCATCAGCGTGGCTCCCGAATTGATTCGGAGCCCGTTCGAACATTCCATTTTGAAAAGGGCCCAAACCAAGGGTCTTGCAGAGATCCACTTTCACAACCTCCGCGACTATGCCGTGAACAGCTATGGCAAGATAGATGACTACCAGTTTGGAGGGGGAGCCGGTATGGTTTTGATGATGGAACCCATTGACAAATGCATCAGTCAACTGATGAGCGATCGATCTTACGACGAGATCATTTATCTGACTCCGGATGCCCCTGTGCTGAACCAGGGAATCGCGAACAGGCTGTCGGGTTTTGAAAACTTGATATTATTGACGGGACATTACAAAGGTGTCGATCAAAGGGTGCGGGATCGTTTTGTGACACTTGAAATTTCAATAGGAGATTACGTCCTTTCCGGGGGAGAACTTGCCGCTGCCGTGTTGTGTGATGCCGTTGTGCGACTGATTCCCGGGGTTCTGGGTGACGAGACCTCTGCATTGTCGGATTCCTTTCAAGACGGCCTGCTCGCGCCACCGGTTTACACCCGTCCCGCCGAATACGACGGGATGAAGGTTCCTGAGATTCTTTTGTCCGGAAATTTTCCAAAAATCGAAGAATGGAGACATGAACAGTCGGTCAAACGAACCCTCAACCTCCGCCCGGATCTTTTGGATGAGAATGCAACTCCCAGTAAAAAAGATAGTTAGATTTTAATTTTGGATCGTTAAAATATCTTTCCGGGTTGTTTTTAAATCCGATTTATTTTATAAATTTGCACACGCAAAATTAACCTCTGGCGAGAATCGTGCATGTTGGTTGTTGTTTGAAACCATTTTAACAGAGAACAATGGGAAATTTAGTAGATTTTGTACAGAGTGAATTCGTGACCAAGAATGAGATTCCTGATTTTTCAGCAGGAGATACGATCACTGTTTATTATGAGATTCGTGAGGGATCCAAAACAAGGACGCAGTTCTTCAGAGGCGTCGTGATCCAGAGAAGAGGCAGCGGAGCTTCCGAAACCTTTACGATTCGCAAGATGTCAGGTACAATAGGTGTTGAGAGAATTTTTCCGATCAACCTGCCTGCCATTCAAAAAATTGAAGTGAACAAACGAGGAAAAGTGAGAAGAGCACGAATTTTCTACTTTAGAAACCTCACGGGTAAGAAGGCTCAGATCAAGGAAAGAAGATCTTAATAGAGTCGATACCCTTCAACATACAAAACCCCTTCTGTTCAAACCGAAGGGGTTTTCTTATTAACAAATGTTTATAACCGCTCTTGAATTCTTGTTAAAAAGAACTATCTCATTTTTTTGGTGAAAAGGATATTTTACTCTTACATTTGAATCAAGAATGAAGGTCAGTTCTTAGCTGGCGAAGTTGATGCGAGGTGTATTCCTCCGGTTGATTTTGAAAGTGACGTTTTGAATTTTCATTCTGCCAGGATCACGTATTCTGGGGCAGTCACAGATCCTTTTATTACAATCATTGTATTTAGCATAAATATCAGGATTTAAAGGTTAGTGGTTGCAAAAAGGAAGTCAGGACAGTGTTATTAAAAGAGCGGCTCTCGGGCCGTGAGTAGAAAGCACAGGAATGACGTCCGTAGAAATCAAGGCTGGAAACGGATGTATTGGAACATGCAAATGTGAGGATAATTAATCAATTTCGGGCCGACGTTTCGACAGTATCCATAACAAAGAGTCAAATCTTTGTTATGGATATCTTTTTTTAGGGAATCCCTTAAACTACCACTTCGCAGTTATAAACAATTGTTAATAAGTCTTGTTAACAAGCTGTTGACTTCTTTCGCGCTGATTTTCACCAGCTTAAAACCCTTATCTTTTAATTTTGTCTGAACTCCGGGCCTTTCAGGACATCCCCAATGTTATGAAAATCGTCCTGTCCGGCTCAGGTGTCATTAGATTTATTTCTATTGCTGTTCAGATGCAACATAGACCAAAGTGTTTAGCGCAAGACTTATTTGGGAATGACTGAGCAGTTTAAAATAGGGCCTGATGTAATACGAACAACAGCTCCCCCCTATTTTAAAAACAACGCAGCATTTGACTTGTGTCAAATGCTGTTCAACCAAACCAAAAGCCATGGAGAAATGCATCTTTTCCGTGGCTTTTACTTTTCTGCTATTTTTTGTCTCCGCCCGGGAAAAACTAAGCGATGGTTTATTATATTTGCAGCAATTTAAATCTAAGCGACAATGACTAAAATAAAAGTTTCGAATCCGGTAGTTGAGCTCGACGGGGATGAGATGACCAGAATCATCTGGAAATTCATCAAAGACCAGCTCATTCTTCCCTATCTGGATCTCGATATCAAGTACTTCGATCTCGGGGTCGAGCACCGTGACGACACAGACGACCAGGTAACCGTTGATGCGGCCGAGGCCATTAAAAAGTACAATGTGGGTATCAAATGTGCAACCATCACCCCCGATGAGGCAAGAGTTGAAGAATTCGGTCTGAAAAAGATGTGGCGTTCTCCGAACGGAACCATCCGAAACATCGTGGGCGGAACCATTTTCAGGGAACCCATTATTATGAAAAACGTACCGAGATACGTACAAGGGTGGACCAAACCCATTTGCATCGGCAGGCATGCCTTCGGGGATCAGTACAGGGCTACGGATCTTGTCACTAAAGGAAAGGGGAAACTTACGCTGACCTTTACTCCGGAGGACGGAAGTGAGCCACAAAGCTTTGAAGTTTACAATTTTGAAGAAGGTGGTGTGGCAATGGCCATGTACAACATCGATTCTTCCATCTACGGTTTTGCGCGCTCTAGCTTCAATCAGGCGCTGAGCAAAGGCTGGAATCTTTATTTCAGCACCAAGAATACTATCCTAAAAGCCTACGATGGTAGATTCAAAGATATCTTTGAAGAAGTTTACCAGAACGAATTCAAGGACAAGTTCGCTGCTGCCGGAATCACCTACGAGCACAGGTTGATCGATGACATGGTAGCTGCGGCCATGAAATGGGATGGCGGCTTTGTTTGGGCCTGTAAAAACTACGACGGGGATGTTCAATCGGACACCGTCGCACAGGGCTTCGGATCTCTTGGATTGATGACCTCTGTCCTGGTTACTCCGGACGGGAACACTGTCGAAGCAGAAGCCGCTCACGGAACGGTTACAAGACACTACAGACAACACCAGCAGGGAAAAGAGACTTCGACGAATCCGATTGCCTCGATATTTGCCTGGACGCGTGGTCTTATGCACAGAGGAAAACTGGACGGAAACCAGGAGCTCATCAACTTCTGTCAAACCCTCGAGCAAGTCTGCATCGATACTGTAGAAAGCGGTAAAATGACCAAGGATTTGGCTCTGTTGATCCATAAAGATGCCATGACATCAGATGATTACCTCAACACCCAGGAGTTTCTCGATGCCTTGAAGAGCAATCTGGAGAAGGCTCTGGCCTGAAAGGACCCAATATCCGTTTGATTAAATAGAAAAGCTCCCTTACCGGGAGCTTTTTTGGTGAATTGGGTATTCTGATCTATATTTATTCCTGTTCTTGTACCCACCTCTCATCCACGCACATGAAACGCAAAGAGAAAATATTTTCAGATCCTCAGGCCAAATCCGTCTTCCAAAAAGGCATGAAATATCTCGGCATTTCATTGCCTCTTCTTTTCGCTTCACCCATCGTGGTGACCATTGGCTTTAAAATGCTTCGCCGTGATCAGAGTTATTGGCTCCTTGTATTGGGCTGCTTTCTCACTGTCTTAACCATAGTCCTTGTCTCACAAGCCTTTCGACTGATCCTGAAATCCCTTTTCGCCCGATGAGAAAAAACAGTGCTAAATGGACCCGCCTGACGGAATGGGAACATTGGCCCACCTATATCTATTATGTCCCGCTCCTGCCGTTTTTCTTTATGCGGTTCCTCAAGGAAGGGCATCCCAATCACTATTTGACAGCCAACCCGGGCATCAGATATTCGGGCAACGGAACCGAATCTAAATTCAACACCCTCAGCCTGGTTCCTAAAAAGTACAGGCCCATAAGCCTGTTGGCAACTCCGGAGAACAGAAAGAACCTCGAAAAAAAACTGGAGGAGCTTGGATTGAGTTTCCCATTGATTGCCAAACCGGATCGAGGCTTCAGGGGTTATCTCGTCAAGAAGATAGACTCTGCGCAGGCCTTGTCAAATTACCTGAATCAGGTTCAGACCGATGTACTGATCCAGGAATTCATTTCCTATTCGAAGGAATTGGGAATCTTTTATCACCGATATCCCGGACAAGATCGGGGTCAGGTCACCTCAGTTACCATCAAGGAGTTCCTGAAAGTGGTCGGAGACGGATCCAAAACCATCGCAGAGCTGATCCATGACGATTCGAGAGCCTATTTGTATTCAGATCTCTTCACTCGCATTCACAAGCAACAGATAGATCGAGTATTGGATCCGGGGGAAGAGTTGGTGCTTTCGGTCATCGGCAACCATTCCAAGGGTACTCGTTTTGTCAACGGAAACCACCTCATCAACCAGGAACTCAACGCCTTCATGGATCGAATATGCAAACCCATGAAGGGCTTCTACTACGGAAGGCTCGACATCAAATACGAAAATCACGACCAGCTTCTCAAGGGAGAGGCTTTCAAGGTCATCGAAGTCAATGGCATCATTTCGGAACCCACCCATATCTACGATGCCACCCATGAGAAAGCATCTTTCCTGAACGCACTGAAGACCATCAACTCACATTGGAAGATCATGAGTCAGATCGCCCATATCAACCACCACAAGAACCGGGTGGCCTACCCCGGTGTCATGGAATACATTCAAAACATGAGATGGCTGAGAAGTCACAGCCAGATGCTGAAAACGTTGAATTCGACAGAAATCTGACCCGCTAACTGTACGGGTATTATTGAAGGTTTTTCTTCGGCGTCGTCGGATTGTATCCGAAATCCCCATCGGGCAAACTGATCCCAAGTTGAGATATGATATAGCCGATGCTGGCAAAATGATGTATCGCGTGGCTGTGGGCCTGGATCAGTGCGGCAGCAAGGGTGTAGTTGGCGGTTACCATGCCTAGCCCCAGGTCATCCCTGACCTTCACAACCTGGTCCAGATCTTCATTTTCCAGTTCCAGAAGCCTGATTTTGATCTCCTTGAAATAATCCATTCCCACATCTACATGGGTCTCTGCCATTTCATTGCGCTTCCTGTCGGAGAGATCGATCATCCCGGATTCCAATCCTCTGAGGATGCAGTCGAAAACATCCAGGACATGACGCATATGCACGCCTATACTCGAGTAATAGGGAGCTGTGGAATTGTCTCTGTACTGGACGTCATCTATGGAATTTAGTAAGTTGACTCCCCGGTTGAGGTTCTGGATAATGGCAGGAATCATTCAGGACAGTTTTATTATTTGACGCTAATTTAAAAAATATTACTTCATAATCTTGAAGAATGTTAAAATTCCAAGGACAAAGAACAAAGCGCTCAAAATATAATTGATGTTCCTCGCTATGAATTGAGCTCTTTTTTGAATCACATCCGCAAATCGCACATAGGTCATAAACAGCCCGAAGGCCCCAAGGAAAACCCCGGTCACGAAGAGGTTGATGAAGGGCTGTTCGGTAATCAGCATCCCCCGATTCTCCAGGACCGAGCTGAGCACCAGGTAAAAAGGAATGGCCAACATGTTCATCGACGACATAAGCATGCCTGCCCAAAAGCTCTTGCCCGAACGTTTCTTCCCCTCCCCTTTGAACTTCTTACGAGCCTGCAAAAAGAAGACGATTGACAAGCCAAAAAGGACAGCTATGCCGGCGTAATTGAGCCTTTCCACCACCTCAGGATGCTCTGCAAAGAACCTGGCAAAAACCAGAGCCACAAAAGCCTGGGGAATAACCACCAGGGCCGCTCCCAGAGCAAACCACCTGCCTGAGGAACTCCCCTTTTCGATTGCGGTCCTTACGGCCGTCATATTCAACATACCCGGTGGGACAAGACTCAAATAAGCCATCACAAAACCCAAACCGACATGCATGAAATACTCCATATTTTAGATGATTATATGAATCCCTAATCCTTACTTGATCTACCGACAAAGCTATCAAAAAAAGAATTCAGGTCCTCCGATATTCTGAGCTTGAGAACCAAAAAAACGAAAACGATCGATATCGCAACACTTTTTATCAAGATCGCCAAAAGAGGTGGCAGATTCACTTGGATCGAAAAGAAAATCGCAAAAATCATCCCGATCAGCAGCAAAACCAGAACTGTTCTTCTGTCAAAGGGCTGCATGCCCAATTTTCGATTGACATAATAGACCCTAATCACCCCAAACACGAGCACGACAATCAGGGTGGCAAGGGCTGCTCCTTCTATCCCCATTTGCTCGATAAGCACCTTATTGAGAATGAACACACTGGCTGCCATGCTCAAGGAAAAGTAAAAAAGACTGCGATACAGACTGGAGTTGGTCAAAATGGCTCCGTTGGTTCCAAGGGACAGCTTGATCAGCTCAGATAGTGAAATGATCAAAACGATTGACATGCCCGCCGTGTACTCGGGCTTGTCTATGAATTCATAAATCTCGCGAATATTCGAATTGATCAACAGAAACAGCAATCCCCCAACGATCAGAAGATTCAGGGAGCTTCTTCTGTAGAGATTCTCCACTTCCTTCAAATTTTTCGAATTGAGCTCTTTCGCCGTAATCGGGTTGATGATCTGCTGCATGGCACGGTTCGGAATCGCAATAACCGAGGCAATATAGACCCCAACCGAGTAATAAGCCACTTCAGCAATGTCGGTAAGCTGCGGAATCATGAACTTGTCGATCTCAAGCAGTATCGTACCCGCAGATCCTGCAAGGATAATGTAGACCGAAAACGACATGATCTCCCTTATGTTTGCGGGTAGGGCGAATCCGCGGAAGCGCGGGAAATAAACCCAAAGTGCATAGACCTTCATAATGAGCATGCGAAGCAGGTACACAACAGCCACCGCATAAACAAAGGTTTCGTTGTCGATCCACCCCAGGTAGACACCAATCAGCAGGGCCGAGATACAGATTCGGGCAAAAATCTCCCTGACAAAACCACCAAAGACAGATTTGAGCTGTACCCGGCTCCAGGCATAAAAAACCTCGAAGTATCCCATGAAAATAGCAACCACAAAGATCAAATACGTGTATCGCTCAATGATGATATTCTCCCGGGCCAGGAACTGGGCGATCTCGCTGTAAAAAATCGTTCCGAGGAAGGCAAGAGGCACAATGAAAAGCAGCGGCAAGAAAAGGGCGAGCATAAGGAAATTGTCTTGCTCCTCCCGGCTGCGATAAGAAGAAAAGAATTTTACGATGGTGTGCTGCATCCCGAATACCAGCAGGGGCATCACCAGGTTGGCCGAAGAAAGCAGGAATGTCACCAGCCCAAAATACTCGGCCTCCAGAAAATGGGTATACAGAAAGAGGACATTGATACCTCCGATTGCGAACCCAAGTATGAGGATCAACGTATTTTTAAACGATTGATTGAATACGATGCCCATGTTATTCATGATCAATCAGCTTTTGGGTTAAATATTTGAATCGAGCCAGCAGCATCAGAGCCGAAGCGGTCAGTCCGGCAAGCAAACCGATCCAGATGCCCTGGGAGCCCATTTCCAGGGTTTTACCCAGTAAGTAACAAATTGGAAAGCCCACGATCCAGTAGGCGACAAAGGTTATATAGGTCGGAATCTTAACGTCCTGAAGGCCGCGAAGGGCTCCCAATACAACTACCTGAAGTCCATCGGATAGCTGGAAGAGTCCGGCAATGAGCAGCAATGATGCCGCCGTTGTGACCACATCGACATTGTCGATATAGAGCATTGGCAAATAATCCTTAAGGAGAAAGAAGCCCAGGGCGAAGAAGAACTCGATGATGAAGACCTGTAAAAAAATCGAAATACTTATTCTTTTCAGCTCCCCAAATTTCTTGAGCCCTTTTTGATTTCCTACCCTTATGGTTGCGGCTACCCCCAGTCCAACAGCGATCATGAAGGTCATAGACGACAGGTTCAGGGCAATCTGGTTTGCTGCCTGATCTATTGTTCCCATGGTCCCGGCCAGCCAAATTGCGGCGGTGAACACCCCTACCTCGAAAAGCATCTGCATGGCGGTCGGAAATCCCAGGTTAATGATTTTCACGAAAATCTTTTTTCGTATCTCATCGAGTCGGAGCCAGATGAAAAAAGGCCTGAAACGTGGTTTCGAATACAATATCCACAAGATGAAGAACATCATAACGAAGCGGGAGATCAGAGTCCCATACGCGGCTCCGACCAGCTCCAGTCTGGGAAAAATCCAAAACCCGTAAATCAACATGAAGTTGAGAACGACATTGACGATGTTCGCCAACACAGTTGCGTGCATCCCGTAATTCGTCTTCGACATGCCATCCGTAAACTGTTTGACCCCCTGAAATACCATCAACGGGATCATGGAAAGTGCCACGATATTCAAATACGGCAGGGCCAATTCGACCACTTCGGGGGGCTGATCCATATGGCGCATAAGCGGTGCAGCCAGGATCAGCATGACAAACATGCTGATTCCAAGTATCGAGCAGAGAATCAACCCATGCTGGAAGAGACTCCTGCCCTTGCTGTCATCCCCTTCTCCGTCGGCTTCAGCAATCAACGGTGTTATCGCCATGGAAAAACCGATACCCAATGAAAACGCAATAAACACGAAACTGTTCCCCAATGACACGGCGGCCAGAGGCGCAGCACCGAGTCGACCCACCATGATATTGTCTGCCAGACCCACCAGGACATGTCCCAAATGACCAATCATGACAGGTATGGCCAGTTTGAAATTATAGCTGAATTCGGATGTGTATTGTTTGAGGTTCAATTCAGTTGGATTTCGTTGCCCGGACACAAAATTCCACGCACGTCTACAAAAGTAGCTTTTTCTGTAGATGAATATCTTTTGCATTCATATATTTTGGAAAAAAAGAGCCAAGTAAAACAGCTCAATCTTTTTATATTTGTTCTTGCCGTTTTGAGATAACTGCAAAGCGAAAAAATCGAATCAATCACCTAATAAAAAAACCCCCATGGAAGTAAATTTTAGCGATCTCTCATCGCAAATCACAGACCTTGTTTACACCTATGCACCCAAGCTATTGGGCGCCATTGTCGTTTACATTATCGGTAATATGATCATCAAGTGGATGGTCAAAAAAATTGATAAAGTCATGGAAAAGCGGGAGACCGATGACTCCCTGAAACCATTTTTGAGAAGCCTGTTTGGAGCCTTGCTTAAAACCTTGCTCATCATCAGTGTGCTGGGCATGCTGGGTGTCGAAATGACCTCCTTTATCGCCATTCTTGGTGCCGCCGGTTTGGCTGTAGGAATGGCTCTTTCAGGAACCCTCCAGAATTTTGCCGGTGGTGTGGTTATACTTTTGTTCAAGCCCTACCGCGTAAATGATTTCATAGAGGCCCAGGGATACACAGGGGTAGTGAAAGAAATCCAGATCTTCACCACGATCCTCCTGACTCCCGACAACAAAACGGTAATCATTCCCAACGGATCCCTGGCAACTGGCTCCTTGATCAATTATTCGGCCGAGCCGACCCGTAGGGTTGACTTCAGCTATGGAATAGCCTATGGCGATTCTGTTCAGAAGGCGCGCGAGATCATTATGGGGGTCATCGCAACCGATGACCGTATTTTAAAGGACCCCGAACCGTTTATAGGTTTGGGTGAATTGGCCGACAGTTCAGTTAATTTGTCTACGCGTGTTTGGGTCAAGACCGAAGATTACTGGGGTGTCTTCTTCACGATGAACGAGAAGGTCTATGAAGCCCTGGATGAAGGAGGAATAAGCATTCCCTTCCCACAAGTGGATGTGCACATGCAGAAATAATCATCCTTTAGGGTCGACCACTTTTTGCAATACCTCATCCGCAATGGCCAAACAAGCCGTTGCTGCAGGTGAAGGCGCGTTGATCACGTGCGTGACTCCCCGGTTCTGAACAATGACAAAATCGTCGACCATTTGTCCTTTATGACTCACGGCCTGGGCTCGAACACCCGAGCGGGTCGGATAGATCTCATCCTGTCCGAGGCTGGGAATCATGTTCCTGGCCTCTCTCAAGAAGAGCCTCCGGGAGAAGGCCCGCCGGTATTCTTCCAAACCTTTTTTCCAGTTCTTGTAGAACAGACGCCAGGTGCCGCCATAGGCCAAGGCCTCCAGGCTGTCTCTCAAGGAGAAACTCGTCCGGGAATAGCCTTCGCGTTTAAAGGTGAAGACGGCATTGGGCCCACATTCGACATGCCCTCCGATCATAGGGGTAAAATGTATGCCCAGAAAGGGATATCTCGGATCGGGAACCGGATAGATCAGGTGCCTGACCTTCTTCCTGGCCTCTTCCTTGAGCTCGTAGTAGTCACCCCGAAAACCAACAATCTGCATATCCAGCTTGAGACCGTCCAATTGGGCGATCCGATCGGATTGGAGCCCGGCACAGACGACAATTTGATTTCCTCGAAGCATCCTTTTCGAAGTTTGAATCTCCACCTTGCCTGCTAACCGATTGATGCCGGTTACAGACTCCCCCAAATAAAGCGCATTACCGGAATTCGAATTGAGCAGGAGGTCCACCAATTTCCGTGTGACCGCCGGGTAGTCTATAATTCCTGCTCCCGGGACCCAAATGGCCTTCAGGCCTTTTGCATGAGGTTCATAATCCGGGATCTCCTTTTCAGAGAGGTACTTGATGCCAGGCGTTTCATTCTGAAGGCCCCTTTCATAAATCGCCTCAAGCAATTCGAGCTCTTCCTTTTGGGTCGCCAGGATCAACTTGCCGCAAATCTCATGTTCAATCTTGTGTTCGATAGCGAATTCGACGAGTTGTCTGCGACCTTCAAGGCAATTCAATGCTTTGAGTGAGCCCGGTTTGTAATAGATCCCGGAATGAATGACTCCGGAGTTTCTTCCGGTTTGGTGGGAGGCAAGCTCGGATTCTTTTTCGATCAGAGCGATAGAGGCTCCGGGGTATTTGCGACTTAATTTATAGGCAGTGGCAGAACCGACAATCCCACCGCCAACCACGATAAAATCAAACAGTGGTTGTTTCGCCATAACTATTTCACATATTTGGTTTTCTTCATCATACTCAAAATGATAAAACTGATCACGAAGAACAGGCAGAGCAACAAAATCGACAGCCGCATGGAATCGGTAACGGCAATGGCAAGGCCAAAGATGAATGTCCCCCATACGATGGCGATCTTTTCAGTCACGTCGAAAAAGCTGAAATACGTCGTAGGATCGAGTGTTTTCTCGGGCAGCAGCTTTGAATAGGTAGACCGGGAAAGGGTTTGAATAGCCCCGAGAACCAGGCCGATAAACCCGCTTATAACGTAGAATTTGAGCTGAACATTGGGATCATCCTTATCGAGATAATAGGCACTAAGACTGGCAGCTGTCCAGATGAAAATCGTGATTTTCAATGCCGTCAGGTTGCCAATTCTTTTAGCAAGCCTTGAGAACAAATAAGCGCCGAGAATTCCGACCAACTGGATGACAATAATAGTCAGGATCAGGCTGCTTGTCGACAGGCCGATTTCGGTTTTCCCATAAATTGTTGCCAACAAGATGATCGACTGTACCCCCACGCTGTACAGAAAGAAAGAAGTCAGGAAATTGAGCATAACAGGTCTATCCTTGAGCTCGTTGATCACCTTTTTGAGTTCCTGGTAACCTTTAAATATATAATCCTTGTCCGGTTTTCGATTGTGCAGGTTGTAGGGCAGGCGCCTGAAAGTGACCTGGGCAAAGCCCATCCACCAAATTCCCACAGTCAAGAAGGAAATCCTGGGGGCGAGGCCCGGATCGGAAATTCCATACCATTCCGGTTTCATCACCATGCTTAGGTTAAAGATCAATAGAATGACCGAACCGATGTATCCGTAAATGAATCCCAGTGCGCTGGCTTCATCCTGCTGATCGCTGTAAGCCACCTCGGGCAAATAGGCGTTGTAAAAGACAAGACTTCCCCAGAAGCCAATGCTGGCGAGCACAGAGAACAGAATACCTACCCAAAGCGTCTCAACACCTTTGAAAAAGAACAAACTCATCACAGAGAGTGAACCAAAATAACAGAAGAACTTCATGTAGGTCCTCTTGTTACCCACATAATCGGCGATGCCTGACAAAAGCGGAGAAATAAAAGCCACGATCAGAAAGGAGAGTGATAGAGCGTAGGTATAAAGCGATGTGTTGTTCACCTCAAAGCCCAGAAAATTGACGAGACCACTATCGGTCTCCGTAACGGTTTCGTAATAAATTGGAAAAACAGCGGTGCTGATCACCAATGAGTAAACAGAATTCGCCCAGTCATAGAAAGCCCAGCGATGGATTAATTTCTTATCCCCTTTGAGGTACATGGTCAGCGTTTTGATTTGCGTTCGAAATGTACAATTTTTTGGTTGAATTGCTTAGATTTGTCGATCTCAAACCACTTCTTTTGACACAGAAAAAGTCAAATCCGAATCCTTCTTTTGAAATTCCAGCCAAAGTTCTGCTCACCGGCAAAGTGCTTCAATTCGTGTCCAGGGATGCTGCTACTGAATTTGTAGCCCGGCTTTTTGCCACGCCTATGAAGTTCAACGCTCCGGAACGCGAATTGATGATGCGCGAGAGTGCCAAAAAAGAGCGAATCGTCCTGCCTTCTACCGGCAAGGAACTACAGGTGTACAAATATGGCTATTCCAAAACGCGGATCCTGCTTGTGCATGGCTGGGCCGGACGAGGAACACAGCTCTATCACCTGGCAGACAAGATCCTTGAGAATAAAATGATGGTGGTGAGCTTCGACGCACCCGCCCATGGAATTTCCGACGGGAAACGCACCAATATGTTGGAGTTCATTGAAGCCATCCGTTTGATCGAGAAAAAATACGGCCCCTTCGATGCCGCCGTAGGTCATTCCTTTGGTGGCATGTCCCTGATCAATGCCGTTGCCGGAGGATTGAAAGTGAACAAGCTGGTCACTTTGGGTGCCGACAACTCGATCCCCGAGATTTTCTCCTATTACGTCGATAAAATGGAGCTAAAACCTGACATTGCACGACGCCTCAAGCGACGTTTTGAGAAAAAGTACAATCTCAGGCTGGACCACTTCACCTCTGAGCACCAGGCAGAAAGGATAAAAATTCCTGTACTGGTAATTCATGACAGCGAAGATCGATTTGTCCCTGTAAGTAGTGCGGTAGCCATACGTCAAAAGCTTCAGAATGGAGCGCTGCTGATCACCCATGGATTGGGTCATCACAAAATTTTCAAAAGCCCCGTAGTTGTTCAACGCATAATTGACTTTCTGCAATGAGATATTTAGTATTGATTGTAACCTTAATGTTAACGCAGGTTGTCCCTGCACAAGAAAAATCATCAATGGACGAAAAAATCGTGAAAACCGAAGCCGAATGGAAAGAGATTCTGACTCCTGAACAGTATTACATCCTCAGGCAAAAGGGAACCGATATGCCCGGCAATGGAGGCTTTACAAAGCATTTTGAAAAGGGTACGTATCACTGTGCAGCCTGTGACGCTCAGTTATTTGAGTCGGGAACCAAATACGAATCGCATTGCGGCTGGCCCTCTTTTGATGATGCCATCGACGGTGCTGTCGAGTATTCCCTGGACAAGAGCCACGGAATGATTCGCACAGAGATCACCTGTACCAAATGTGGCGGACACCTGGGTCATGTTTTCGATGACGGACCCCGGGATACCACTGGAAAACGCTACTGCGTAAACACCACTTCATTGCGTTTTGTCAAGTCCTGATTCTTCGAGCTAATTTCCTATCTTTGCGACCTCAAAGATTTGAGTTGTTTGATAATTGATTTGGAAATATGTTCAACAATCTTAGCGAAAAATTAGATAAGGCGTTTCACGTCCTTAAAGGGCACGGCAGCATTACGGAAATCAATGTAGCCGAGACGCTTAAGGAAGTGAGAAGAGCTCTTCTGGATGCCGACGTCAATTTCAAAATAGCCAAGAACTTCACCAATACGGTCAAGGAGAAGGCAATGGGTCAAGATGTTCTCACGACGCTGAACCCGGGCCAGCTTATGGTCAAGATCGTCAAGGACGAGCTGACCGAGCTCATGGGTGGAGACACTGTGGGCATCAACCTGCAAGGCTCACCTACCGTGATCCTCATGTCGGGACTCCAGGGTTCAGGTAAAACGACTTTCTCGGGCAAACTCGCCAACTATCTCAAAAACAAGAAGACAAGACAGGTTCTTCTCGTAGGAGCCGACGTATATCGTCCGGCTGCGATCAATCAGTTAAAGGTGGTCGGAGAACAGATCGGCGTCGAAGTATACGCTGAAGAAGGAAACCAGAACCCTGTGGAAATTGCGGAGAACGCGATTAAGTACGCCAAGCAACACGGAAAGAACGTCGTGATCATCGACACCGCGGGTCGTCTGGCTGTCGATGAGCAGATGATGAGGGAAATCTCCAACATCCACAATGCTGTCAAGCCCCAGGAGACTTTATTTGTCGTCGATTCGATGACAGGTCAAGACGCGGTCAATACGGCCAAGGCCTTCAACGATGTACTCAATTTTGACGGGGTAGTCCTGACAAAATTGGATGGTGACACCCGAGGTGGTGCTGCGCTGTCGATCAAATCGGTGGTAAACAAGCCGATTAAATTCATCGGAACGGGTGAAAAAATGGAAGCGATCGATGTTTTCCATCCCGACAGGATGGCCGATCGAATCCTCGGTATGGGTGACGTAGTTTCCCTCGTGGAACGCGCCCAGGAACAGTACGACGAGGAAGAGGCAAGAAAGATCCAGAAGAAGATTGCCAAAAACCAGTTCGGATTCGACGATTTCCTCAAACAGATTCAGCAGATCAAGAAGATGGGGAACATGAAGGACCTCGTCGGAATGATCCCGGGAGCCGGAAAAATGATGAAGGATGTCGACATTGATGACGACGCCTTCAAGGGAATAGAAGCCATTATTTTTTCGATGACCCCGGAGGAGCGATCCAAGCCTGCAATGATCAATGCTAGTCGCAAAAAGAGGATTGCCAAGGGTTCCGGAACGAACGTGCAGGAGGTCAACCAGCTCCTGAAGCAGTTCAACCAAATGGCCAAAATGATGAAGATGATGCAGGGCGGCGGCGGCAAGAAGATGATGCAAATGATGAAGGGAATGCAATAATTCAAAACTTAGCTCTATGATCCTTCTAGACGGAAAAAAAACATCCCTAGACATCAAACAGGAAATCGCTGTTGAAGTTAAAAGCAGAAAAGAAAAAGGCCTTAAAATACCTCATCTGGCTGCAATCATCGTCGGAAGCGATGGAGCGAGCATGACCTATGTGAACAGCAAGGTCAAGTCCTGTCAGCAGATTGGATTCAACTCTACTTTGATTGAATTGCCTGAAGAAACTACCGAAGAGCAGCTGTTGCACGAGATAGATGCCCTGAACAAAGACAAAGACATCGACGGTTTCATTGTTCAGCTTCCGTTACCAAAGCAAATCGACGAACAAAAGGTATTGATGGCGGTTGATCCCGATAAGGATGTCGACGGTTTTCATCCGGTCAACGTAGGAAAAATGACTCTGGACCTTCCGGCGTTTCTACCGGCTACTCCGGCAGGAATCATGGAACTGCTGGAACGCTATGACATTGAAACTTCAGGTAAAAATGTAGTTGTCATAGGGCGCAGCCATATCGTAGGGAGGCCCATGAGCATACTTCTCAGTCAAAAGAGAAAAGTGGGGAATGCGACAGTAACCCTAACGCACAGCCGCACCAAAGACCTTGCATCAATCACCCGTGAGGCCGATATTGTCGTTGCCGCCCTTGGCATGGCAGAATTCCTGACAGGAGACATGGTAAAAGAAGGTGTCACGATTATCGATGTAGGCATAACACGCGTACCTGATGCGACGAAAAAGCGAGGTTATAGGCTAGCGGGAGATGTGCATTTTGAAAGCGTCAGTGAAAAAGCATCCTACATAACCCCTGTTCCAGGAGGTGTTGGACCGATGACCATTGCAATGTTGCTGACCAATACTTTGCAGGC
Source organism: Flavobacteriaceae bacterium (assembly GCA_024644725.1). Taxonomy (GTDB): domain Bacteria; phylum Bacteroidota; class Bacteroidia; order Flavobacteriales; family Flavobacteriaceae; genus Lutimonas. The sequence goes on along the minus strand of JAHEHE010000032.1, from coordinate 1,167 downwards.
CTGTCAAAACAAGGATTGATTGTCTCGCATCCAATTAAACAGATAGATTAATCATCTTTCTATACATTACTCCTCTTCCCGATGAGCCGCATCTATCTGAAAGGGCGGCGAGCAAATTGCCAGATACTCACAAGGCTCTTCAAATGGATTGCTGTATCGTACACGGATTCCTTTCGTGACACGAATAGATTCCCCGGGTAAGAGAATGACCACCTCATCTCCTACTTCAATTTTCTTTTTACCCCGGATAACATAAGTATACTCTTCGAATTCAGGAGTTTGAAATGGCTCTCCCCACCCTGCCGGAGCTATCATATGGGCCAGACTCAGGCTTGAATTAATGCTTGCTAGTCCGAAGTGCTCCTCTATCAATTTTCCGTCATCAACCGGAACGACAAAGGGCTTTCGCTGTACATCAAAGTCTTTCATTCTCGATTTTCTTCACGCTGGGTGCTGTTTCTATACCTGATTTCAGTAATTCATCAGGAATCGCTTTTCCATAGGTCCTGTGAATAGGAACAACTCCTGCCCAGATATCCAAGTCGTAATCCGGTTTGTCATCTCCTACACCCTCGGCTCTGATTTTAGCCGAAACTTCATTGATCTCCAGCTTCAACACCTTCGTTACATTGAGTTCTTTTTCATTCGGGAGTCTTACTTCAGACCATCTATCTTTCAAAACCTGGTCCGAGATGATCTTCAAAGCCTCCATTTTATCTTCGTCGCCATCGACTAAGTGTGCCGTTCCGAATAGAGTAACCGATTCGTAATTCAAAGAGTGATGAAAGGCAGATCGAGCCAGTACCAGCGCATCGGTAAGCGTTACATTTACAGATACAGAGACCCCTTTTTCAAGAGTTTGAAGCATTCGACTTACATTGGCTCCGTGAAAGTACAGCGAATTGCCTTTTCTTCCATAAATCGTTGGAATGACAACCGGATATCCGTCAAACACAAAGCCTATCTGACAAATAAAATCCCGATCCAGGATTCTATAGACAGTTTCCTTGTCATAATGCCCTCTGTCGGGACGCCTTTTAACTTTCGTTTTGTCTGTTTTCATTAGTTCCCCGTTTCAACGTTATTATTGTTCCATTTTTTTAATGGCTTTTGAGAAGGTACCTGTAAGGCGTTGATTGATCATATCTTGAGGCTTAGTGGAATACC
>JAHEHE010000031.1 GCA_024644725.1 Flavobacteriaceae bacterium | reverse complement strand
GACAGTCAAGAACCTGAATAAGGTCAGTCGCGAGGCTTCAGAGGTTATCAATGACCTGAAAACAGTGATTTCTGACATTGAATTCGAGGAGAGCCTTCTTTACGTTTTGGTCAATGACAGCGTTGCCGCATCGCAGTTTCGGTCGACACTGACCCATCTTGAGACGTCAAGTGAACAGATCGAGGAAGCTGTTGAGAATCTCAATTCGGTCATCCTGGAAGTCAAAGAGGGCGATGGCACTTTTAACTACATAGTGAATGACACTACACTGGTCAATGACATCGATGAGACGGTGAAGAATGTCAAACAGGGGAGTGTGCTCCTGAATGAGAATCTCGAGGCCATGCGACACAATTTTCTTTTCAAAGGATATTTCAAAAAAATGGAGAAAGAAGAGAAGAAAGAGGCAAAAAAGGCGAAAAAGAATGAATGAAGAGGAAAAAATCAAAGCAATGAATATGACGAATAATAAAGTAGGATTGGTTCTTTCAGGAGGTGGAGTACGAGGAATGGCGCACATTGGAGCGATTCAGGCCCTTGAGGAGCAGGGCATATTTCCTGAGGTTGTATCCGGATCGAGTGCCGGGGCTGTTGTAGGTGCACTTTACTGTCACGGTTACAGCCCTGCCGAGATGAAGCAATTTTTCGCTGAGACTCCTTTGTTTCACATCAGCCGATTCGCCTTTGGGAAGCCAGGATTTATTGATACGGACAAGTTTTTCAAGGATTTTATCCAGTATTTCAGGCTGGATGATTTCAGCAGCCTCAAGAAAAAGCTCTATGTGACAACGGTCGATATGCTCAAGGGAGAAAAGCGAATTTTTTCGGAAGGCGAATTGATAAGACCCTTGTTGGCTTCTTCGGCCTTCCCCGGTCTGTTTTCACCGGTGTGCATCGATGAGGTTTTGTACTCTGATGGGGGTATTCTCGACAATTTTCCCATAGACCCAGTTGCGACAGAAGTCGATTACCTGGTGGGCAGCTATGTGAGCCCTCTGGATACCATTCCCGCCGAGAGCCTGAAGTACTCCGTGAATGTTTTGGAGCGCGCCATTCGCATCAATTATTCAAAAAGATCGAGACGAAAGTTTGACGCCTGCGATATTCTGTTTCGCCCCTCAAAGTTGGTCCAGTACGGCCTGTTGGACGTCAACAAGTTGGATGTCATCTATCAGATCGGATATGAGGCAGCTCGCCAAGAGTTGCAGAAAGAGATCAGGATTTCGGCAAAATCTCAATAAAGGAGATTTCGGGGCGCATACCCAATCTTCCTGGAAATCCCAGCCAACCCAGACCCCGGTTGACATTGAGGTACTGATTCCCCTCCTTGTGAATACCGGCCCAGTGCTTGTATTTGTATTTGATCGGGCTCCATTGCTTGTTCTTAAGATTGACTCCCGCCTGCATGCCGTGAGTATGACCTGAAAGTGTGAGGAAAATATCGGTCACACCGACGACTTCCTCTGCCCAATGGGTCGGATCATGGGAGAGCAGGATATTCAGGTCAGCAGCGGGCAGGTCTTCAAGAGCCTTATTGAGATCCCCGTGCTGTGGGAAAGGCGGATGTCCCCAGTTTTCAACGCCAATCATGCCAAGTTTTGTGCCCTTGAAATCAAGGATTTCAGATTCGTTGAGAAGGAGCCGGAAGCCGATTTTTCGATAGAAATATTTGATGGATTCAAAGTTCTTTTGCTTGAGCTCTTCCGTTTTCCAGCTGCTGTAGTCTCCGTAGTCATGGTTACCGAGAACGGCGTATTTTCCGTGCGTGGCTTCGAGCTTCTGAAGAACCTCGCTCCATCCCTTGAGTTCCCAGGCGAAGTTATTGACAAGATCCCCGGTGAAAAGAATAAGGTCAGGTTCGATGTGGTTGATGATCTTTACGGCCCGTTCCAGGATGTGGTACCTGAAATTGAAACTTCCCAGGTGCAAATCCGAGATGTGGACGATCTTGAGCCGGCCGGTCTTTTCGGAGAGGTGCTGGGTTCTTATTTTGGAATGATGGACCTTGAACCGGTAGAGAGCCCTGAAGATCGCATGCAAGATGACAAAGAAGGGCAGGAACCCCGAGAAGAGCCCGACAATCGGAATAACCAGAAGGGATTCCTTTTGTGAAAATGCGTAATTGGTGAAAAAAAGAACCGAGATGATGATGACAAATATGACCTTGGGAATAAATGAGGAGACTGTCAATCCATAAAGTGAGGTGATTAGAAGGTGTTTCCTTTGCGGATGGATTCGGTCGAGGCGTATTTTTAGAATGATAATCGAGCTGACCAGTCCTATGGTGAAGAACCAGAAGAGCCCATGGATCAGATATATCAACCAGTCAAATCCGATGAGTTGGGTAATCGACTGAAGCCAATAAAAGGCGAGTAGGTCAATGATTAATATCGCCGCACAAAGCAACAAAACCTCTTTATTGGAGACGGCCCTCATGATGGATTATTTTGCTTCATCTGCGCATTGATTCTTCGCCGGTCGCGATAGGCCCAATATAGGCCTTTTACGCCCGCCACCCATTTGGGGTACATGAAAATCAGAACAATCTCTTCCATCGTTTCGACGATGCCGAGAATGATCATCAGACAAAATAGCCAGTACACCGGTGAGAAAAAAAGGAACCACAAAATGAAAACGCCCTGAGTAATGGCAGACAACTTGGCGAGGTAGGTGTGAAAGGCTGTTGTTTTGCCGTATTTCCTGAAGGCCAGGAACATTTGAAAAAAGTAAAGAACAAATGGGATCATAATGATCTTGTAGTTCGCCAGGATGAACTCGTTTTCGAATACGAACAAACCGATGAAGGCAACACTGAGGGTTATCTGGTCACCCAGGGAATCGAGCTGTGAACCCCTGGCACTTGTAATTTTGAGTCGCCTGGCCAAAAAGCCATCGATCATATCCGTGCAATAGCTGATCAACAGCAGCCAGCTGAAAGCCTCCCTTTCTCCAAGAATAATGAGCAACAAAAGGAAAGGCGAGGCGGCTACCCTGTAAAAGGAAAACCAATCCGCGATATTGTAATTCTTGAATGAAAGCATTGATATCTATTCGTCAAAACTTGTATATCGACCATTGGCCGTCATCTCCTTTGACGGCAACAAGTCTTTCACCTATAAAATAGGCATGCATGTCGGGTGGACTGTCTTTTACCTTATTCGGAACAAAAGTTCTTGAGTTCATCAGTGAAGTAACCACTTTCCCTTCGGTATCAATGATGAGTTCTTCCGCCAGATAATTCACAACATCCTTACCCAAAAGGTTGTTTTTACCCAGAACCTGCTTGCTGTATTGGGTCACAATGGCGAAGCCGTTTCTGAAGTCGGTTGCATTAATGTAACCCGGTTCTACCACAGTCTTTCCCTGCTTGTCGATGAAACCGAAATATCGTATGCCTTCGAAAGTTTGTTCAATGAGGCAACGGCCTTCAACGAAGCGTGGATATTCCATTTCACTGTCTTCTGACACTCCCGATAAATTGGTTTTTGAGGATGCCAAATCTTCTCTCGGCTCAATTTTCATGATTCCATCCTTGTCGATGAAACCCCACATGTTTCCTTTTTTCACTGCTGCCATTCCTTCATGCAACGGACTGACCCAGTCCAGGTCGCTGATCACCTGGCAATAGCCCTGCCAGAGAAAAACAAGGCTAAGAATTAGCACGAATCTTCTTCTCATAATTCATCTCTTTATGGATTAACTACTAAAGATAGAATTCAGACCTTTGAAATTTTATGACAATTGTCATAAATCGATCTGTCAAATGCCTCTAATCCTTCTCGACGTGCCTGATGATCCAACTGGTGCAGTCTCTGAAATTTTCGAAAACGTGCTCTTCCGGAATCAGGTCGGGAATGATGTCTATGGATTTCATCAGATAAAGGGGTTGTTGCTGAATGTCGACGATCAACACATGGACCTCTTTCTTTTCCAGCTCGAGCAGCAAGTCCTCCAGGATGTACAACCCGGACTGGTCGATATAGGGAACACGATCCATCCTCAGGATGACATGGGTGGCTTCATTCGGTATTTGTTTGGCCAAACCCTGTATAAAACTTGTCGAACCGAAAAAAATGGGTCCGTGGATGTGTTTGATGTACACTTTGTCGATCCATTCTTTTGGGAAGATGCTCTCGTCTATCCAGGCAGTCTCAGTTTTCAGACTCCTTACATTGGATTGCCTCTCTGTAGCATCCCCCATTTTCTTCATGAAGACCAGTGAAGCGATTATCAAACCGACTCCAACCGCATAGACCAGATTCCAAAACGTGGAAAGCAACAGGACCACAACCATGACGACAACTTCAGCATAAGGCATGGCAGGAATGGCTCTAAGCCCTTTATAGTCCATGACTCCTATGCCTACCGTGATCAATATCCCTGCGAGAACGGCTGCCGGAATCTTTGAGGCGAGCGGTCCTAATGCGAGAAGAATAATCAGAAGAAAAAGACCGGCAATCATACCGGAGAGCTTCGATTTGCCACCTGAGTTGATGTTGACCACGGTTCTAATGGTGGCTCCTGCACCCGGAAGTCCGCCAAAAAGGGCACCAAGCGTATTGCCTATTCCCTGACCGATCAGTTCACGATTGGGTTTGTGGCTGGTTTTTGTCATATTGTCTGCTACGACCGAGGTGAGCAACGAGTCGATGGCACCCAGAAAAGCCAGGGTGATTGCCGTAAAAACATAGGGTGTGAGGGACCCAAAGCGAAACTCGGTGAAAATGTCACTGCGAAACAAGGGGAATCCGCTGGGAATCTCTTCGATGGGTCTGTATTGCAGACCAAAGGCCATAGCGGAACCCGACACTAAAATCAGCGCGACGAGCGTCGAGGGAATTGCTGTAGTGATTCGCTTGAAACCGTAGATGATGACGATGGTCAGCAAGGCCAAAATCAGTTCGATATAATTGACATCTTCGAGAGCCCTCGGCAGACTCCTCAGGGCGCCGATTACACCCGAGTTCTCCTTTTTTGCCAAAATAGTCGCCTCCTGGTAGATTTCTTTCTCTGTGATCTTTTCACCTCTTTCAATGGTCTCCTTGAAGTCTTCAAGCACAAGAAGACCTTCCTCTGCTTCCTCGTCGAGGATATGCTCCAGGATCAGCTCTTCTGCTTGAGGCTTGAACTCCTCTATTCGTTCGCGATCGTCCTCGACGTAATACCCGATCATCGGCAAAAGGTTTGTGATGATTATGATCAGGCCAATGGCTGTCATAAAACCCGAAACCACAGGGTAGGGGATGTATTTGATGTACTGACCCAGGCCCAAACTGCCAATCAGGATCTGGATGCTGCCCGACATAATGAAAACAGCTAGAATGATCGGCATGGATCGGCTGATGTCACCGTCATTGGCCTGAAGAATCCCCGCGATGAGAATGGTGCTGATTGCGGTCATCGGAGCTGTGGGGCCTGAAATCTGTGTTGCGGTACCACCAAAAAGGGCAGCGAAAAATCCCAGAAAAATCGCACCGTAGAGACCCGCGCTCGGTCCCAATCCAGAGGCAACTCCAAAGGCAAGTGCCAGGGGGAGGGCTACAATGCCCGCTGTGATTCCCCCAAAAATATCACCTCTTAAATTCTCAAACAATGATTTCATCGGTTAATGGCCAGTTCACTATGATTGTTGAAATTAATCAATTTAAGTTCAGTAATCAAATACATTTTCATAGTTTTGGGTTGAAATACTCGAGTAAGTATTCGAATCCTTTAATTTGTATCGATGTTGACGCTTGGAATCGCCGGTGGTACTGGAAGTGGAAAGAGCACGGTAGTTGAGCAGATCCTGAACGAGCTTCCCGCTGGGGAAGTGTCAATCCTTTCACAGGATTCTTATTACAAACAAAATGATCATCTCACCTATGATCAGCGCTGTGACATCAACTTCGACCATCCCGCCGCCATTGATTTTGATCTTTTGAAGGAACACCTGACTGAGCTAAAAAAAGGAAAGAGCATTGAGCAACCCGTTTATTCCTTTGAGACGCATAACCGCCTGACCGATACGTTAATTACGCACCCGAAGAAGGTGGTTATTATTGAGGGAATTTTGATTTTTACCGAAAAGTCGTTGAGGGATCTTTTTGACATCAAGGTTTATGTGCATGCCGATTCAGACGAAAGGCTCATTCGAAGGTTGAAACGAGACATGAAGGAGCGGGGAAGGAATCTCAACGAGGTTCTTGACCGGTACCAGAACACCCTCAAGCCGATGCACGAGGAATTCATAGAACCGACAAAGAGCTATGCCGACATCATCATACCCAATGACAGGTACAATACGGTGGCCATAGATATTGTGAGAACGGTTATTAACGAAAGACTGATCAGTAGCAATGCTTAAAAAACTGCGTGAGAACAAGGTAGTTCGAATCCTGAGCAACAAGTATGTCATCATACTTTTATTGTTTGTCGTTTGGATGATCTTTTTCGACGAGAATTCCCTGATCAATCACTGGGAACTCAACAGGGAGATCGACAAGCTGGAAAAGAGCAATGAGTATTACAGGGATCAGATTGAACAGGATAAAAAGGTGATAGATAATTTGAATGATCCGGATTCTCTTGAAAAGTATGCCCGTGAGGAGTACAAAATGAAAAAGGAGAACGAAGAGATATTTTTGATTGAATACGATACGATTGAGGATTGATCCATGACTTTTGACCGCAATGAGGGCGCTGAACCCGAAAAAACACTGAAATCACTCGTTGAAAAATTCTCAAAGCAGGAAGGTCGCCAACCCCGCGCCATGGTCTGCCGCAGCAGGGAATGCGAGGCCGATAAAAAAATCAAGGAAATTTCAGTAGACCTGGCGGGATATGGATTCGACGTTGACATAGGCATACCTTTTGACTCTTTTGTGCAGCTCGGCATGAATGTCATAGAAAATGACGCTGACCTTCTGATTTTGTTCGGATCGGAAGGGAAGCAAGGCAAAGACTTTATGACCCATCTGGAGGAATTCTTTTCAGAGAAGGGATATCCGAATCTTTTAATACTGCAACTCCCGCTCGATTTTACACCTGATCTTATCAGGGAAACATTGAACAATTGGCTCGGGCATGCATTTCAATAGTAAGCCCTACCTCTCGGCAACGACCTGACTTTTAGCCGTGTCAAGATCCAGTTTGAAACCGATGTAAAACTCCCTGCCGTGGTTGGGCGCGTACACATATGAAGTGTCAAAGTAAGGGCTGAAGCCTGGCGCGTAGTTCGGATCGTCGTACCCTACCAATTGAGATTCTCTTTGGACATAATTGAAGAGGTTGTTCACGCCAAAATAAAGGGTGTAATTGTTATTGAATATCTTGGTCACCTGCAGCTGATGAAGGCTGAAAGGCTGGCTTTCTGTGGGTCTGGGGTCATCCATCGGAACTCCGTTTGCATCCAGGTCATAAACCTCGGGCAGAGCCATCACTCCGGTGTATTGCGCCGTGTAGGCAAAGGTTATACGTTGATTCGGCAAGCGGTAGTTAGCGGTAAATACTCCGCTCATCCGAGGCGCCAGTACCAGATCTTCCGTAACGGCCACTCCATTCTCATTCTCTTCGGTCTGTGTTGAGTTCAGGAAATTGACACCCAGGTTAAAACTCAATGGAAACTTGAAATTGTGGTTGATGCTGGCACTCACCCCCATGGTTCTGGCCCATCCATCCGTGTTTTCATAGATGATCAATCCCTGCTGATCGTAGTTGGGAATGATTTTATTGGTAAAATGCGTGTAGAACGCCTCCATGTCGAATGAACCGCTTCCGCCCAATCCCGTGTAAACCTGGTTGTAATTCAGGGAGAAGTTGTAACTCCTTTCCGGTTCCAGGTCTTCCAGGATGACAACATCCCTTTGACCCAAAACGAAGGCATGGTCTTCGGTGAAGAGGTTCACCACTTTAAAGCCGGTACCAAAATTGAATCGGAAGGTGGTCCAGTCAGATGATTTGTACTTTAAATTCAGTCTTGGCGCTGCAATCAAACCGTGTTTGTTGTGATAGTCGAGTCTCAATCCGCCGAGAGCGGTAAATTTTTCAGAGGCTCTGAACTCATCCTGGCCGAAGACCCCGGGCACGAACTGGTTGTTGGGATTGTTTATGACATCGCCATCATCATCTTTGATTTCGGTTGCTACCGTCGTGTCGTCATAAGCATCATAGCGCAAGGTGGATCCAATAAGGAAATCATGTTTGTTGTGATCAAAGCTCCAGGTGAAATTGGTAAAGGCAATCTGCTGAGAGGCCTCGTAACGTTCCGATCCGTAATAGCTGTCCTGCAGGTGATTGGAAAGTGAGTAGTCGATCTTCATGCTCTCGGAGGTGTTCAGGGCATAGGTGCCGAAAAGCTCTACCCGGTTCGTGTAAATGCTCTCCCCGTAGATTTCGTCGCTTCCTCTCAATTGTCTGTAGGCCCTGTCTTTCACAAAGGCCTCAACCCCGTTTCTACGATCCTCGTAATAGTACTTGGCAGCAATTGTGAAAATCTTGTCGCTGGGTCGGTAGATGTTGAATTTGGAAAACAGCGAAATGACATCCGTATTCACTCCATCCCCGAAACCGTCATCATTGATGTCCTGGTAGTTGTTGACATAATTCAAATTCAAGCCTATATACCCGTTGGATTTGCCCAATTCGGGTGCGAAGGCGATGTTGGCAAAAACCTCCTCCATGGTGGTGGTCATCACATCGGCCGAAAACATGGGTTGCTCCGACGGATTCTTCGTGATCACATTGATCACGCCGGCCACGGCATCCGATCCGTACAAGGTGCTGTTGGGCCCTTTGATGACTTCGAAGCGGTCTATGATCATATTTGGGATTCCGTTCAGGCCGTAGACAGAAGCAAGACTTCCATAAATAGGTGTGCCGTCCATCAGGATGGCTGTGTAAGACCCGGGAAGCCCATTTACACTTATGCTGTTGGTGTAACATACCCCGCAGTCGATGACTTCCTGCACCCCATTGACCAACTGCACGCTTTCTATGATCGAAGACGCTGCCGAAGGCAAATAGAGGTCAAATTGCTCCGAGGTCACCACGTCAATCTTGACCGGCGATCGAGATACAAAGGTGGGTTTCATCGTTCCGGTGACCACGATTTCATCCAACAGGGCAGAAGAGCTCATTAAAAAATTCAGGATGGTCGTCTCTCCAGGTTTGACCAGTACCTCCCTTTTCTCCGAGATATGACCCACATGTGACACGACAACCACGTGTTTTCCGGGTTCGAGATCCTTCAAGAAATAGCTGCCATCCAATCCGCTGGTCACACCAATATTTGAATTCTTGATTGAGACTGTGGCAAAAGGAAGAGTTTCTTCACCACTGACAATCGTTCCTTTGATATTCCCTGTCTGCCCGAAGACCTGGAAAGAGATCAGAAATGCAAATCCGAAAAGGCAAGAGGCAAGATTTTGGAATTTCATCGAATCTGAATTTTCAAAAGATTTCTTTTTGGATTTCCAACAATTCAATAACTTTGATATACAAAAGTATTAAAGTTAGCTATGCCTAACAAATATTGTTAAGATTATAATTCAAAATTTTTTCTACATTGATTTCATCAAACGTCGAAGACTATTTAAAAGCCATATTTCAACTGAGCTCTGAGGATGAGGAAAAAAAGGTGGGAACCAATCGACTGGCAGAATACCTCAACATAAAACCGGCTTCAGCGAGTGTCATGCTAAAGAAGCTTCGAACCAGGGAACTGGTGAGCTATGAGAAATACGGGAGAATTGGTCTCACTCAGAAAGGTTGGAACATTGCAGTCGCATTGATCAGACGCCACCGTCTTTGGGAGACTTTTCTGCACCAGAAGCTGAATTTCACTTGGGATGAGGTGCATGAATTGGCCCATGATCTTGAGCACATTCAATCTGAAAAGCTCATAAGGGAACTGGACAAGCATTTGGGTTACCCTTCACATGATCCCCACGGGCACATCATTCCCGACGAGAAAGGCAACTTCAGTAAAGACGAAAGGGTTCTTTTGGCAAACCTAAGGCAGGGCCAGAAATGCCGACTGGTGTCTGTCAGAGACAGTTCGGCGGAGTTTCTCAAGTACGTCACACAGTTGGGATTGGCTCTCAGCACGGAAATCGAGGTTCGGGAGATTAGGGATTTTGACGGGTCACTTCTTTTGGCTTATGATAATAGAATGGAAAGCGTATCCAGAAAGTTTGCTGAGAACATCTTTGTCAAGATTCTCTGAGGCGTTGTTTTTTAGCCTTGAGTTCCGTTCAAAAATCTTACAAATAGTGTAAATTTGCCCAAAATTCAGATACATGTTCAACAAATACATCAAATTAGTCATTGCCGCCTTGATTACCGTTTGGGCCGTTTACGAATTTTCCAAGGGGCATATCATGAATGGGATTTCAATTCTCTTGCTCGCGGGGGTTTTCGTATTTTTCTACTTCAAGAATGAGATTCTTCTTCTGACGTTTTTTAAGCTTCGCAAGCAGGATTTCGAAGGAGGGAACCGGTTGTTGGACAAGATCAAGAATCCGTCTTCAGCCCTGACCAAGAAGCAGGAGGGATATTACAATTTTCTCCGGGGGATCATGGTGTCACAAACGAATTTGACCCAGGCGGAACGATTCTTTAAAAAGGCCCTGAGCTTAGGTCTGGCGATGGATCACGATAAAGCGATGGCCAAGTTGCAGTTGGCGGGTATCGCCCTGACGAAAAGACGAAAAAGAGAGGCCACAACATTGATCGCTGAGGCCAAGAAGCTCGACAAGCACGGAATGCTTAAGGATCAGATCAAAATGGTGAAGCAGCAGATGAAGAAGATCTAGATCTTTTTCCCGAGGTACATCATTTTGTACCCGGGCCCAACCTCCATTTTTTTACTGTCGGCTGGAAGGATATGAATTTCATCTTTCAGATCTTTTAGAAATAATGGAATCGCCTTGATTTCCTTATGAGTGGCATCAATGAGTTCTTCAAAATGCTCCCTGGACTTTACTTCCACCTCGTTGATCATCGGGTAATCCCTCACTACCTCGCTGATGTTGATAAAGTCATCGGTATGTGAGAAAAGCCCCTGTTCCGGGTTGTTCTCCGAATCTCTCATCTCCTCTGAGCTGATCAGTCTGAAAGCACCTTCCTCGCCAAAATCTGCCTTGAATTTGTTCAGCGCATATTCATTGATGGTATTGCTTCCGGTCAGGGCAAGCAGATAGCCCATGTCATTTAACTCGATGTTTTCCAGCAGATCATTTTCGTAGATGTCACATTCAATGGCCTCCAGGCCTTCCAGTTTCGCTCGGGAGATATTTGATTTGTTACTGTCGATGAGAACGACCCTTCGGTCGTTGTCTTTGAGATATTTGGCGATGAGCCTGGACGGTTCGGACGACCCGACGATCAGGATTCCTTCTGACTTTTTCAGTAAAACTCCTGTTATTCTGGCTACAATCCTGGCCGTTGCGGCGTTTAACAATACCGTGCCCAAAACGATCATGAATACCAGGGGCGTGATGTAATTGGCTCCGGCATACCCCTGCAAAGTCAACTTGATTCCGAAGAGAGAGGCAATACCTGCCGCCACGATTCCCCGCGGCCCGACCCAGCTGATGAAGATTTTCTCGTTTTTCTTGAGCTTGCTTCCTGACGCACTGGCAAAGACCCCCAAGGGGCGAATGACCAGAATCACGATTCCGAGTAATATCAAGGAATTCCAATTGAAAATCAATTCCAGATCCTCGAGATTGATATTCGCCGAGAGCACTATAAACAAGATGGAAATCAATAGGATGCTGATGGTCTCCTTGAAATAGAAAACATCTTTGAGCGCTGCTATCTTCATGTTGCCCAGGACCATTCCCATGATGACAACCGCGAGAAGACCGCTTTCATGGGCGAAAAGGTCGGCAAGCACAAAGACGGAAAGAACCAGGGCCAGGGCCACGACATTCAGCAGGTAATGCGGTACCCATTTGTTTTTAAGAGCAAAGGAGAAGGCATATGCCGATGTAAAACCGATGGACACGCCTATGATGATGATTTTTCCGAATTCAATAAGGGTCTCTTTCGTGTACTCCGTGCCGTGATCTCCGCTCAAAACGATGAATTCAAATACCAGAACGGCTACAAGTGCACCGATAGGGTCGATCAGGATCCCCTCCCATTTCAAGACGGTAGAGATGTCTTTCTTCAGTGGCAGGTTTCTCAGAATGGGAGTGATCACCGTCGGACCGGTCACGATGATCAAAGAGGAGAACAGGAACGAGATCTGCCATGTGAGGCCAATGATAAAATGAGCAGCCACACCCGCCAGGATAAAGGTGATGAATGATCCCAGGGTGATCAGTTTGGAGATCACGGTTCCTACGTTCTTGATCTCTTCGGTCTTGAGCGTCAGACCCCCTTCGAACAGGATCAGGGCGATTGCGAGGGAGACGAAATTGAACAGGCTCTCCCCGGGAAACAATCCAAACTCGCCATTGAAGACCGGTTCGATCCATTTGTTTCCATCGACGGAGATCAAGGTTGAGAACGGTCCGACGAAAAGCCCGATCAGGATCAAGGGCAAAATCGCCGGAATTTTCAGTTTCCACGCCATCCATTGGGCCAAAATCCCCAAAATTATTATTCCTGCAAGTTCAAGCATAAAGATTTCTTGTTTGGATAAAAATAGTCTTTTTCACAATTAAAATATAGATTTGTGTGATATCTGTATTTAGATCAACCTGTTGTTAGATAATCCCATTTGTATGAATCTCGAGTTGTGCACCGATTGTTTTGAGGGAGCCCTTTTGGCCGGAAGATATCGGTTCAAGAGAATTGAATTGTGTTCTGCCTTGTCAGAAGGCGGATTGACGCCTAGCTTTGGGATGATCAAAAGCTGTGCTGAGATCGGTACGGTAGAGGTGCATGCCATGATAAGGAGCAGGGGAGGAAGCTTCACCTGCGATGACATGGAACTGCTTATCATGGAACGTGATATTCAAGCAGCCTCTCAAGCTGGGGCCAAAGGCGTGGTTTTCGGGATCCTGGATGCGGATATGAAAGTTTCAAAGAAGAATCAGAGACTTGTGGATTTGGCACGCTCATTAGGTCTTCAAGCCACATTTCACAGAGCTTTTGACCAGGTCGACGACCCGTTTGAAGCCCTGGATCAATTAATCCAAATGGGTTTTGATCGTTTACTCACTTCAGGTTTGAAGGACAAGGCAATAGATGGGCTCGAACTCATCAAGGCCTTGCAGCAGAAATTTGGATCGAAAATTGAAATTATGGCGGGCAGTGGTGTCAATCCCGGCAATGCTCTGTCACTGTCGAATACAGGAATTGATAATCTTCATTTTACGGCCCGAAGACCTTCGAAGGAGAAAATAATTCCAGGGATGGGTATCCATATGATTACAGATGAGGTGAAAATTCGCACAATTTCCGATCTATTTGCTTAAACCACGATGCTTGTTCCTTTTTCCGAGCTCTTTCCGCGACTGTTGAATTCGAAGTCAATTCTACCCACCTGAACCCCCCAGCATCCGACTTGATTGACCAGCAGGTTTTTGTCAGCTCGATTTCGAACTACTGTGGGCTTCTTTAAAAAAGTGTGGGTGTGACCCCCGATGATCAGGTCAACCCCCTCTGTCTGCCTGGCCAGCGACAGATCACTGATTCGATCGGGATTGCTTTTGTAATTGTATCCCAGGTGTGAAAGAGCGATGACGAGGTCACAATGTTGCTCTTCTCGCAGAAATTTTGTCATGTCCCGGGTGATCTCCACCGGGTCGAGATATTTGGTTTCCTTGAACAGCGCAGGATCCACCAGACCTTTTAGTCGAATGCCCAGGCCGAATACGCCGACTTTTATACCCCCCTTATCATAAATTTTGAAGCGATCGGTTCTGCCATCCATCACGGTGTTACCGAAATCGTAATTAGATATGATGAAATCGAACTTTGCATTGGGTAGTTGACGCTCCAGGCCATCGATGCCATTGTCGAAATCGTGGTTTCCGATCGTGGCGCCGTCGTAGCCCAATTTGCTCATCATCTTAAATTCGAGCTCTCCTCCGAAATAATTGAAATAGGGCGTTCCCTGGAAAATGTCACCTGCATCAAACAAGAGGGTGTTCGGATTCTCCTGTCGGATGCTTTGTATCAGGCTTGCACGGCGCGCAACGCCTCCCATGCCGGGGTACCTGGCATGATCCATTTCGAAAGACTCGATATGACTGTGAACGTCGTTGGTATGCAATATGGTGATCTTGCGTTCCGAATTTCCCGAACAGGAAGCCAGAGAGCCCAAACCCAGACCCAGACTGGCACTCGCCGCCAACGTATTTCCTAAAAATGCTCTTCTCTTCATTTATTCTTCGTTGCTTTCAGTGAATCTTCTGTCCAATCCGGTCTTTAAGGTGTCCTGCACCCTGAAGCTGCGTATCAGTGCGTCCCTGACCTTGACCTCAGAAACATAAAGGTATTCGGGTTGGGTCAGGAAGGTCATGTTCCCGCCGCCGTGCTGGAGGTAATCAATGGTCAGCACGTGATAACTTTTGCTCGGGTCCCATCTTTTTTCACCGATCCAAACTTTAGGCGCTCTCCCTTTGTCAAGAGCGATCCGAATTCCTGAGATTGGATGGGCCTGGTGCTGACGGGCGAGATAGTCAATCAGCGCCTTGACCTGATCCGGGTTCAATTCCACGATGACGAGCCGGTTCTCAAAGGGCATGAGCTGGTAGATGTCCTCGATAGTCACATCCCCTTTCTGGATGGGTGCGCGCATGCCTCCGTAATTGAAAACAGCGAAATCAAGAGGGCTTCCCTTGACACTTCTCAAAATGCTGTCCCCCGCCTCAAAACATACGTCTGCAAGGAGGTTACCCAGTGAGCTCTCCAGTTCCGACTCTCTTTTGTCGAGCACTCTCGGGTTGTAGCAGAGCACTTCATCGATTTTGGTGTCGAGATCTAATTTATAAGGTTCTATGAGTTTGATCACGTCTTCATCCTCAGGCAGATTCTTTGAGAGCTCAATTTGAGCCCCTCGAATAAAGTCGAGGCTTTTGTTTTTTTCTTTACAGGAAATCGGTATTTTGTGTAATACAAAGCAGATGATTACAAGTACTGATATTTTGTATAGTTTTGCTCGCATATTCACTGAAAATGGATCTATTCGGTTTAAAGGCTAAGACAGCTGCTAAATTTATAAAAAATCAAGGCCAAAACCCGGACTCTGAGAAGAAAAATCCTCCCTCCCGGATCAAGAGCGTTGGGGCCCTGGCAGATATTGATCTCTTCAGGAACTACGATTTCACAAGGAAGTTAATTGAGTGTTTTGAACTGGCTCCGAACCAGGTTCGGGTGGCCCTCGTCGATCCGTCGGGAAAGAACCAAAACACGTTGGACGCGCCAGAAGCGTTTGGCGAAGACAGCTTCGGTTTGTACGGGAAGATCAAAAATGCGACCCTGGAAGAGTTCGTGGAGAAGGAATTTGATCTTCTGGTGAATTACAGCGGAACGGACTGGGTGTTCTCAGAGGTGATCCTGACTCGATCAAAAGCAAGGCTCAAAGTCGGATTCGATGCTGACGACGCTGGATGGCAGGACATCTCGATAAAGATACCGGGAAATAAAATGGACACCTTTCACGAGGAGCTGGTCAAGTATTTGAGAATCATGAATTTGTTATAAAGTATAAGTACGGTTATGGAAGAACTTAAAGGAACAGGTGTTGCATTGATCACTCCCTTTGACGATGACAATCAAATCGATTTTCCATCCCTGGAGCGCCTTGTGCATTACCAGGTGGACAACGGGGTGGACTATCTTGTCGTGCTGGGCACAACTGGAGAAACAGCGACCCTTACTACCCAGGAAAAGGCTGAAGTTCGGTCGTGTGTTTTAAAAGCGAATGCAGGCAGATTGCCCGTGGTTTTGGGAATAGGTGGTAACAACACGCACGCGGTTGTAGAGGAACTGAGAACGACGGACCTATTGGGATTCAAGGCTGTTCTGTCGGTGTCTCCTTATTACAACAAGCCTTCCCAGGAAGGGATTTACAGGCATTTTCAAGAGGTGTCCGGAGCCTGCGATCTGCCTGTGATCATCTACAATGTTCCGCCGAGAACGGGAAGCAACATTCTGCCGGAGACCATCCTCAGGCTGGCGCGGGATTTCGACAATATCATCGCGGTCAAGGAGGCTTCCGGTAATTTCGAGCAGGCCCTTGATTTGTTGAGAGACAAGCCCGCTGATTTCATGATCATCTCAGGAGAAGACAAATTGGCATTGCCCTTAGTTCTTGCCGGGGGAGCTGGAGTCATATCCGTGATCGGTCAGGGTTTGCCGAAGGAATTCAGCGATATGATTCGACTGGGTCTGGATGGCAGGTCGAAAGAGGCTTTTAAAGTGTTCTATCAGGTGCTCGACAGCATGGATCTCATCTTTGAGGAGGGGAACCCATCCGGGATAAAATGCCTGCTCAACATCCTCGAGATATCTTCAGACAGAGTAAGGCTGCCTTTGGTTCCCGCATCCAAGGATTTAAGGCAAAAAATGATTAAATTTGTAGCTACTTTAAAAAACTAAAATATGTTAACCGAAACTATTGAAAAAGCACTCAACGAACAGATTAAAATAGAAGCCAGTTCCTCACAGGTTTACCTCTCCATGGCCTCCTGGGCGGAGATCCAGGGATTCGAAGGAGTATCTTCCTTCATGTATGCCCATTCTGACGAGGAGCGTATGCACATGCTCAAGCTCGTGAAATTTGTCAACGAAAGGGGAGGCCACGCGCGGGTTTCTACCCTAGAGGCTCCTCCGGCGAAATTTGGTTCCTTCAAAGAAATGTTCCAGACACTATTCGATCACGAGGTGATGGTTTCCTCAAAGATCAATGACCTTGTTGACATCACCCTCAAAGAAAAAGATTACGCGACTCATAACTTTTTGCAGTGGTACGTCGCCGAGCAAATTGAGGAGGAAGCGTTGGCAAGAACCATTTTGGACAAGATCAACCTCATCGGAGACGACAAAGGGGGGCTGTATCTGTTTGACAACGATGTGAAATTACTCGTGACGAATGAAGAGCCGGTTTAGTCGAATTGAAGAGAATTTTGACTGAATTCAGTTATTCTTCACATTTTCAAAGGGTTATAAGTTAAGTTGATTCTGACATTCTTGCGAAAAATAGATTTCATTTTCTCGTAGGAAAAGAGTAATTTTGCCAGATGCAAAAATTCAAGAGCTTTTTTGTGTTTCTGATGCTGGTGCTGTTGCTTTCTTCCTGTGGAGAATATCACAAAGTACTTAATAAAGGCAAGAATACTGAAAAGTACAAGCTTGCCGTGGAAATGTACGAGCAGGGAGAGTACAAGAAATGCATTCCGCTTTTTGAGAAATTGGTAGGTCCGTATGCGAATAAACCCCAGATGGAGCGTATTCAATACATGATCTCGGATTGTTACTATCAGAACGAGAACTATTCGATGTCAGCCTACTATTTCGGCAAGTTCATCACCAACTATCCGGAAAGCTCGAAAGTTGAAGAAGCTGCATACCTGGCTGCGAAGAGTCATTTTCTGGCTGCTCCACTCTACACCCGGGATCAGGAAGACACCTACGAGGCACTGACCTCTTATCAAAATTTCATAGACAAATACCCAAACTCCGAATTAATCGAAGAGGCGAATGCTGATTACGATATTCTAAACAAGAGGCTGGAAAGGAAGGATTATGAAATTGCCTGGCAGTATTATCACAGGGAGCAATACAGTGCGGCTATTATGGCCTTCGATATCTTCAACGAGGAGCATCTGGCGTCCGAATTCAAGGAAAAAGCCCTGTATCACAGATTCAAATCGGCCTATTACCTGGGCATGAAAAGTATCATGAACAAGAAGGAAGAACGGATCTCTGATGCGATCCTGTCTCAGCGAAAACTTCAAAACGCTTTTCCTGAGTCCGAATACATCCCTGAGACGGAGGAAATGGTCAGGAAGCTGCAGGCCGAACTTTTAGACACTAGAGAACAATTAACTACAATTTCTGAAAATAACTGAAAATGAAGGATTATAAGAATACGGGAGCACCGGATACCACGGTAACTTTTGACAAGAGCAAGATCGAAGAGCCCACACAGAACATCTACAAGGCCATTGCGATCATGTCAAGAAGAGCATCCCAGATCAATGAAGACCTGAAAAGCGAGCTGATTGAAAAGTTGGAAGAGTTCGCTACCTTCAATGATAGTTTGGAAGAAGTTTTTGAGAACAAGGAGCAAATTGAAGTCTCTAGGTTTTACGAGAGGCTTCCAAAGCCCACTTCCATCGCAGTCCAGGAATGGCTGAACGATGAGATCTACCACAGAACTCCCGATACGACGAACGATAACCTCGTGTGAGATGTCTGTTTTAAGCGGTAAAAAGATTCTTCTCGGAGTAACCGCCGGGATTGCTGCTTACAAATCCTCGTATCTCGTCAGATTATTTGTCAAAGCCGGAGCTGAGGTTAAAGTGGTCATGACCCCTGCGGCCAAAGACTTCGTAACGCCACTTACCCTTTCCACTCTTTCAAAGAATCCCGTTGTTTCCTCTTTCTATGACAAGGATCAGGACAACGAGCTATGGAACAGCCATGTCGAATTGGCGTTATGGGCGGATTTAATGCTCATCGCCCCTTTGACGGCAAACACCATGGCAAAAATGACGGAGGGTGTTTGCGACAACCTGTTGATGGCGACCTACCTGTCTGCCAAATCCGATGTGTATTTCGCCCCGGCAATGGACCTGGATATGTACCAGCACGACACAACCCGGAAAAACATCGAAACCCTGACAGAAAGAGGGCACAAGATGATCCCTCCCGGCACCGGGGAACTTGCTAGTGGACTGGAAGGTGAGGGTCGCATGGCCGAGCCCGAAGATATTTTTAGGTTTATTGAAGATGATATTCGCTCCGGTCTTCCGCTGCTTGGAAAAAAGGTGCTTATAACTGCGGGGCCCACTTATGAAGCAATAGATCCGGTTCGGTTCGTAGGAAATCATTCCTCAGGAAAAATGGGTTACTCACTTGCCCAGGAAGCCGCCCGTCTCGGGGCTCATGTCTATTTAATCAGTGGCCCGACGAGTTTACCTGTCGAGCATTCCGGGATTGAAAGAATAAATGTTGTGAGTGCCGAGGAAATGTATCAGGCAACTCATCGCTATGTAGATGATATGGACATTGCCATTTTTTCTGCTGCGGTCTCCGATTTCAGGCCCAAAGTGGTCTCTACGGAGAAAATTAAAAAGGCAAAGGATGCGGATCAGCATATGACGTTGGAATTGGTTCGGACGAAAGACATTCTGGCCTCGGTTGGAAAGATCAAGAAAAGTGGGCAGTTCATCGTTGGCTTTGCATTGGAAACGGAAAACGAATTTGAGAACGCCCGATCCAAAATGACGGAAAAGAACCTCGATATGATCGTCTTGAACTCCTTACGAGACAAAGGAGCGGGATTCAAATCGGATACGAATAAAATCAGTATCTTGGTCAGTGACGGCCGGGTCATTGATTTTGAATTGAAAGTCAAGGAGGAAGTGGCCGAAGACATTTTCAATGAAATAATCAAGAATATTCATGCGTAATTTTTTTTGGGTTGCAATTTTTTTCCTGGGCTTCAATGGAATGAGCCAGGAACTGAATTGCATGGTCAATATCAACATCGACCAGGTCGGAATTTCGAATCGCAAGCTTTTCGAAACCATGCAAAACGACATCTTCGAGTACATGAACAACACGAAGTGGACCACGCAGAATTACCAGAAGCATCAAAAGATCGATTGCAGCCTAACCATTAACATACTGGAGGTTGTATCAGCCAATTCGTTTCGCGGAAGTTTGCAGCTCCAGGTGTCGCGACCGGTTTATAATTCGACCTATGTCACCAACATTTTGAATTTCAACGATAATGACATTTCGTTCCAATATGCGGAATTTCAGCCGTTTGTTTACAACGAGAATGCATTTGAGTCAAACCTGTTGTCGTTGCTGACCTTTTACGCGTACACCATCCTGGGCTACCAGGCCGATACCTTTGGATTCAAGGGCGGTGAAATGTTTTTCCGAAAAGCCGAACAGGTGGTCAACGTGGCACAGCAGGGAGGTGGTAGAGGTTGGAACCGTATAGATGGAAATTTCACGCGCTATCAGCTCAACGAGAATTTGCTTTCTCCCGTATATGAGCAATATCGCAAGACCATGTATGAATACCACCTTCAAGGGTTGGATAAAATGGTTGAGAATAGCCGAGAGGCCAAAGAGACCATGAGTAACTGCATTTCGGATCTTCAGGGATTGTATATGGAGCGGCCAAACAATTTTTTGATACGTGTCTTTTTTGATACGAAGAGCGATGAGATTGTCGATGTCTTTTCGGATGGGCCCAGGATTGACACGTCCAGGTTACGACAGGTTCTTTCCACCATTTATCCTTCATTCGATGAAAAGTGGAAGGAAATCAAGATTTGAGAAAATATGCTATTGTCCCTGACCATAAAGAACTATGCCCTGATACGCGATCTTGCCGTGGACTTCACGCAGGGTCTGTCGATAATCACAGGTGAAACAGGTGCGGGAAAATCAATTTTACTCGGTGGACTGAGTCTTGTTTTGGGCAAGAGGGCAGATTCAGCCCTGGTTTATGATAAAGGCAACAAATGCGTGGTGGAGGCACGATTCGACGTGAAACAATACGGTTTGCTGCCTCTGTTTGAAAAAGAAGACCTGGATTACGATGACGAGCTCATCATTAGGCGGGAGATTCTGCCCAACGGAAAGTCAAGGGCATTTGTCAATGATACTCCAACCAACCTGAACATTCTGTCAGCGATTTCATCCCGGATCATAGACATTCATTCACAGCATGAGACACTTCAGCTGGCCGATTCGTCTTATCAATTCAATATCGTCGATTCCATTGCAGGCAATGAAGAGCTGTTATCAGCTTATACTGAAGGCAGGGAGGAGATGAAGCGCCTCGAGAAAGAGCTTGAGCAATTGCATGAAAAAGAAGCACAGGCATTGAGAGATCACGATTACAATCAGTTCATTTTCCAGGAGCTCGAAGACGCAGATCTCGAAATCGATGAACAGGACCAGTTGGAATCGGAATTGGACAAGCTCTCCCATGCTGAGGAGATCAAAAGCACGCTCAATCAAATTCTGGAAGAGGCAGACAGAGAATCATTCGGATTGAATGAGATTCTAAGCAGTGTAAAAAGCTCCCTTTCAAAAATCGCACGTTATTCTGATTCTTATGAAGCACTGAGCCGTCGATGGGAGAGTCTGAACATCGAAGCGAGGGATCTTTTGTATGAAGTAGAGTCAGAGAATGATCAGTTGGTGCATGACCCGGCTGAGCTGGAAAGAGTGGAGTCAAGGTTGCAGCTTATTCATGGCCTTGAGAAAAAGCACGGAGTTGCCTCAATAGAGGAACTGCTGAATCTAAAGTCGGAGTATGCCAAAAAGCTGGATGAAAAAGAACAGGCATCCGAAAGAATCGAGGAGATAGAGCTGGAGATCAAAGACCTAAAGGAACAACTTAGGGCTCTTGGTGATTCATTGCATAAGAATAGAAAAGCCGCGTTGCCGGAATTCACCGACAAAATGGTGAAAACCCTTGTGGAACTGGAAATGAAGAATACAAGACTTCGCGTGAGTCTTGAAAAAGGTGAAGGACTTTTGAAAAATGGCATGGATGAGCTTGAGTTTGAGATTTCATCCGACAAAGGCGTCACTTTTGAGCGTATAGGCAGGATTGCCTCGGGAGGAGAGATGTCAAGATTGATGCTGGCTGTCAAATTCATCCTTTCCGAGTATGCATCTTTGCCGGCCATTATCTTTGATGAGATTGATTCTGGCGTTTCTGGGGAGGTATCGAACCGCATTGCAGATCTTTTGCTTCGAATGAGCGCCAATATGCAGGTGATCAGCATAACGCATCTGCCGCAGGTCGCATCCAAAGGGCAGCAGCATTACCAGGTTTATAAGAAAGAAGCGGAAGAAGGCATAACGACGAACATAAAAAGGCTCAATGACGATGAGCGACTGGTTCACCTGGCTGAAATGCTGGGCGGAAGCAAGGTTACGGATTCGGCATTGGCCCATGCGAGACAACTTTTGTCCTAGGAGATCCTTTCTCGGGAGAAACATTAAATTTGTGCGCGGGGTAGGAGTGTCAATAGAAATAAAGAAATTACACAGAGGCAGATGACTTTTCAAAGGATTGGGAAAGTATCTGGAATTTGATAAACGATTAAAACTAATTGGACATGTACAATTTACTGAAAGGAAAAAAAGGAATCATTTTTGGAGCCTTGAACGAAGATTCTATTGCTTGGAAAGTCGCAGAGCGGGCTCACGAAGAGGGTGCGAGCTTTGTGCTTACTAATGCCCCGATAGCGATGCGAATGGGGGCTATCAATGAGCTGGCAGAAAAAACCGGATCGAAGATCATCCCGGCCGATGCCACGTCTATGGAGGATTTGGAAAAGCTCGTGACAGAATCCATGGAGATACTCGGTGGAAAAATTGATTTTGTCCTGCACTCGATTGGCATGTCGATCAACGTGAGAAAGGGCAAACACTACACCGATTCCAACTACGATTTCACACATAAGGGATTCGACGTCTCGGCCCTGTCCTTTCACAGGGTCATGAATGTGCTCTACAACAAGAAGGCGATGAATGAATGGGGCTCTGTTGTAGCGCTGACTTATATGGCCGCTCAACGTGTCTTCCCGGATTATAATGACATGGCCGACAACAAGGCCTACCTGGAGTCAATAGCCCGAAGTTTTGGATATTTCTTCGGAAGGGATCACAAAGTAAGGGTGAATACAATTTCCCAGTCTCCAACACCGACAACTGCGGGCAGTGGTGTCAAGGGGTTTGAGGGATTCCTGAGCTATGCCGACAAGATGTCCCCGTTGGGCAATGCAACAGCCCTGGATTGTGCCGATTACACAATTACACTATTTTCGGACCTTACTCGAAAAGTCACCCTGCAGAATTTGTTCCACGATGGGGGCTTCTCCAACATGGGTGTCAGCGATGTCATCATGGAGAATTTTATGGGTGAGGAGGAGTAGTACGATACGCCAAAACTGAATTTGCTTGCTGTTTTCAATCATCATTCCGGTGTACAACAGGCCTCATGAGCTCGAAGAATTACTCGAGACCATCAAGAGGCAAAAAGGAAATGTGCCGCTGGAGGTGATTGTGGTTGAAGACGGATCAGATATAACATCAGAAAATATTGTAAATCAGTACCAAGATAATCTTAATATAAAGTATTGCTTTAAACAAAATTCGGGTCCGGGTGACAGTCGAAATTACGGTATGCGAAGGTCATCGGGAGCCTATTTTCTGGTGTTGGATTCAGACTGCCTGCTTCCGGAGGACTATCTCTCAAAAGTCACAGCCGCTCTGGAAAGAAATTTCACCGATGCCTTTGGAGGGCCCGATGCTGCCCACCCTTCTTTCAGCATGAACCAGAAGGCCTTCAATTACGCCATGACGTCTTTGCTGAGCACCGGCGGGCTCCGCTCATCAGAGAGTGAGAAAAGAAAATTTCAACTGCGCAGTTTTAATATGGGTATCTCCCAACGGGCATTTGAACTGACCGGAGGTTTTGGTAAACAACGAATCGGTGAGGACATTGACCTCAACTTTCGTTTGCTTGAAAAGAATCTTTCCACTCAGTTCCTGCCGGAGGCATTTGTATATCATAAAAGGAGAGGTACGTGGGTGCAATTCTTTCGTCAGACCCGTAATTTTGGGGCGGCCAGACCCATATTGAATCGCTTGCACCCCGGAACGGCTAAATTTACCTATGCGCTTCCGAGCCTGTTTGATCTGGGACTGATTGCGTCATTGGCTCTCGCCTTTTTCGGTTTTCCATTTCTTTTGATTCCTTTTGCTGTTTATTTTCTGGCAGTCTTTGTGGATTCCACACGACTGAATCACAATCCCATCGTAGGCCTTTTGAGCTGCATAGCCGTTTTTGTTCAATTCCTGGGTTACGGTTCAGGCTATCTGCGGACCGAATTCAGGATGAGAATTCAAGGCAAGTCAAACAAAGAGGCCTTTCCCGAAATGTTTGCGTAATTTTGCCAAATCAAGCAAAACGAATGGACTACGCTAAAAATATTCTTGAAACCATTGGGAACACGCCCATGGTGAAGCTCAACAAGATCGTGGAAGGAATCGATGCGACAGTGCTGGCTAAGATTGAGACTTTCAATCCGGGTAACTCTGTAAAAGACCGGATGGCACTCAAGATGATTGAGGATGCCGAAGAACAGGGATTGCTCAAACCGGGTGGCACCATTATCGAAGGCACCTCCGGCAATACCGGAATGGGTCTGGCAATCGCGGCGAATGTAAAAGGATATAAATGCATCTTTGTCATCGCTGACAAGCAATCCAAAGAAAAAATTGACATTCTCAAAGCGCTGGGTGCCGAAGTTGTCGTCTGCCCAACAGCTGTAGAACCCGAGGATCCACGTTCCTACTATTCCGTTTCACGTCGATTGGCTGAAGAAACCCCGAATTCCTGGTATGCCCTGCAGTACGACAATCTTTCCAATACCGCGGCTCACTATGAGAGCACGGGGCCGGAGATCTGGAAACAGACCGATGGCAAAGTTACCCATTTCGTGGTCGGCGTTGGAACAGGCGGGACCATTTCAGGAGTTGGCAGGTACTTGAAGGAACAGAACCCCAACATCAAGATCTGGGGTATCGACACATATGGATCCGTATTCAAAAAATACCACGAAACCGGAGAATTTGACCCCAATGAGATCTATTCCTACATTACAGAAGGAATCGGAGAGGATATCCTTCCGGCAAATGTCGATTTTGATATCATAGATGGTTTTGAGAAAGTTACCGACAAGGACGGAGCGGTGTATACCCGAAAACTTGCCCGGGAGGAAGGGATTTTTGTCGGCAATTCTGCAGGTTCAGCCATCAAAGGTGTGTTACAGCTAAAAGACAATTTCAAGCCGGATGACGTTGTGGTTGTCTTGTTCCACGATCACGGGAGTCGTTATGTGGGCAAGATGTTCAACGATGACTGGATGCGTGAACGCGGTTTCCTGGAGGAGAAAGTAAGATCTGCAGCTGACCTGACGGCTCGGCGAGAGGATAACGAATTGATTACGATCAAGACCGAGGAACTGGTTTCACATGCCATTGAGCGCATGAGAACTCATGATATCTCCCAATTGCCGGTAATGGATGCCGAGGGCTTTGTGGGCTCACTTGACGAGGGAGACTTGTTCAGGTCGTATTTTGAAGACAAGGACATTGCGGATCGACCGATCAAGGAAATCATGAACAAGCCTTTTCCAATAGTTCAGAAGAATGCCTCTCTCGAGGACATTTCCAAACTCATTGACAAGAACAACCCGGCAGTGCTGGTGCAAATGGGATCAGACAAGTTTCAAATTGTTACCAAGCACGACATCATCCGTGTAATCGGCTAAAGGGGGTTTGCTGTTAAATTAGAACTTATCTGTTCGTCATTATCTTCTTGACTTCTTTCCCTGCGATCCATTGGGCGATTTTGTTTTTCAAGAATGGAATTTTCACATCGTAGTAGAAATCTTTCTTGTCCTTGTAGAATCTGTAATCCGCCCAACCTTTCATCTTGTTCAATACGGAAATGGATTTGAAGATGTTGAAATAAACCAATTGGTCAAACGAAGGTTTGAATGTCTCACAGGATCTGATGGTCCGGATCAATTTACTGCATTCCCTGAGTGCCTTCTCGCGATTATGACCTGTCTCAAAATCAGATTTCGTTGCTACTTTGAGTTCTGTGCAAGAGACAAAATTGAATCCATATTGGGTGAAGTGCTCTTTCAAATAGTTGCACGCAAGATCAGCTCCGAACCCGGCGCAGGTTGCTAGGGCCAGAGCGTGCTTCCCAAAAAATACAGGTCTATGGGCAATGTAGCTGGTCCGTTCAACGAATTTCTTCATCAATGCGCTTATGGCTCTCGCATAAGTGGGAGAGGCAAAAATGGTACCGTCCGCCTCTTTCATGGCATTGATGATCAAATCACGATCGTCCTCCAGGGGGCAATTTTCTTCTCCGGTGTTGACACAGGTATAACAACCGACACAATCCATTAGTTTGAATTCGGAAAGCATGAAAATCCTAAAATCTATCTCCGGATTCCTTTGCTTCAGGAACTCAAGGATCTCGTAAGTATTGCCTCTGTGTGGACTTCCGCATATTGCCAATATTTTCAGTTTTTTGGCCATAATGAACAAATCAAATTTTGACAGATCGGCTTTGGATCGTTTGATGTCACAAACGTGAAGTCTTGAAGCCTCACCATTCAGTTGGAGTACTGCTGTGTTATGCCGTGCTTGTCGGAAAAAAGAATTGCTTTTTTCATAAACGGGTTCCTCTGTAAATTCATCAAGTCGGACTATACCGTCGGAACGTAAATAACTGCCTTTTCACCAATATCCATTTGATCACAACTTTTGGAGAAACTGCTTCCGTCCTGCTTGATTTCAAATCTCAATGAATCGTCTGTGCCGTTCGATTCCACCGGCAGCCAACGATAGGGCAAATCCAGTTCCATTATCTTTGGGTTTTTAAGGTCAAGAATAACATGTTGCCCTTTTCGGTGCAGAAACCCCTTTGGTTTCTCAAAGCTCAATTGTACTGTCGATTCATTGATGATTTTATGCTCTTTGAGAGTCACGATTCTATCATCCAGATACTTCTCATCATCGCATTTTGACCAAATTTCATCCTCGCTCATTTCAAGCGCAGCCAGAAAACCACCGGATATGCTACCTTCAAAGCCGCCTCCGGGAAATGCCCAAGCGGAAGCGAAATACAGGTTTGGAATGAGGAAATTATTTCTGAATCTTTTGCCTCCTGACATTTGTTTGGTTTGGGCAAAACCATAAACCGATCCACCCGGATTGGAGGTGAATCTCTCAATAGTTTTGGGTGTTGACACCTCATAGTATTCTATGCTCTCCCGAATTCCGGGGAACCTCTCTTCCAGTCGATGCATCAAGATCTGTGCGATCTCTTCTTTTTTAGACTTGTATTCTTCTTCAGAGAGACCTTCCCAGTTTTTCATGTGATCGACTCCGCAAATCACACCCTCCGATTTGTTCGGAGGCGCCAGCCCCGAATCGACCTTGCCGTAATCAACAAAAATGAAGCTGCGCTTATTCCAATCACCAAGTTGATTGGGGTGGACATCCTTTAATGTTTTTACATCCTCTCCCTGTACGAAATTTGAATAGTATTTGACTCCGAATGCTTTGACATCGGTCTTAAATCCGAGGTAAACACACAACAGTGAGGTGGAATTCGTGTGAGAGCCGATCTTTTCCTTAAGAGAACCGGCATATGGCTCATCGAGCAGATCTGGAACCTTTGGGATAGCACAATTGGCTATCACATTGTCGCAGGTGATGGTTATGGACTCTTTCCTTTCGTTAAAACTGTCTCTGAAAGTGACAGCTGTTGCCCTGTTGTTCTCAGTGACAATTTTCTCAACCTTCTTTCCCAAAAGAACCGTTCCGCCATGCTTTTCAATATACGCAGCCAAATGATCGGATAGCTTTTGAGATCCTCCCTTGATAAAGTGACCTCCGTTTTCAATGAAACCCGAGAAAGGCAGGCCAAAGTAAAACATGGACAAGTTGTACGGATCATCGCCCCAATAACAAATATGCGCTGTCAGGTCCAGTTTTGCTTTCTCATCCTTTATGTGCTCGTCCATCCAAGACCCAACCGATTGACTTGTTGCGGTAACCAGGTTCGGGTAGAGCAAGGGCATGAGAGGATATATTAACTTTCGCTTTAACGGTGAGCGGGGAAGACTCATTGCTTCTTTTCTGATGCCGGCAATGAGTTTGATAAATTTTTTGATACCCTTTTCTTCCTTGGGATATTTTTTGAGCAAAGCTCGTGTCGCCGCGTCAAACCCATGCGGAAAAACAAAATCCTCCTGATCAGACAATACCCCGTAGAACTCGGGCACACGTTTGAACTGAACGTGTTTGTCCACGTCCAGCATTTTGAATATTCTCCACAGGCTCCCGTTCTCTGAAAGTCCACTCATTTCATGCAATCCCACTTCAACGATGAAATCTCCGCGCTTGAAAGTAGTTGCACAGCCCCCGGGCTTGTGGTGCTGCTCCAATAAAAGCACCTTTTTGCCAAATTTAGACAGAGTTGCACCGGCGGTCAATCCGGCCAGGCCTCCTCCTACGACTATTGTGTTGTATTTCATCATAATACCTTTTTTTTATTCTTCTAGTTATCATGGAGACTTATGAAACAACAGGAATCAGAATCTCCCGGGCTAAGCTGTTATAGTGATCTTTCAATAGTCTGTCATTCCACAAAAGATTAAATTCTTGCGGCCATGTCAAAATCAATGATAAGTAGGGAGTCAAGTGAGCTCTTGAAATCAGAAGGTCTAAATTTCATTAAAACCCGGTTCAATTCCTATGACAATTGTCAGATTTGGAAAGAATTGACCAATTCTGGATACAATTTTCAAAAGGAATGCCAGGAAAGGAATATCCTGTCATCGCAGAGGATTATTTTGACCGATACCATCGGTCATGACAATGAAGCTGACTTACTGGTAATCCGGATACCAGTTACGCAATCGTACTTCGATATTCTTTGATCCCTGGTCGACCAGGGCCTTAAATGCAGCCGTATCACTCATATCGGGTCTTCCCCTGTAATGGTAAGGATAAACAATGGCCGGCTCAAACTCGAGAACCGCACTGGCCGCCTGATTGACGTCCATGGTGTAGGGCAGATTCATGCACACAAAGGCGATGTCAATTCCGTTAAGCCCTCTCATTTCAGGAATGTCCTCAGTGTCTCCTGAAACATACACCCGTTTGTCACCCAGGGTGAGGATGTAACCGTTCCCCCGTCCTTTGACGTGTTTGGCATCGGGTGCTTCGGGTAGATTGTACATCGGAATCGCCTCAATCAGAATGCCCAGGTCATTGTGTTTATCCCCATTGTTGACTACAGAGGTACTTTTTTTATATTTCTCAGACATCTTGTCTTTTACCGCCTGGGGTGCGATCATGGTTGTTCCTTCAGCGTTTAGGGCGTCCAGGGTCTTCTCATCCAGGTGGTCGCCGTGGATATCGGTGATCAGGATCAGATCCGGTTTGTCCAATCCCTTGAAGGCCTGCTCTCCGCCGTAAGGATCAACATAGATCGTTTTATCATTGAATTGAATCATCAGAGTGCCGTGTAGTACGGGTTGAATCGTCAATTCACCCGCTGCGGTCGTGAAATGATCCGCTTCCGGCCGCTGGGCCTGGGCGCCTATGGCAAGACTCGAGACAAAGAGAAATAAGAAAAAGTTTTTCATGAGAATGGGTGTTAAGTTAAAAAAGCTTTTGAACTTCCAGTCTGAGAAAGCCAAGTGCCGCTTGGGTAGGTCCTTCCTGAGTCATTACCGATTTCATCACTTCCTCCTGAAAACTCGCGATATCCTTGACTTCGTCCTTTTCAGAGGCGCTGCGAATGATCTTGACCATCACGCTTTTTGAGGTTTTGACCGCTTTCCAGGCGGTCTCTGAAACATAGATCTGCTGGGCCAGGTTGTGCTCAAATTCCTGTTCGATTACTCCTATGAGCTTCTGGGCATAGGCCTGACTGTCTTTACCTGTGGGTTTTACCCGAAGTAGGAGCTTTGAAGGGGATATGCGCTCCAGAAAAAGCGTCAGACGCTCATAAGCCTGGAGACGCAGAGGCAACGCAATTTTTTGACCTTCCTTCCGGATTTGAAAATTCCTTCGCTTGTCGTCGTTGCTCGACTGGGTTTTGAAAAAATACATCGCCACAAGACCCGTTACTATGGCCGGCAGGGTAAATGCCAGGACTTCAAAGATTTTGTTCGTTTCCATTGTATGTATGTAATGCAGACCAAAGATAGACTTTGTCTAACAAAGAGCAAACTAATTTCGATTGTAACCTGTGTGCTTTGAAAACCGACTTGACTATCGAATTTCTGTCACTATTGTTACACAACCTCAATTTTCATAGCTTTACTGATATTTATCACAGAAAATCATTTCGTACTGACCTAATTTTGAAGCATATTAACGGATCAAAACATGCCTAAATAGGGCAGATCACTAAATTACTCATCATGTTAAACAAATTTGTACAATACATTTTAATTTTATTCAGCACGGCGGCCCTGGCACAGACGGGGCATGTTATGCAGGGAGTGGGTGCAGTAAACATGTCAATGGGGGGTGCCTCTACGGCTCAGCCCTTGGACATCAGCGGGGCCATGCAATGGAACCCGGCTGCCCTAACGGTATTTGACGGAACCAAATTGAAAATCGATGCGGGTGCCTTCTTTTCATCACCTGAGCTTTTCTCAACAGTTCCGACTGAAAACGGACCTTTCAGCGGTTCGACAGAGGATGACCGAGGAACGTCCATTCTTCCTGCTTTGGCAATCGCCTGGGGAAAAGAGGATAGTAAGCACACCTTCGGATTTTCGGCTTTCGGAATCAGTGGCTTTGGAGTCACATTCCCTGAAAACTTCGATAATCCGATCAATAATCCTCAGCCAAATGGTTTTGGACGAATTGAATCAGACTACAGTTTACTCCAGTTAGGGTTTACCTGGTCGTATGCCTTTTCTGATAAGTTCTCTATCGGTTTGCAGCCCAACCTGGACTATGCAACACTTTCTTTGGAGCCCAATCCACTGTCTAGCCCATTTAATGAGCAGGGGCAACCGGTTGGATATCCAAAAGGTGATGCCACCGCAATCGGTTACGGTGGACAAATCGGATTATTCTATGATTCTTTGAAAGGTTTCAAATTCGGTGTCAGCTATAAATCACAACAGTATTTCAACGAGTTTGATTTCGAAAATGAATACCTGGACGGATCGGAAGCGCCAAATGTGAAGTTCACAATGAATTATCCGGCGATTTACTCCGTAGGTCTTGGATATTCCAAAGGCATCGTTGACGTCGCACTGGATTATCGTTACATCGATTACGAAAGCACGGATGGATTCAAAGAATCCGGATGGGCTTTTGATTCAAACACAGGATTCCCAACAGGAGCAGTCAATGGATTTGGCTGGGAAAATATCTCAGTTGTGTCTGCCGGTCTGCAGTTGAAAGCCATTGATAGGTTGCCATTGCGTTTTGGATATACCTACAGCACGAACCCGATCAATGAAGAATTAACGTTCTTCTCAGTTCCTGCGACAGCAGTTATCGCCCATGCCTTCCAGTTTGGTTTCAGTTATGAGTTTAGCGACACCTTCGTTTTGGACGCGGTTTATCATTATGGTACAAGCGATGGAAAAACTTCAGGATCCATGCTCACACCTCAGTTGATCGGACCCAACAATCCGCTTGGTAAAATTCCCGGTTCTGAAGTGGCTTATGACATGACAACTTCCATGATCATGGTGGGTCTGAATTTCAACCTGGGTGGAAAGGACACCGACGGAGACG
>JAHEHE010000076.1:6006-10594 GCA_024644725.1 Flavobacteriaceae bacterium | reverse complement strand
AACTCAGATAAGAATTTTAATAACACAAGATGGATACGAAAGAGATCGTACTCGTAACAGGAGCGAATAAAGGCATTGGATTAGAAATCGTACGCGTACTGGCCAAAAGTGGCATGCATGTCATATTGGGAGCCCGAAACCCGGAAAGAGGAAGAAAAGCGCAATCCGATCTGAAGTCGGAGGGGCTCGAAGTCGATTTGCTGGAACTGGACCTGGCCGATTCGGGCAGCATTGAAGAGGCCGTGAAAAGTCTGGAACAAAATTACGAGCGACTGGATGTCCTGGTGAATAATGCCGGCATCCTGCATCGTGAAGAAGGCCTGGGAAACAGCACGGTGCTCGGAGTTCCCTCGTCAATTTTAAAACAGACCTTCGAGACCAATTTCTTTGGCTTGATCGATTTGACCCAGCGCCTGGTTCCATTGTTGAAAAAAAGCCAAAATGGGCAAATTGTCAATGTTTCAAGCATTTTAGGCTCACTTCAGCTGGCCCTGGAGAGAGAATCACAGGGACCTTCTGGAACTCCTTTCGCCTACAACGCTTCCAAGGCAGCGGTGAATTCATTCACGATTCACCTGGCGGGAGCATTACGGCCTTTTGGCATTCGGGTGAATTCCGTTCATCCGGGTTGGGTAAAAACGGATATGGGGTCTGAACAGGCACCACTGAGCATTGAAGAAGGAGCGAAAACCATAGTTGATCTCATTCTCTCGGATTCGAGCTCAACCTCTAAATTCATTCATTTGGGTGAGGAACTTCCATGGTGATCACCATGTCGAATTCAGCGGCGTGTTTGATGACCTTCTGAATGATCTCCGGATCGACTGACTTCTCGAAAGCGTTGTCTTCACTCGCAGAAACCCCCATCTGATCGAAAAAGTCCAGAAAGCCTTTCGGGCTGTGAATATTGACCCATTTACAGGGAGAGTCCGAGTTGTTGCTGAAAGTATGCAGGCATCCCGGAGGAAGGTCCACAGTTTCGCCGGGGCCAACTTTTGTCGGTTTCCCGTCAATCACAAAATCCATTTCTCCTTCCATGACGAGGAATACCTCGTTGTAGTTGTTGTGGAAGTGTGGAGGGGGACCAGGGACGTGAGCCGGCGTCTCTCCGATTACCAAATCATAATTGCCTGTAGTTTGCTTGGGTGTGATCTGATGTCCGATTACCCATCTAGTTGATTGATCCATTTTATGAGATTTTTGTCTCACAAATCTAATTTCTTTTTTTGGTATTTCCAAATTTTATGAGATATTTGTCTCATGAAAGAGAAATTCTTAAAAGAAGGAAGGGTCAATCAAAAGCTTCAAACCAGGTCCCTGATACTCAAATCCGCCCGGGACATCTTAAACCGAGAGTCGAGAATCACCCTTGAGATGGTAGCCGAACATGCGGGAATTTCCAGGGCTACCATCTACCGCTATTTCTCCAATATCGAGTTGCTGACGACAGAAGCCCTCCTGCACGCGCGTTTTCTCAGGCCCGAAGAACTCCAGGAGCGGGTAGAAGGCCAGAGCCTTGAGGAAACCATTCACACGCTGCAACGACACTACAACAAGATGTCACACGAAAACGAGCTCGTATTTCGTCGCTATCTAAGTGCTACCCTGATCGAATCCATCAATTCCAGCAAGAAACCGAGGGGAGCCCGTCGCGTGGAAGCTTTGAAACTTGCCTTAGAACCTTTCGAAAAGCTCATGAGCAAATCCGATCTCGCTAATCTCATCAACATTGCCACCTTGCTCATGGGCATTGACGCCCTGCTTGTGTGCAAAGACGTTTGCGGATTGGACAATGCAGAATCCAATGAGCTGCTGGAATGGGCGCTCGACCTCATCCTGGACGGCATCCGACGAGGCTCCGCCTAAATTCGTATTTTAGTGCTGCGCGATACGGCGACATTCTAAACCTCCTTTCATGAAATCAACTCGACCCTCTGCCCTGCACTTCTTTTTGCTCCTTTCTGTTCTGCTTCTTCTGGCAAACTGCAAACCCAAACCCCACTATGACATCGTCATTCGCAATGGCCTGATTGTCGATGGGACGGGTGTCGCTGGCTACCAAGGGGATGTTGCCATCTCAGGGGACACAATTGCTGCTCTGGGCGAGCTTGGCAATGCCTCCGCTGACCAGGAAATTGACGCGACAGGCCTGGTGGTCGCCCCGGGATTCATCAATATGTTGAGCTGGGCCATTGAAGACCTCATTGCCGACGGAAACTCACAAAGCGACATTCGCCAGGGGGTGACCCTGGAAGTCTTCGGAGAAGGCATGTCTATGGGCCCTCTCAATCCGGAAATCAAAGAGCGCTTCGCCAAACAACAGGGCGATATCAAATACGACATCGAATGGACGACCTTGAATGAATATTTGGAATTTCTCGAGCGGAAAGGGGTCTCGACCAACGTGGCCTCCTTTCTCGGGGCGACCACACTTCGGATCAACACAGTTGGTTACGAGGATCGGGAAGCGACGCCTGAAGAGCTTGAAGAGATGATATCCATGGTCCGGCAGGCTATGGAGGAAGGCGCCCTCGGTATAGGTTCTTCGCTGATCTACGCCCCTGCATTTTACTCTACCACGGAAGAGCTCATTGAAGTTTGCAAGGTGGCTTCCGAGTATGATGGCATGTACATTTCCCACATTCGCAGTGAAGGCGTCCGCCTTTTAGAAAGCCTGGACGAACTCATTCGGATCGCCCATGAGGCCGGCATTCGAGCAGAGGTCTATCACCTGAAGCAGAGCGGCCAGGTGAACTGGAATAAATTCGATCAGGTGGTCTCCAAGATTGATTCGGCGCGAAACGCAGGCCTTCACATCACGACAGACATGTATAACTACACGGCCGGTGCGACAGGTCTTGACGCGGCCATGCCTCCCTGGGTTCAGGAGGGTGGCTATGAGAAATGGGCAGAACGTCTTCAGGATCCGACGATACGAAAAAGGGTGCTCAAGGAGATGCAGGAACCCGCCGAGGACTGGGAAAGCCTGATGCAGATGACCGAAGGGCCTGACCAAATGCTGCTCATCGGCTTTAAAAATGACAGCTTGAAGTACCTGACAGGAAAGTCGCTGGCCGAGGTGGCTGAAATGAGAGGAACGAGTCCGGAGGAGACGGCCATGGACTTGGTCGTCCAGGATGGGAGTCGGGTCGGAACCGTTTACTTTCTAATGTCCGAGGAGAATGTCAAAAAGCAGATAGCGCTTCCTTATATGAGCTTTGGGTCGGATGCGGGGTCCATGGCCCCGGAAGGCGTCTTTCTCAAATCGAGCACCCATCCTCGGGCTTATGGCAACTTCGCCCGTCTGCTGGGAAAATATGTGCGTGATGAGAAAGTCATTCCTATGGAAGAGGCTATTTTCAAGTTGTCGGGCCTGCCGGCTTCCAATTTGAAAATTGAGAAAAGAGGAGCTCTGAAATTGGGATACTATGCAGACCTTGCGATTTTTGACCCGGAAAAAATCCAGGACCATGCCACGTTTGAAAAACCCCAACAATACGCCACTGGGATGATCCACGTCTTTGTCAACGGGGAGCAGGTGCTCAAAGATGGTGAGCACACGGGTGCTAACCCTGGAAGGGTGGTCAGAGGTCCCGGTTGGAAGGGGGCGAATCCTTTTTGAAAATCTGGACCGTCTTGAAAGCGTATCGGTCAGAAGTTGCCGTGCAAGGAGAGTAGCGGACCACTGAAGCCCATGTTGAATCGTCCGTTCCAGTTTTCTCCATTTACTTTGGCGTCAAGAGAGAACAAAGCATAATTGGCTCCTATGCCAAAATTATCCAAAATCTGAAACTTGACTTTCGGAGCAAAGTACCATAAAGATCCTGAGTATTGATCAATGGTGAGCCCCAGCCAATCCAAATTGGCTCCAATCATCCATTTTTTATGAGGAGCCCACATGTAAGATGCTCCAATGTTCGGAAGGGGAATTAATCCATTCACCTTTCTTTTACCGGGTTCAATGTTTCCCTCACTTGTTCTGCCTTCTCCTTCTACAAACGCGCCTATATTCAATCCATGTAAGCCCAAACCGACATCAATGCGATGCTTCGGTCTGCTAAAGACTCTTCGACTGAAAAACAAGCGGTAAAGCTGAAACTCTACTCCTGCTCGCACGAAAGATCCTTCTTCGAAGGTGATATCCTCCCACGTAATGTCTTCTTCCAGCACCAGGCTGTTTCCGGCGTTTACCCCAAAAGTTTCAAATGCAACCGTCCACTTCTTTGAAAATCTCCAATCGAACTTGAAAAAATAGGTCGGATCATTATCAGTAAGCTTGAACGTTTCATTGAAATCTATTTCACCACCTTCGGATTGTCCATCTGCGCCCAATTTCATCTCTCTAAGAACATTGAAGACTCCCGCCTCCACGTAAAATCGATCCTTCATCAGAGGGTTCTCCTCAAAATCTTGAGCAAATGAAGGTAGAACAAATAAAATGGCTAATAGAAAAGGTATTGGGTAATTGCGTCGCATCTCGGAGGGGTTTTGCGATTCACGCGGAATCTGTTGTAAGCTAAAGTTACGAAGAAAATTGAGATTTAGAAGCTTTTAAAGCTTGGAAATCAAGCGTAAAGTGGGATTCATT
>JAHEHE010000076.1:0-5906 GCA_024644725.1 Flavobacteriaceae bacterium | reverse complement strand
TTCCCTTCAAGCTGCGCTTGAAAAAACAAAAAAAGAATCGTTCGCTTGATGTTGTTCTAAATTGGCATTGTAAGGTGGGATTCACGGGCAAAGCCCGTGTTCCCTTCAAGCTGCGCTTGAAAATCGAAAAAAAGAATCATTCGCCTAATCCTTATAGGTAATCGAGATGGTGGGATTCACGGGCAAGGCCCGTGTTCCCTTCAAGCTACGCTTGAAAACCAAAAAAAGAACAAATCGCGACGCTCCAAAAAAAGAAAGCGAGCTTTCCATTTTGGAGCTCGCTCTTGTTCACCATTTTTTTGGTTTGTTGTACCTTGGGTGGGAATCGAACCCACACTCTGTTGCCAGAACTGGATTTTGAATCCAGCGCGTCTACCAATTCCGCCACCAAGGCAATTTCCGTCCAAACAGGTAGACTTGTTTTGGGCTTGCAAATATAAACTTTTTACACAAATATGAAACCATATTTCTCGGGATTTGACAGAATTTTGAGCTCAATTCAAACAGGGTAAAAATCTTGTTCAAAAATTTACCGAAATCAAATATTTGCTTATTTTTGCAGTCCGTTTAAACAAGCATCAATTTCCTAAAAAACAAAACCTTATGCAACCAACGGTCCTGACGCCAAAAATTTTCGCCTTGTCCCAGAGCAAAGAATTGGGCAAGAGCATTGCCGACGCTTACGGCATGGAATTGGGCAAGTTTCGAAAAAACATGTTCAGTGACGGAGAGTTTCAGGTTTGTTATGAGGAGTCTATTCGGGGAAGACGTATTTTCATCATTGGATCTACCATGCCCCCCAATGACAATTTGATGGAGATGCTTCTCATGATCGATGCGGCAAAAAGAGCCTCGGCAAGACACATCACGGCCGTAATGCCCTACTTCGGATGGGCCCGGCAGGACCGAAAGGACCAGCCTCGCGTTCCGATTGCGGCTAAAATGGTTGCCAAACTACTGCAAGCGGCGGGCGCCACGCGAATCATGACCATGGACCTGCACGCAGACCAGATCCAGGGCTTCTTTGAGGTACCCGTGGATCACCTGTATGCATCAACTTTCTTGCTTCCTTATATCGAAGCCATGAACCTGAAGGATATAACCATCGCATCCCCTGACATGGGAGGCTCAAAGCGTGCCTATGCCTATTCCAAGTACCTGAATTCTGAGGTTGTGATCTGCTACAAGCAACGCAAAAAGGCCAACGTGATTGAGACCATGGAACTGATCGGTAACGTGGAAGGCAGAAACGTGATCCTGGTGGACGACATGGTCGATACAGCTGGAACGCTAACACGTGCAGCGGATCTCATGATGGAAAGAGGAGCGGTCAGTGTAAGAGCTATTTCTTCCCACCCCATTCTTTCTGGCGCAGCTTATGAGCGAATTGAAGAGTCGGCTTTGGAGGAATTGATCGTGACCGATTCGATTCCCCTTCAGAAACAGAGCCCAAAAATAAAAGTTGTATCTTGCGCGCCCTTATTTGCGGACGTGATGCAAAAGGTACAGGCAAACAAGTCCATCAGTGGACAATTTTTAATGTAAATCTATTTAATAAACAGTAATGAAATCTATTACAATCAAAGGATCTAAAAGAGAAAGCGTGGGCAAGGCATCGACCAAGGCCTTACGTAATGCTGGAAAGGTTCCTTGTGTACTTTACGGAGGAGACAAGGCAATGCACTTTTCGGCTGACGAACTGTCATTCAGCAAAATCGTCTACACTCCAAACGTGTACATGGCGATGATTGAATTGGAGAATGGCGAAAAGTACAAGGCAATCTTGCAGGACATCCAGTTCCACCCGGTGTCTGACAAAATCCTGCACGTTGACTTCTATCAACTTCACGACGACAAACCCGTGATGATGGACATCCCGGTAAGACTGGAAGGTAATGCACCTGGTGTCGTTGCAGGGGGTAACTTGCGATTCCCGTATCGTAAACTTAAAGTAAAGGCACTTCCTGCGGACTTACCTGACTTTATCACAGCGGATATCTCAGAATTGAACATCGGTGACAAATTGTATGTGACCGGCTTGAAAAACGACAAATACACAATCCTGCATCCTGACAACACCGTAGTTGCTCAAGTGAGAGTTTCTCGTTTGGCCATGTCAATTGATGAAATGGATAGTGATGAAGAGGAAGGCGAAGAAGGAGCTGAAGGCGCTGAAGCAGCAGAGGGATCTGCTGAAGAAGCTGCTCCTGCTGCAGAGTAAGCCATTTCCTGAATAAAAGAAGAAAGCTTTCCGCCTGTCGGGAAGCTTTTTTTTATATTTAAAAAATGAAGTTTTTGGCTAAAATCAGCTCTTTCCTGTTTAGGAAGGGCGAATTGGAAACCGACATGAAAAAATTCCTGATTGCGGGTCTGGGCAATATCGGTGAAAAATACCAGGATACGCGACACAATATTGGATTCACCATACTCGATGCATTGGCCGAAGAGCGCGATGTGGCATTTGAGACCAAAAAATTAGGAGACCTTACCCGCTTCAATCATAAAGGGAGAACATTTATACTCCTGAAACCCAACACGTATATGAACTTGAGCGGAAAGGCGGTAAGCTACTGGATGAAAATCGAGAAAATCCCACTCGAGAACCTGCTCGTTGTGACGGATGACCTTAATTTGCCTTATGGCACGATACGGATCAAGGGTAAGGGAAGCAGTGGAGGTCACAATGGCCTGACCAACATCAATGAAGTGCTGCAAACCCAAAACTACGCCCGGTTTCGATTCGGCATTGGAAACGAATATCCGAAAGGTAGGCAGATAGAGCATGTGCTCGGTACCTGGAACGAAGAAGAGTCCGAAAAGCTTCCGGAACGCCTCGAAAAGTCAGGCAAGGCCATAGTCTCTTTTGCTATGGCAGGTCTCAACAACACCATGAACACTTTCAACGGGAAATAGGACCGAATGCATTCGATGTGAAACTACTCCACCGTAACGGATTTGGCGAGGTTTCTCGGTTGGTCCACATTGCATCCCCTCATAACGGCGATATAATATGAAAGTAATTGCAACGGAATTGTCGTCAATAAAGGTGACAATGCTTCTTCGGTCTCCGGGATCTCTATCACGTGATCGGCGATCTCTTTCACCGTTACGTCACCCTCGGTCACAACAGCGATGATCTGTCCGTTTCGGGATTTGATCTCCTGGATATTGCTCACAACTTTCTCATAGTGCCCTTTGCTCGTGGCAATGACGATCACAGGCATGTCCTTGTCAATCAGAGCAATCGGTCCGTGCTTCATCTCTGCAGCAGGATAACCCTCTGCGTGTATGTACGAGATTT
The DNA here is from genome assembly GCA_024644725.1 of Flavobacteriaceae bacterium. Classification (GTDB taxonomy): domain Bacteria; phylum Bacteroidota; class Bacteroidia; order Flavobacteriales; family Flavobacteriaceae; genus Lutimonas. The sequence continues at coordinate 2,605 of JAHEHE010000076.1, read as the reverse complement.
CCTTGAGCTTCAAGGCGCCTTCCAGGGCTACAGGGAAATTGAACCCACGCCCCAAGTAGAGGCAATTTGACGCATCCTTGTAAATGCTGGCTATGTTTCGTACGTGCTCATCCGTCTTGAGCACTTCAGTGACCTTGTCGGGAATCAGCTCCAACTGCCTGAGGTGCACTCGATAATCTTCACTGGTCATAGTCCCCTTGGCACGGGCGAGCCTAAGAGCCATCAGGGTGAGAACCGTGATTTGGGTTGTAAAAGCCTTCGTCGAGGCGACCCCTATTTCAGGACCCGCATGCGTATAGGCTCCGGTATCATTTTCACGTGCAATGGAGGATCCTACAACGTTGCAAATCCCAAAGACAAATGCGCCTTTGGAACGCGCCAATTTTATGGCCGCCAAGGTATCAGCCGTCTCTCCTGACTGGGAGATGGCAATGACGATGTCTTTATCTGAAATAACGGGATTCCTGTATCGAAACTCCGAAGCGTATTCCACCTCAACCGGGATTCGCGCAAACTCCTCGAAAATATATTCGCCCACAAGTCCGGCATGCCAGGAAGTTCCGCAAGCGACAACAATGATTCTCTCGGCATTCAGGAACCGTTTCATGTTATTCTCCAGCCCCGAGAGTTTGATGATTGCTTCATTCACCAGAAGGCGTCCTCTAAACGTATCAGTTATGGCCCTGGGTTGTTCGTGTATTTCCTTTAACATGAAGTGGTCATACCCCCCCTTTTCGATCTGTTCCAGGTTGAGTTGAAGCTTTTGAATATTAGGATCGATCAGGCTGTCGTCTTTGATCTTTCGCACGCGCACCTCGCGTCCGATCTTTACAATGGCCATCTCCTCATCTTCAAGGTAAATGGCGTCTTTTGTAAATTCAATGAAAGGAGAAGCGTCAGAAGCGATAAAGAATTCCTCGTGATCCTTGCCTACTCCGATGGCTATAGGGCTACCTAATCGGGCAACAACAAGCTCATTGGGTTTGGTCTTGTCAAAGACTGCTATGGCATAGGCCCCGATGACCTGGTTCAGCGCCATTTGGACTGCCTGCCCCAATTTGACCCCTTCCTGTGACTTCATCTCTTCTATGAGATTGACCAGTACCTCGGTATCGGTGTCACTATGAAAGGTATAGCCCCTGCTTTTGAGCTCCTGTTTGATTGAATCATAGTTCTCTATGATCCCATTGTGAACAATCACAAGATTTCCGGATTTTGAGATATGCGGGTGGGAATTGACGTCATTGGGGACCCCGTGAGTCGCCCAACGGGTGTGACCTACCCCAACAAAGCCTGTGTTGGGAATCTCCTGCTCCACTTTTTCTTCAAGACTTGAAACTTTCCCTTTGGTTTTGGCCAAATGCACATCGCCATCGTCATAGAGCATGACACCTGCGCTGTCATAGCCGCGGTATTCCAATCGTTTTAATCCGTTGATGATAATAGGATAGGCTTCGCGATAACCGATATAACCTGTTATTCCACACATAGTATTTGAGTATTTGTTAGCTAAAACGCAAATTTCTCCCGGCTAGTATGCAGAATGACACGTTCTGCGGCCGGGGGGACTCCGCATTCAGAAGCCCGAAAGTTAAGGATTATTTGAATAGAAGATCTCTAGAACGATTCTTTTTTCGTTGCTTGAAGGTCGGTTACCGTGAAGAACCACTCCCTTGGGAATCCAGTTCCAATCGGGAACCACGGTATCCAAAAGGGCGAAATCAGGAAGGTCCGTTCTTACGTAATTCCTCAACGCGAGCCTGGCTTGCTTCTGCTCCTCAGCCTTCAGCACTTCCGTGATATAGCTTGTGATCTTGAATTTGTAGCGCTCCGGATTGCCGTCACTGTCATATTCCAGTTCGCCTCCGAACTCATCCGGTCCGAATCTGGGATCGTACAGGTCATCCACAAAGGAGTCGTAATCGTATTTATAGAGAAGCAACCGGTTGGGCACTTCACCCTGGTCCCCGTCGAGATATACGACAAGATTCGCCTCATTGACCAACCAACCCTTGTTTCGAATCTCCTCAAGGCTTTCTTCGTCAAATAGCTCGATGACTGCCTCCGATCCGGATGCTCCCTGGACGAAGAGCGTAGGTTCTCCGTTGATGCTGTCCGGGTTGAGCAAATAGGGTTGTACTGCCGATCCCCCATAATCTCGTTGGTAACTGCCCGCAGCGACACCCCCAAAGGGAAATACGGCCTGCTGCTTTACCTTGATCAGAACATCGGTTTCTCCTGTTATGCCGTTGCCGTTCAGATCCTCGCCATCCGCCTCATCGGTTATCTCATCGTTGGAGTAATAAATGGTCATGGAGGCCGGGTTCAGGGTCAGGTTCATGAGTGCCCCGTCTATACCCAAGGCATCAATGTACAGACCCCTGAAATAGCGGGTAAAATTGTCATTGTTCTCGAAGTCAACCGGGTTGTCATGATCGATGAACCTGTCCTGAAAGAACTGTTTGTCCAAACGGAACTTGATGCTGGGCGCCAGTGGGTCCAGCTTGACGGTGTCGATGTCATCCACAGTGGACGGATTACCATCCAGAAAACGCCTTTCGACATAGTAAACTGTATCGTTGCGATCAGCACGCAAGGTTCCCTC
>JAHEHE010000147.1 GCA_024644725.1 Flavobacteriaceae bacterium | reverse complement strand
TACAAGTTTGATCAAATGAAAGAAACAAAAGAAATGAAGCTCAAGATTTTGATCTTATTCTACAAAGAAAAGCAAGCTTTGGAGTGTAACTCTGCTAAAGTTCTATTTCGAAACAACCCTAATAGCCTTCTTCACCCTCTCAGCAATCCGATGCGCTTCTTCCATGTTTTCATTGACGATGGTGACGTGGCCCATTTTTCGAAACGGCCGGGTTTCTTTTTTACCGTAAATGTGTGGCGTAACCCCTTCAATGTGCAGGATGTCTTCCATGCCTTCGTAAACGACAGGGCCGGAGTAGCCTTCAGCGCCGACTAAATTCACCATGATGCCGGCGACTTTGCTGTCGGTGCGGCCCAGGGGCATGTTCAGGACGGAGCGCAGGTGCTGCTCGAATTGGCTGGTGTAGGAAGCTTCGATGCTATAATGACCACTGTTGTGGGTGCGGGGTGCAACCTCATTGACCAGGATTTGGTCGTCCTGGGTCTGGAACATCTCAACGGCCAAAAGACCGACAATGCCAAAGCAATCAGCAACTTGCAAAGCTATTTCACGAGCTCGCGCAGCAACAGAAGAATCGATCCGCGCCGGACAGATCACAAATTCGACCTGGTTCGCCGTGGGGTGGAACTCCATCTCGACCACGGGGTAGGTTCGGGTTTCACCGGATTCGTTTCGGGCCACAATTACGGCCAGTTCATTCTTGAAAGGGATCATCTCTTCGACCAGGCATGGCACCTCAGGAAGACCTTCGAGATCCGCGAGCGAGCGAACGATCTTGACCCCGGTTCCGTCATAGCCGAACTGGGCCGACTTCCAAACAAAGGGAAAATCGCGCGAATCCCCTTTTGATTCGATCCAGGTTTTCACATCCGAGCTTTTTTCAAAACGATGATAGGGAGCGGTGGGGATCAGGTGTGAGGCAAAGAAATCCTTTTGACGCCCTTTGTGCTGGATGATCTCCAGAATCGAAGGCTGCGGAAAGATCTTGAGCCCCTCCTCGTCGAGCTGTTTCAGGGCCTCGATGTTGACGTGCTCGATCTCGATGGTAAGCACATCGACTGACTTGCCAAAGTTGTAAACGGTGTCGTAATCCATGAGACTTCCCTGGTGAAATTCGTTGCAGATCTGGGCGCAGGGAGCATCCGCAGATCCGTCCAGGATCACCGTGTAAATATCGTATTTCTGGGTTTCGGTCAGGAGCATACGACCCAATTGACCTCCGCCGAGAACTCCCAACCTGAAATTTGATGAAAAATAATCCTTCACAAGCCCGTAAGAATTTAAAAGTTAGTGATTTGGAGCGTATTGGGTCCGGTAACGAGCACGCGGTATTGCTTTGCCGCAAAGTTCACGCCCTCCGTCAGGGGAGCACCGTTCAAAAGGTTGAATTCAGCCCCGTCACAAGGGCACACCATAAACAGGCTGTTCTCCACGTTCATCCTTGAACAGGACTGCGGACTCAAATGAGGCGCGCTTCGCTCAAAAGCCAGGTAGCTGTTGATCCCGGAATGGTAGATGACAATGCCGCTGATCCCGCCCTGGGAGTAGGCCCAGCCGCCGACCACCTGCAAGTCAATAAATTCAGGATTATTCAAAAAAATCGTCTGGTTCACCGGCACATTGGGCAGGAATTGGTTGCGATCGTCTCCATCATCCGAACAGGAAACCAGGAGCAATAAAGTCAAAAGAAACAGGGCCTTCTTCACCTCCATGAAATTTTGAGCAAGTTACAAATATTTTGACGGAATCGGGCTTGTTTGACACCGAAGGGAAGTGGCCCAAAGTTCAATCTTTATCAGCGTAAACCATGAGAAAATTCGACAAGAGCACCCTCAAATAAAATGAATTTGGTACATTTGTGTATAGATCTCGATCCAATTTCCCTGGATTTGAGATTTTTTCTATTTAAGAGCTTTACAATCAGAAGGATTTAACGGAAAAGAGTTAGCACATGAGTGATGTAGAATATTATACGGAGGAAGGATTGAAAAAATTGCGAGACGAGCTCGAACATCTGGAGCACGTTGAAAGACCGAGGGTTACCCAGGAGATTGCCGATGCGCGTGACAAGGGCGACCTCAGTGAAAATGCAGAATACCATGCGGCGAAGGAGGAGCAGTCTTTGCTGGAATATAAAATTGCCCAGATGAAGGCGACGCTGTCGAAGGCCCGCTTGATCGATGAGTCGATGCTTGACACGTCCAAGGTACTGGCCTTGTCAAAAGTGAAGATCCGGAATATTGCCAATAAGATGGAGTTTGAGTATACGCTTGTCGCGGATGCCGTATCAGATCTCTCACAGGGGAAGCTCTCTGTGAGCTCACCCATCGGCAAAGGACTTTTGGGCAAAAAAGTAGGCGATATCGCTGAGGTTCAGGCGCCGAGCGGATTGATGAAGTTTGAGATCCTGGATATCTCAAGATGACGGAATAGGCCAGACCCGATTCAATTCATATACCATCCGGCAGGAAGATTTTGTATCTTTAGGTCTTATATCAGAACATCAGCAACCCAAAACCCCCTCGTGCTATGAGCAGTATTTTCACAAAGATCATCCAGGGCCAGATCCCTTCTTACAAGGTGGCAGAGAATGACGACTACTTTGCCTTTCTCGACATCAACCCGAATTCAAAGGGCCATACATTGGTCGTTCCGAAGAAAGAGGATGACAAACTTTTCGACCTCGACGAGGATTCGTATCTCAAGTTGATGAAATTCTCCTACAAGGTGGCCAAAGCCATTAAAAGAGCGGTTCCCTGCGAACGCGTGGGCATGTCGGTCATTGGGCTCGAAGTACCGCACGTTCATGTTCACCTGATCCCGCTGCACACCATGGCGGATGCCAATTTCAGCAAGAAAGAGGAGCTCACAAAGGGTCAGTTTGAAGAGATCGCCAACGAGATCTCACGGAAATTTCAGTTGTAACTACTCAGAAACCTTCAATTGGATCATAAAGGTGGTGCCGCCACCGATCTCGGAGCGCTTCACAAATATCTTGCCTTTGTTGTAGTCTTCGATGATGCGCTTGGTCAGCGAAAGACCGAGACCCCAACCTCTCTGCTTGGTGGTGTAGCCCGGCTCAAAGATCTTTTTCTGCAATCGTTTGGGTATGCCTTTGCCACTGTCGGTCACCGTGATGACAGCCAAACTGTTCTCCTGGAAAACACTGATCTCCAAACTTCCTTTGCCGCTCATGGCATCGATGGCGTTCTTGACCAGGTTTTCGATCACCCAGCTGTAGAGTTGCGGGTTCAGGTCGACGTATATCGGTTTGTCGTTCAGGGTG
>JAHEHE010000030.1 GCA_024644725.1 Flavobacteriaceae bacterium | reverse complement strand
CGAAGAACTTGATCCATTCCGCACGGCCCAAAGGGGTCTCTTCCAGCCAGTCGCCGTTGAATACGATCGGAATATTGTTCTTGCGTAAAGTCGAGTAAGCTTTGTCGGAATCATCCAGCGCGAACCCGATAACGGCTTCAGGCTGAAGGGCAATTACCATTTCCGTATTGAGCCCCATGTCTTTGCCAATATCGACGAGTTCCCCTTGTTCAATTCGATCCCTCGTTTCACGGGAGGTGATGTATTCGGCATTCGGAAATCCGACAAGAGCATCCGCGGCCCCGAGAATTTCAAGCATCGGGACATGGGTCGTGGAGGTAGCTACTATTTTATCCAGGGGTATCCCAATGGTTTCAGGCTCGTTTGTGTCTCCGAATTTTTTGTTGCTGAGGGTGTAGACAAAATCTTGCTTTGAATCGGGGTAAGGCGATTTGATTATTAGTTTTTTGTGTGTATTAAAATATTGTATATCAAATCCTTTGGCATATCTAATTTTATAATCAGTTGAAATCTGTATTTCTGATTCCCTTTCCGCCTCGCGTTCATTTTTACAGGAAGAAACAAACGCGGAAACAACAATTAAAAGCAGGAGGAAAAACTGAAAATGACTACTGAGTTTCATGCAACGAAAGCAAAATCGTATTGTTCAAATTTTGTTCAGCAAGTTTACGATATTTTCAAACAAAACTTTCTAAAATATTTTTTTTATGGGCCGGGAAGAGGTACTTTTGTCCCTGATTTTGGTCCGCACGAAGCGGATTTGAAATGGGAATCCCGTTAGAGTCGGGAGCTGTCTCCGCAACTGTAAGCTAAGCCGTTTTATCGGTGGCCGGTGTTTACTGCAAGCCACTTTCTCAAAGAAGGGAAGGCAAACATCGGGACGCAAGCCAGGAAACCTGCCAATTTCGTAAGAACAAAGTTTTCGGAAGAAAAACTGTTGTCTATGAGATTATTTATACTATTCATTTTCTTTTCTTTCGGCGCTGCTTCGGCTCAGTCAGGAAAATCCGAGCAACTGGAGGAAATCCTTTTGAAGGGCAATTTTGCGGGCTCCGTCAATCCGGGCTACAGCATACAGACGATTTCAGACTCCTTGCTGAATTCTGATTATCAGTCTTTGGGCGAGCTTCTCGAAAAGCAGTCCAACCTGTATTTCAAGCAGAATGGGTACGGAATGGTCTCCTCCATTTCTCTTCGCGGTACGACAGCCTCCCAGACCGGGGTATTTTGGAATGGTATTGCCATAAATTCTACGCTTAACGGACAAACCGACTTCAACACCATTCAGGGTAACAGCTTCAATGCCATTGAGATCCGAAGAGGAGGGGGAAGTGTTTTGCTGGGCAACGGGGCCGTCGGGGGAGCGGTCAACTTAAGCGATCGGATTCCCTATGGCGAAGATGATGCATTCCGGGTTTTCTTAGGGGCCGGTAGCTATGAAACCTACAAAGGACAATTCAGCGGCCTTGTGAGCTCCGACCGCTTTACCGTAAAACTGGGATTGGGAGGGATGCGTTCCGAGAATGACTATCCCTTTCTGGGGACCGAACTCAAGAATGAAAACGGTCAATTTGAGAACTACAACGCCAATGTTTCTCTGGGGTATCAACTCGATGAGCACAGCCAGATCTTGTTTCATTCAATTCTTTTCCAAAATGACAGGAACCTTTCGAGGACCCTGACCGTAAGGGGCAATGAGAGACTGGAAAATCTCGATACCCGATTGATGGCCGAATGGAAATACCTGGCCGATCGCTTTACTTCTTCCTTAAAATTTGCCTTTCTTCACGAGGACTTCACCTATTTTTTCAATCGGGACCAGCCTGAGAACCGCTCGGAAGGATCCAGTGACCGTTTCATTGGCAAATACGACATAACCTATTTCATTCGGGATGAAATCCTGATCAAGGGCGGATTGGAGCTGGAGAACGCAAATGGGACGGGTTCAAGCCTTGAGGATGCCGAACGAACGGATTTCACCGCCTATGGATTGTTCCAACACCGCCCGGTTGAACGCTTCACCTACAACCTGAGCCTACGGGCGGGAACTTCTACGGCGTATTCCATACCGGTCATCTTTTCAGCGGACGGACGCTTTGACTTGTCAGGCTCCTTTGCTTTAAAGGCGGCCTATTCGTCTAATTATCGACTGCCCACTTTCAATGACTTGTTTTGGGAACCTGGGGGGAATCCTGACCTCGAACCGGAGACCAGTCATTCGGGGGAGTTGGGCCTTCAATTTCAAAAGGAGATGCACACGATCTCCCTTACGGGATTTTTAATCAATAGCCAGGATCTCATTCAGTGGCAACCGGGTACAGGCGGAATTTGGAGCCCTGTGAATATAAACGAGGCAAACAATTACGGTATCGAGTTTTCGGTGCAAGGCGGCAAGAGGTTTAACCAGCATCTTATAAGATGGAACCTGGCCTACGACTTTACACGAGCCGTTGATGAAGAATTGGACACCCAGCTCATTTATGTCCCGGAGCACCGGGCCAATGGAATCTTTCAATACGGTTGGAGGACATGGACGGCACAGTACCAGGTCCAGTATACCGGAGAAGTGTTTACAACAACGTCCAACAGTCAAAGCCTCGATGACTACGCCCTCTCAAACCTGGAGTTGGTAAAATCTTTTTTTGATCGAAGAATGATTCTATCGGTCAAGGTGAACAATCTCTTTGATCAAGCTTATCAATCTGTGGCTTTCAGACCGATGCCCAATAGAAACGGTCATTTAAATCTAACCTATAAATTTTAAGAAATGAAATTAATCAAACTCCTGTTCTTCTTTTTGACCCCTTTGTTTTTGTTGTCCTGTTCAGATGACACTGATCCTGTTCAGGAATCAAAAGGAGATTATGAATTCGGGTACTTCATTACCAATGAAGGTCCCTTTCAAAATGGAAGTGGGACCCTCACTTTTGTGGGCGATGACGGAAATATTCAACAGGAGGTTTACAAGAGCGTTAATGGGGAGAATTTGGGTAACATCGTCAATTCGATGTTTATCGATGGAGACAGGGCCTACATCGTTGTGAACAATTCGTCAGCTATTGTCGTAGTTGACCGCAATACCATGGAAAAACTGGCTGTGATCCAGGGCGATGAAATCAAAAATCCGAGACACTTCGTTGTGGCTGAAGGCAGGGGTTTTGTCAGCAACTGGGGGGATCCCTTTGACCCTTCGGATGACTTTATTGCCGTTGTGGATTTGGACGCGAATGAGGTTCGGGCAACCATCCCGGTAGGAGAAGGACCGGAGCGCATGCTCGAGACATCCGAAGGCCTCATGGTCGCATTGCAAGGTGGATTTAATTTTAATAACCAGGTTGTTTTGATCGACCCCGCCACCAATCAAGTGATCAGAACCATTGAAGTTGGAGATGTGCCAAATTCCTTACAAGCAGATGCGGCTGGCAATGTATGGGTGCTTTGCGCCGGAAAGCCGTCTTATGCCGATGTAGAAACTTCAGGTGCTCTCTACAAGATCCAACTCTCTGATTTTAGCTCCACCTCTAAGGAATTTGAGCTTGTCACGGCTCATCCCGGACTCTTGAATTTTGATGCTGGGCAGCTCTTTTACCATATGAATGGCCAGATTTACAGGATGAACCCGGGAGCTTCAGAATTACCGGAAGAAGGTATAACCGGTCTGGAAGGTTTCTATTACAGCATGACTGTGGCGAGCGGAGAGCTCTATGGCACCGACGCTGGTGATTTTGCCTCTGAGGGAATGGTAAAGGTGTTCAACGTGAATTCAGGAACCCTTGTCAATACGATTGAGGCTGGGATCGTTCCGGGTCAGGTCGTGTTTCCGTAATTCTGTACTTTTGCTGAAAAAGTTATGAAGAAAATTACCTTCCTGCTGCTGTTTTTAACTTGTTATGTTGGGCTTTCGGCCCAGGAAGTTGGTTTGCGATTCGGTGACATGGACGGTAACAATATCGCCATCGATGCGGTCATACCCATCGAGCAAAGAAGAATTCACACGACCGTCTCCTTTGGAGACAATGTGGGTCTGGATGTGCTTTATGACTTTGTTGTGGCACCCGTTTTTAAAAATTCAGGATTCAATTATTACGCGGGAATCGGCTTAACAAGTTTGTTTGCCAGTGAGTTCAAGCTCGGTGTGATGGGGGAGTTGGGGTTTGAATACAGGTTCCGCTCGGTCCCATTGGTGGCAGGTCTGGACTATAGGCCTGCCGTTATCGTAGTCGATAAGATGGACTTCGTATACGCTAATTTCGGCTTCAATTTCCGCTATCGCTTCTAGTCCTCTCTCAGTCGCGTCCAATACAGGTTTTTGCCAAAGATAGGATAGCCTATGAACCCCCTTACTTTCAAGGTGTCTCCTTTCGTGGGAGTGATGTGACACCCGTACCGTCTCCCGTTTTTTGCATTGAGAATCTTGGCACCCTGCCAAATGCCGTCTTCAAACCGGGCTCCTTTCAGAATTTCCAAGCCCTTGATGGGTTGATCTTTCAGGCTTCCATCGCAGCGGCTGCATACGTCCATTCTGTGCTCTTCGGGTATGATGCTGTCGATACGCACGTAAAGCCCTCCATCGACCTCGTAGATCTCGACAACGGATTCTTCCACGGAACTGTTAAAAATATCGTAGGTGATCCATTTTCCATGGACTGACTGGCCCGATAAGATCGTCAAAGGCAGCAGAAGCAGCAGGCATGTCAAGGCCCGCTTCATTTTCCTTCAACCCTGTACCAGTATTCGGTTCTCCCAATTACAGAGAAGCCGATATAGCCTCGGAGTTTGAGCTTGTTCTCTTCCTCGAGGGTAATGTAGCATTTGTAGTATTTTCCGTTCTTCGGATCCAGGATCTTTCCACCGTTGTATTCATCCCCATCTTTGACTAGCCCCTTCATGATCACAAGGCCCTCAATGGGTTTGTCCTTGTCCTTTCCGGTGCATTCGATGCAAGTCTTGTCTTTGTCCTCTTCTTTCAGAATGGTCTCGATCTGCGCGAAAACTTGCTGATCTTTCTCGTAAACCCTTATGATAGACTCATTTTTACCTGTATCCGGATCGATGCTGTACCATTTGCCAAAAACATCCTGTGCCCATGTGATTCCGCTGTAAAGGCAAAAGGCCAAAGCGAAAAAAACGACTTTTTTCATTGTATTTTCTCTAAATTTTTGTGATGTAATTTTAAAAGACTCGTATTGAGTTCAAAACCGAGCAGCAAGATAATGGAATTTAACCAAATGAATAACATGATGACCAGCACCGTGCCAATGGAGCCGTACAACTGATTGTACTGGCCAAATTTTTCGAGGTAGGCCTTGAAGATGAAAAAATTGACAATGAACAAGACAACGGTCAGAATCGTTCCTGGAGAAAAGAACGAAATCTTACGTCCCTCTCGGGTTCCAAAATAGTAGAGAAGAGATATCGAAACTACGAGCAATCCGATGAGAATCAATATCTGAACCCCACTCAGTAAAATACTGGAATCACTCACAATTCCCTGTTGTTGCATGGAGCGGATGATGAATTCGATGATAATGATCAGAACCACGGTCAACAACAGAAGAAAGGCCAGTATCAGCGAGATCCCTAATGAAACCATGTACTGCCGAATCACGGTTCGGGTCTGAATATCGTGATAGGTGTACTCAAAACCACTCAGAATAGCATTTACCCCGTTGGTCATCAGGAATATCGAAAGGAGGAATCCAAAAGACAGGAGCTCTGCGTATTTGTTATTTGCGATGTCCTCAAGAACGTGCCTCACGGCTTCTGAGGCATCCCGGGAGGGCATGACCTTGAAAATAAAGGACATGAAATTCTCCTGGAAGCCCTCGATGGGAACGAACGGAATGAGGGTGAGCACGAAAAGAGCGAATGGAAAGAGTGCAATGAAAAAACTGAAAGCGATGCTGCCCGCCCTCGAGGTCAGGGTACCTTTGATGATACCCGAAATATACATTTCAAGCAAATCGATGAGATTCATGCCCTCGAGCCCCGGAATTTTAATTTTTCTCAGGAAGCTGAGTACTTTGTCTATCAGCGTGACAATTTTCCTTTTGAAGTAGAATCTCATTTTCAGTCAATCATATTGCGTCAATCACATTTCGTCAATCATATCGTGCATCAAAATGATTGCTCCACTTGTCCTGGACTTTTAGAACCTGCTCGATCACATCCCGTACGCATCCTTTTCCTCCATTTTTTTGGGATACATACAGAGATATGTCACGGATTTCAGGCACTGCATCTTTAGGGCAGGTCGGAAGGCCACTCATTTTCATAACCGGCAAGTCCGGAATGTCATCACCCATGTAAAGTACCTCTCCCGGTTCGATCCCGTTTTTTTCCAAAAATTCGTTGAACTGGTCCATTTTATTGTGTGCACCCAGGTAGATGTCAGAAACACCCAGCCCTTCCAGTCTCCATTTGACCGCGGGGTTGTTTCCCCCCGAAATAACGCAGATTTTGTAGCCGGTTTCGATGGCCACTTTCAAGGCATAGCCATCTTTGATGTTCATCGTGCGCACCAGCTCTCCATTGGGGAAAACGGTCACGGTACCATCGGTCAAAACCCCATCAACGTCGAAGACAAAGGTGGTGATCTCAGGCATTATTTCTTTATAGTTCTTTTCCATCTGATTGGTAATTAGAGGTTTACTCTTCCATTTGTTTCATGTTTCATTCTTCGGGTATCGTGATGAAATGGATTGGGACAGCATTTCGTAGATCACTTTTTTATCCCTGTTCAGCTCATTCGCCTGTTCTTCAAGTACGGTATAGTCATGTCTCCTGGCAGGGCCTGTCTGAGCCTCTTCCGGTGGGATTGAAATCACTTTTTTACCCGTTTCAGAGATCAGGGGTTTCAGAAGTTCAAAATCGAGCTGGTTTTCCTGACAAAGCTCTTCGGCCAAAGCAAACATGTGGTTCGAAAAATTATTGGCAAAAACCGCAGACAAATGAAGTTTCTTTCTGCGTACAGAATCGATCTCGTAGACTCGATCGCTCAGCGAGGATGCCAATTCTCTGAGAAGCGCCATAGCATCAGGCGAAGATGCCTCCAGGGCAAGCGGAATCTTTTTCCAGTCGAGCTCCCTGTCCTTGGAAAAGGTTTGAACCGGATAAAGAACGCCATATCTCTTGGCTGACCTGAGAGACTTCAATGAAATGCTGCCCGAGGTATGCAAAACAAGCCCCTTTCGATCAGAGATTTGAGAAGCAACCTCTTCAATCGCTTCATCCCTTATGGCGATCAGGTAAACGTCAGCCTCAACCAAAGAAACCATGTCTTTCGTATGAGGGATATTCTCTGAAAAATAATGTTTGTTCCGATCGGTTCTGCTGAAGTACTGAACGAGCCTGATGGATTCCGTTTTCTCCAGGGCTTTTGCCAGGTGAACAGCCACATTTCCGGAACCGATTAAAACGACTCGAATCATAAGACGAATATAATCACTTCAACCTGAATACAGAAAAAAAGAAGAGGCAAAACAAGTTCGCCTCTTCTTAGCTTCAATTAATTCTAACAATAATAATATCACGAAGCTTTTAGTTGTGCCTGGGCTGCTGCCAATCTTGCGATTGGCACGCGGAATGGGGAACAACTTACATAGTCCAGACCGGTGTTGTAGCAGAACTCGACAGAAGATGGTTCTCCACCGTGCTCACCGCAAATTCCGACCTTCAAATTGGGTTTGGTCTTACGTCCGCGTTCCGTTCCGATTTGTACGAGTTGACCCACGCCTTCCTGATCGAGTACCTCGAACGGATCAGACGTCAATATACCCTTGTTGATATAGATCGGCAGGAATTTACCGGCATCATCTCTTGAGAAACCATACGCCATCTGTGTGAGGTCATTGGTTCCGAAGGAGAAGAATTCCGCCCTCTCGGCAATTTTATCGGCAACGAGAGTCGCTCTCGGAATTTCCATCATCGTACCGACGAGGTATTCAATACTATCGTCGTATTCGTCGAAAACTTTTTGAGCCGTTGAGCGGATGATTTTTTCCTGCTCTACAAATTCGTTGTAGTTTCCAACAAGAGGAATCATGATCTCGGGCTTGGCCTCTATGCCTTTCGCTTTCAAGTTGAGTGCAGCCTCGATAATTGCTCGGGTCTGCATTTCAGTGATCTCCGGATAGGTATTTCCCAAACGGCATCCCCTGTGTCCGAGCATCGGGTTGAATTCATCAAGCTCTGAAACCTTGTTTTTCACGGCTTGCAATGAAATGTGCATGTCTTCTGCCAATTCTTTTTGCGTCGCCAATTGATGAGGTACGAACTCATGAAGTGGTGGATCCAGCAGACGAATAGTCACAGGGAGACCTGCCATAGCTTCAAAAATACCTTCAAAGTCTTGACGCTGCATAGGAAGCAGATCCTCAAGGGCATGTCTTCTACCTTTAACGGTTTCCGCCAGGATCATCTCACGCATGGCCCGGATTCGGTCCACTTCGAAGAACATGTGCTCGGTTCGTGTCAAACCAATTCCCTGGGCGCCAAAGTTTTTCGCTACACGCGCATCTTTTGGCGTATCGGCATTGGTTCTCACCTTCATGTTGGAGTACTTGTCGGCAAGTTCCATGATCTCGGCAAACTCACCGCTCAATTCAGGTTCGACAGTTGCGACCTTCCCTTCAAAGATGTTCCCTGTGGAACCGTTGAGTGAGATCCAGTCTCCTTCGTGATACACTTTGTCTCCAACGCGCATCGATCTGTTCTTATAATTGATTTTTAGGGCACCGGCTCCTGAAACACAGCATTTACCCATACCACGGGCAACTACGGCAGCGTGTGAAGTCATACCTCCACGTGCGGTGAGGATACCACGGGCTATGTTCATACCCTCAAGATCCTCCGGAGAAGTCTCGATTCGAGCCAGGATGGAGAATTTGTATTTGTCGGCTTCATCGGCAAAGAATACCAATTGTCCGGTTGCGGCCCCTGGCGATGCGGGAAGACCCTGTGCAATGACATGGGCTCGCTTGATCGCTTTTTCGTCAAAAACAGGGTGTAGCAATTCATCCAGTTTAATCGGTTCGAGTTGGAGCAGGGCTTCTTTCTCAGAGATCATTCCTGATTTGAGCAGATCCATGGCAATTTTGACCATGGCGGATCCTGTTCTCTTTCCGTTTCGGGTTTGAAGGATCCACAGCTTGCCTTTCTGGATGGTGAATTCCATGTCCTGCATGTCGCGGTAGTGGTCCTCGAGTTTCTGCTGATAACCGTTGAGTTCTTCAAAAATCTCGGGCATCAACTCTTCCAGTGAAGGGTATTGTGTTTTTCTCTCTTCTTCTTCAACATGAGCGAGCTCGGCCCATCTTTCAGATCCCAGTTTCGTGATCTGCAAAGGTGTCCTTACACCTGCAACCACGTCTTCTCCCTGTGCATTGATAAGGTATTCCCCGTTGAATACATTTTCACCTGTACCTGCGTCGCGGGTAAAGCAAACCCCTGTTCCTGAATCATCTCCCATGTTTCCGTAAACCATGGCCTGAACATTCACCGCAGTTCCCCATTCAGATGGATAGTTGTGCATTTTTCGATAGTACAACGCACGGTCTCCGTTCCAGCTGTTGAAAACGGCAACAACGGCGCCCCAAAGCTGATCCCACGGATCCGTTGGGAAATCGTGCCCTGTTCTTTTTTTAACGGCATCCTTGAAGTCGTAGACAAGGTCCTGCAAATCCTGAATGGTAAATTCAGTGTCCAAGTGGATGTGTCGTTTCTCTTTCAGGTGTTCCATGATTTCTTCAAAAGGATCAATATCCAATTTCGTTTTTGGTTTCATGCCCAAAACGACTCCGCCGTACATCTGTATGAATCTTCGATAGGAATCCCATGCGAACCATTCGTTCTTGGTTTTTTTGGCCAATCCTTCAACGACTTCATCGTTGAGACCCAGGTTAAGTACTGTGTCCATCATACCCGGCATGGAAACACGGGCACCGGAACGAACAGAGATCAAAAGCGGGTTGTCCTTGTCACCAAATTCAGAACCCATGATGCGCTCTACGTTTTTCACCGCATCCTGTACATCGGGCTTGATCATTTCTATGGTCTTTTCTTTCCCGATTTCATTGTATTTGGTACAAACTTCAGTAGTTATAGTAAATCCTGCAGGAACCGGGATCCCGAGGGAACTCATTTCCGCCAGGTTGGCACCTTTTCCTCCAAGAAGATTTTTCATCTTGCTGTTACCGTCAGCTGTCTTGTCGCCGAACTTGTAAACATTCATTTTTACGTCTTCGATAGTTTCCATTTCTAAACTTTTATTGTTTCTAATTAATTGAAATACAAAGTTAGACATCCGACCCGGTCAGATTCATGATATAAATCATGCGGAATCCCTTTTGCAAGAAATGTTACACAGAAAAGGAGCAGGGGAGCCAGTTTTGGCTCCCCTGCTTATGATTTTTAACTAAAATTTAACCTAAAAAATCCTGAGAATCAATAATCTGCACCGATCAGCTGCCCGGCCAGCTGCAGTAATCTCAATTCTGCTACTTTGGCCGTGTATTTGGCCTGGTTGAAGCTGTTCACAGCGTTGAGTAAATTGACCTGGGCCAACCGGAGTTCGACGGTGATAATCTGACCGAGTTTGAATTGCTCCTCACTGCGTTCGAAGTTCACCTTGTTGGTCTCCACGTTTTTCCTTTCGGCCTCTAAAATAAACAGGGAATTCTGGTAGGTTTCCCAGGCATTGGATACGTTTCGTTCCAGGTCTTTTTCCACAAACTCCTTTTCGATATTACTGTTTTCCTGAACAATCTTGGCGTTTCTTACACGTGTACGTGTCAATCCTCCATCAAATATATTCCAGGCAACACTTACCCCGGCCGAGATGCCTGTGGCAGTCCTTCCCGCAAAGGCAAAAGGGTTGTCAATATTGGTAGTCTGATCCAGATCATTCCAACTGTAGGCCCCGTTGACGCCCACACTGGGAATCCAGGCCGACTTGTTGATCTTGAGGTCGTAGTCGCTCAGGGTTACGGTCTTTTCTGCCTGCAGCAAGAGTGCGTTTCTCTCCTTGGCGGATTTGAGCATGTTCTCATAGGTCAGGTCCATCGCGTACGCAACCGATGTGTCCACTTCAAAATCAACGTCCACTTCACGACCGAGGATGACGTTCAAATCGCGTTTCGCATTGGCCAACTCGCGTTGAATGTTGAGCAGATTGATGCTGTCGATATTCACATTGACCTGCGTATTCAAAACGTCCAGCTGGGTTTTCTGTCCGTATTGATAGCCGTACTTCTCTCTCAGGTATTGATCCTTGGAGATAGCCAGGGACTGCTCGAGATTGTATTTGTTCTCTGTCAAACGGGCCACGTCGTAATAGGAGGCCAGCAGCTCCAGCAATGTGTTTTCAATGACTTGCCTTACCCGGATCTCCGAGATGTTGTATTGCTCCTGCAACCTTTTGTAATTGTACCTTCTACCAAGACCGTCGAAAATGAGGTAATCCACCCCTAAAGAAGCATTGTAACTCGTAGTCGTCTGCTCGATATTGTCCTGAACCCGGCCATCGACGAATTCGATCTGGCTCTCTTCATCATTGTAGTTCGCTCCACCCTGGGCAAAAATCGACGGAAGGTAACCACTATTGTAGATGCTTGCACTGTTTTTGGCAGCTTCAAGATCGTTGTTGGACACCCTGATGTCATAGTTGTATTCCAGAGCCAAATCCACGGCTCCCTGCTTGGGCAAAACTTCCTGGGCCTGGGATGCAAATGATAAAAGCAGGCAAAATGCAATTGTATACTTAGTCCAGTTCATCATCTTTGATATTAAGTTCTTTTACGGCTCTTGTTACTTCTTCTTTGCTCACTTTCCTTCCGGTGATCAGCCACTTCAATCGCACCGTCAAGCTATTGTTGATTGAGAGCAGCAACGGGAGCATCAGGAGCGTCAGGAAGGTGGCGATCATGATTCCATACGAGATGGAGATCGCCATGGGCTTGAGAAACTGGGCCTGACGACTTTTCTCCAACAACAGGGGCATCAAACCGGCCACAGTTGTCAGTGAGGTCAGGAAAATAGCCCGGAATCTCGATTTTCCCGCCTGGAAAAGGGCCTCGTTGAAATCCATTCCCTCCCTGAGGTAGGTATTGAATTTACCCACCAGGACGAGTCCGTCATTCACCATGATACCCACCAGAGCAATAATTCCCAGCCAGGATAAAATGTTGATTGCAAATCCGTGTATGTAATGGCCCCAGACGATTCCGATCAGGCTGAAGGGCACCATGATGATCAATAGCAGCGGCTGACTGTAGGATCGGAAGGTAAACGCGATCACCGCGTAGATCAAGATAAGTACTGCCAAACCTACCTGGTTGGCCGAATTTACCGTTTTGGCCGCTTCCCGGTTTTGTCCTTCATAGCTGGGCTGTACACTCGGGTATTTGGCCAGGATATTCGGCAAAATTTCGGTTCTGATCTCGGTCATTACGTCTGTAGCACTTTCCTTCGGGGAAGACATGTCTGCCGTTAACTGAATCTCACGACGTCCGTTGAGGTGGTTGATGGCCACATCTCCACGGGCGATTTCATAGGTCGCGATTTCAGAAAACGGAATGCGATCACCCGTTGGAGTCGAAATCCACATGTCATCGAGGTTTCGAATGGAGGACCTGTCTTCCAGTTCGTAGCGTACCCAAACCTTTATTTCGTCTTGCCCGCGCTGAAAGCGCTGAGCCTGGACTCCGAAGAATCCGGAACGCACCTGGCTCATCACAGATTGAAGGGTGAGCCCCAGAATGTAGGCATCTTTCTTCAGCTTGATTCGAACCTCCTTGATCCCGGCAGGATCGGTGTCGGAAACGTCTTTCAAAACAGGATTGCTCATCATGTAGCTCTTGAGCTCGGTTTTAGCATCTTTCAGCTCCTGAATATTGTTTCCTAAAAGGGAAACCGCAACGGGACTACCGCCAAAATTCATTCCGGACCCGTAGGTGAGTGTCTCCACACCATAAATGACGCCGGCTTTCTCTCGAATTGCATTGGTAATCTCTCCCGAAGGAAAATCGCGATACTCACCAGGCAGCAGGTTCACGGTCAGGCTCGCGTTCGAGGAGCCCGGACCGATGCGTTTGATGATATTTTCTACAACCTGTTCATTTCCGGTCTGTTTCTCGGTGTACTCATCGTTTACCTGCCAGGCGGCCTCTTCAATCACCGAGATGATAGAATCGGTAATTCGCTCATTGGTACCCTGTGGCATGGCAAGGCTAATGGAGACCCGGTCACTGGCCAGACTGGGAAAAAATGAAGTTCTTACGATCTTGCTCTGAATACCCCCAATGGAAATGATCAGAAGTGCCATGGGAATGGCCAGGCCCAGAAAACGGTTCTGTAAAAAGAACTTGAGATAGGGCCCGTATAGCTTGTCCCTGTTAAAACGAAGAAATTGATCGGCCTTTTCGTTAATCAGGCGGAACACCTTGAAAATCCCTCCGGATTTCGGGCGATCCCTGACCAGTGCCTTGGAATGAGCAATGTGCGCCGGTAGTATGATCAGGGCCTCCACCAGAGAAACGAGCAGGGTCAGGGTCACAACTGTCGACACCTCTGCAAAGAATTCCCCGATACCTCCCTCTAAAAAGAAGAACGTTGAGAAGGCGAGTATAGTCGTCAGAATGGCAGAAATGATCGGGGGGATCACTTCCATGGTTCCGTCAATCGCCGCGCGGATCGGGCTCTTGCCTTTTTCATAGTGGTGGTATATGTTCTCTCCTATCACGATACCGTCATCCACGAGGATACCGATAACTATGATCATTCCGAAAAGCGAAAGAACATTTATGGTAACCCCAAGATTCGCGGCAAACATGAACATCCCTAAAAATGAAATCGGCAAACCAAAGGCAACCCAAAACGCAAGTCTAACGTTGAGGAACATCGACAGGAAGAGAAGCACCAGTATGATACCGATGATGGCATTCTCAGTGAGTAATTCGGTTCTTTGTTTCAATACAACCGATCGGTCGCTGGCTACATTGAGCTGGACGTTGTCGTGTTGCTGATTAAAGGTATTAATATAGGCATTGATGACATCGGCTGTCGCAATCAGGTCTTCATTATTGGTATTATTGACCTGAATGTTTACGGCCACATCGCCATTGTAGAATAATCGATCCGGGTTTTCATTCCAGCGGTCCCTGACCGTGGCCACGTCTCTGAGGTAGATGACGTTTCCGCTCCGATCGGCTTTGACAATCAGGTTGTGCAGGTCCTCTCCGTAGTATTCCCGGTTCCGTGCCCGGATCAGGTAGTCCTCATAGTCGGTCTTGATGTTTCCACCACTGATCAAAAGGTTGGACTGCTGCACAGCACGAGCCACTTCCTGAAAGGTCAGGTTGAAGGCTCTGAGATCAACCTCACGAACGGCGATCTCGATTTCTTCATCCGGGAAACCGGACAGGGTAACCTGGGATATACCCGGCATGGCCCTTAAATCGTTCTCGACTTCTCGCGCATAATTTTTCAGCGCCCGCAACGATATATTCTCTCCGCTGACGGTGAAGTTGATCGTCGGAACCATATTTTCCAATTTGGCCACAACCGGCGGTTCCATCCCCGACGGAAAGGAGGGAACCCGGTCGACCGCGTTCTTTACTTCCTGAAGGATGACATCGATGTTGTAGTCTAGATCGGTCTCAATGGTAACCGTTGCAGAGTTCTCACGGGAAACCGAGGTAATTCGGTCGATACCGACGATTCCCTTGAGGTTGTCCTCGATCTTGAGAACCACTCCTTCCTCCATTTCCTGGGGCGATGCACCGGGATAGAAAAGAGTGATATTGATGAACCTGGAGTCACGCAACGGGAAGAAAGACGATTTCATCCTCATAGCTCCAAGAATTCCAAAAATAACCACAGCGATGATGATGACATTGACCGCCACGTGGTATTTGATAAAATAGGATATTACTTTTTTCATGAGCTCAGGGGCTTAGTTCATTTCGGTTTCGGTGGTAGACTCTTCTTCCGCAGGCTCTTTCGCTCCCTGACGTTCTTCATACACCTTGACGACCATGCCCGGATAGGCTCCGGGAACCACGCGGCTAACCATCGGTGTTCCGTCCGGTAGCCCTTTGATTACAACAGACTCATCGGTATAATAAACAGGGTTGACCGAAACCAGGTCGATGATGGAGTCCTTGAGTATGTACAGACTCTCATTGTTGACCAGCAATTTGCGGGGGATTTCAAATGCGTTTTCTTCCGATTTGGCAACAAGATGTGCTTCCAGGTAGATTCCTTCTTTCAGGTCCTCACCCCTGAGTTCGATATAGGCTGTAACCGTTTGAGTGGTTTGATCCACATTGGCATTGACCCTGACTATTTTGCCCTGCCATTCCTTGCCACTGTCCAAACTGGCTACCTCGACCGTGTTGCCGATCTGGAGCAGGTCGCTGTATTTTGCATTGATAGCCACCTCCATCTCATAGACGCTTGGACTTATGAATTCTCCAAGTTTCTGTCCCTGACGGATCAAAGACCCGGGATTCACAAGAGCGTTTGTGAGGACCCCACTGTAAGGAGCACGGATTGTATATTTCGAATACCTGACTTCAAGGTTTTTCACATTGTAATAGGTGGTATAGATATTACGACCCGAAATGAAAAATTTCTCCTGTTCCGAATTGGTCTCCGGAAGGGGGGGAGTGGTTTTATCAAAGTCAAACTCCTGCAGGTAAGCCTCCCATTTTTCGTATTCTTCCGGGTAGTCCAGTCGAATGTCGGGCATGATCGAGGTGATGGAGTTGTACAGGTTGCTCTTTTGGGCTTGCAGATTCGCATAGTGTTCGTCACTTCTTATTTTCAGGATCACTTCCCCTTTGCGGTAGGAATTACCGGGTCTGAACTCTTTGGAAGTGGTTTGAAGAACGCCCTGAACCTCACTGAATATCTCTATGCGGTTTTTCGCCACAAGGGTTCCATTCGCCCGGATCATGATAGGAATCGTTCCATTCTGTACCGTATCGATGAAAACTGTCTTCACGATTTTCATTGGAGGACGCTGAGGTCTTTGATTTTTAAGGATCATGACGTTGACAAGCCAAACGGCGAGCACAATCAAAAGAATCCCCAGGATGATATTGATAACTTTTCTCATTGTATTTAAGGGTTGATGTTGGTTCGAATTTTTATGTTTTGTTGAATTTTTTCCATTGTTTCGCGCACAGTCTGCAAAGCTTCCTGTGATATGCCTTTCTGAAGCTCTTTATCTATCCAGATAAAATGAGGATACGCCTTTTCCCAGGTTTCGCGCCCGTGATCGGTAAGGTAAACATGATTCACCCTCAGATCAGAAGGAGAGGATCGCCTGAAAACCAGGTTTTTTTTCTCCATGGTTTGAATCAAACGGGTAAGAGCCGTTTTGGATCGATTGGTGATGAATGCCAGGTCATTCTGAATCAGGCCGTCTTTGTCATTGAGGTATTTGAGCACAATGAATTGTTCCTTGGAAAGATCAATTCTCTGGGCTTTCATATAATCATGTACGTAAATATCGACGAACTTGGCTGTCTTGCCTATCCAGGGGAGTAGGGAAATGGAAGTTTGTGCGGTCCGGTTCACTTTGTTATGCCTGAATTAGTTCTAAAGCAAAACAAAAGTACGAATTGAATAAAATTAGTTGCATATGCAACTATGTTAATATTTTCTTAAAAAAGTTAAACAGCTGGAAGTAGGGGATGAACGACACGTAAAGATCCTCAAAACGGCAAGGGGTCGATCAGGGAGAATAAAAAAGGAGCCAAAGGCCCCTTTTATTCAGAAAAAATTAAATATGCAAGCTCTATTCAGCTAATGTTCTCATATAATTGACGATCAGCCAACGATCTTCATCGTCAGGCATTTTTTTCGTGTATTCAGGCATATCGTTTCTACCGATAGAAGTTTTGTAAAACAGGTCACCATCTGTTTGCGCCTGGAATTCAGGTGAAGAAAAATCTCCCAGGTCGCCTTCAACTTCATTCGCTTTCTTTCCGTCACCATACCCTTCTTTTCCGTGACACGATTGACAATGCTTCGCATACAGGCTCTTGCCTATATTTAGATCTTCTTTGGGATCGGTTGGATTCTTCATATTCTTATATTCGTCAGGAACGACCCATTCATCCTGCATGGCAACGCCAAATGAAAAGAGTCCAAAACTGAAAACAACAAGAAGCAGAAGATTTTTAATTTTTTTCATAAAAAATGATTTTAAGATTTGACTATTCTGAACAAATTAATGAATAAATATAAGAAAATCCCCCAAACTACGAATATAAAAGAGTACGTGATAACCAGCAGAACAACGGGAGTTTTGCCTCTCGGAGACCACATGGTTCTTTGATCATACGTGGATTCTTCCACGATCAATTCTCCCACGGGAGCTTTTAAAACTGTTTTTACCGTACCGTAATCATCACTTTCTTTCAGGACCACTTCCAGATTCAAAATGCCATCAACTCCGGGAATACCCTTTGGAATCGGCACTTCAATGTAGCCTTCATCGTCGGTGCTGTAAAAGTCCTCCCCAATTTTCCAGGGTCGAAAAAGTCGTTCCACCTGAACGTTCAAATCTGTTTCCACCACTGCACTGTCAAGCGCCGTGTCGGTTATTCTTGCTCCAATAAAATACAAACTGTCTCTTTCAATTAGTTCAGTTACAATCGTCGCATCTCTGAAGGATACGTCGCGCGATGCCTTTTTAAAGGCGTCATTTCCTTCAAAAATCACGATCAGGTTGTAGAAGCCCGTACTGTCTGGTCTTAAAGAGTTGAAATCTTGAATTACGAACCGGGCTTGGCCCTGAGAATCTGTTTTAGCAGTCCCAATTTCGGTTTCCTCTTCTTCCTCAACTTTCGCTATGATCAGGTCTATTTTTTCAACAGGTACGGTTTGCCTCTCAACTCTAGCCGAGGCCTTGATGTCCAGGTAGTGCTCTTTTCCTGTTACCTTAACATATTCTGCATTGATTCTTGCCCGAACCTTCTTCTGCTGTGCATGCGACTCATTCATAAAGAAGAGAACAAACAACGTGCTGAGGAAAAACATCAAAAGAGATCTGTATGTGAGTTTAAAATCTTTCATGACTGCGATGTCTTTGATTGTTTTATTTCTTGTTCTGTCTCATCCATGGTACGCTGGATAGCCACTACAGGGAGGTAGCGTACAAGGAGGGTAAAAATGATCAGTGCCGTCGCCAGGTTGCTAGCTGTGATGAGCCATTCGTGTAAACTTGGGAAATAGTCACGCCAGGATTCAGGTACACCCTGTATCGGCAGATAGGGATGCAGCAGGGTAGGGGTGATAATTATGTAGCGCTTCCACCAGGCTCCGATCACAACCAATAATCCTATGAAGAACATAGGCACCGGTTTTCTTCCCTTTTTGAACAAAAGAAGAATTATAGGAACAACCAGTCCACCAATCGTCACAAACCAGAACAGGTTGGAGTAATGACCTGAAAAGAGAGTCTCCAGGTGAATGGCTTCATTGACCGTGGACATGTAAGCGGGCATTAAATATTCATTGGCGTTGAAGTAAAGATACACCAGGCAGGACAAAGCCAAAAGCTTACCCATTTTGTCAAAATGACTGTCTGTAATGTATTCCTGAAGACCTTTAACCTGACGAACCACGAATATTCCTGCAACAAGCGTTCCTATCCCTGTCACAAAGGCCCCGGAGATAAAATACGGGCCAAAGTTGGTGCTGTTCCACCCGATTCGATAGGTAGACGAGAACAGCCAGGCGTCGATGGTTTGGAGGATAAGACCTAATGGAAGTATAAGCACCGCAATGATCCGTACAGATTTGTTCTGAATGGCCTTTTGGGCAACGCTTCCGGTCCAGTTCAATGAGAGTTTGCCATACCATTTGCTTAATCTCGGATGAGTTTTGGCATAATATTCTTTTAAAATCGCAAGATCCGGCAGCAGCGGGAAGTACAAAAGCAGAAAACTCGCCACGATATAAGTAGGAATGATAATCACGTCCCAGGTAATGGGAGACTGAAATCTTGCATAAAGAATGGTGTTTAAAGCTCTTTCAGGTCTTCCCAGGTCGATGACGATGGTGATCCCTGCCATAATGATGGCAGCGAGGGCTATGATCTCGGCAATTCGCACCAATGGTGTTCTCCAGTTGTTTCGTGTCAGCCTCAATATTGCAACAGCTGCCGATCCGATAAAACTCGTTGCTATGAAGAATACGAAATTCGAAATGTAGATGCCCCAGAGAGCGTAATCATTCAAATTGGTTACTTCAAGACCGTTCACCACCTGGTCGATGTAGGCGATCATACCCGCGACCATAATGGATATGAGAAGGACCATCCAAATCTTTTCGATTTTCGTGAATTTTTTCGGGGCGAGATCCTGAATGAATTGTTCTCTTGATTTCATGCTTATTCAGGTTTTTCTTCTATTTCTGTCATTTCTGTCATCTCGGGCTTTTCAACCGACTGATATTCGTTGTAGTTCTCAAGTCCGTCTTCGAAATCCACCAATCGATCGGTCGGTGGAAGATAATAGACGCTTGGGTGTGTCCCCAGATTTTCCATCAGACGATAACCAGCTTTGTCCTCGAGTAATTTCGAGAGTCTCAAAGTCTCTTCGCCATTGGTTACAGTGTCTTCATATTTGTCTCCGAAATAAATTACACCATTCGGGCAGGCTGTCACACAGTGGGGTAATTCGTTGTTTTTAACCGCATGAGGACAAAAATCACATTTGTCAACTGTTCCTACTTTACTCGGCATTCCTGCATATTCAGGGCTCGGATGATGCGAAGCCATATCCATATCAAGATTCACGGTTATTTCTCCCTGGTCGGGCTCGCTCCAGTTGAATACACGGATCGAATAAGGACAGGCAGCCATGCAGAAACGGCAGCCAATGCATCGTTCGTTGTCGATCAAAACCAGGCCGTCCTTTCGCTTGAATGTAGCATCAACGGGGCATACGGTTACGCAGGCCGGTTTGTCACAATGTTGACAAGTTACAGGCATCCAATAGTTTGCGGCTTCCTTGGATTCCTTCATGTTGTAAACCTTGATCCAGGCATTGTCTCCGGTAATAGCGTGATGCTTATTGCAGGAACTTTGACAGGCCAGGGCGTTTTTGCATTTGGCAAGATCGATGACCATGACAAACTTCCGGTTGGGCATGCCTTCCCGGATGTTATATTTTTCATCGTGGTCAGCAGGATGATGAACTTCTTCGACCTCAGTTGTATCCACCATGATGATGTCCCCTTCTGTAGTCATAAGCTCCATTTTCTCATGGCCTTCATCCTTGGAGTTTCGATTGAGCCCTGAGGCGATCTTGGAAATTCCCAGTCCACCCAGGGCAGTCAAAGCACCTAATTTCAGCCCCTTGTCGAGGAATTTTCTTCGACCGTCTTTTTTTGATTCTTTCATGTTGGTAGGATTAGATGAGCGTCTTGCAGGCTGACAACAAATTTATTTGCCCAGCCATTTCAGGAGCTTCTTGTTCGAGATCTGCTTCTTGACCACCTTGGCATCTTTCAGAGCAGACTTTCTCACCTTCACAGGTGTCCCGTCGGGCTTGATGAGGGTTTCGTATTCATCATCAGGTCCCTGATCGGTTTGGGTTGGTTTCGCTTCACCCAAGAAGGGCAGCAGCAAGCTGCCGCCCAGTATGGGTAAAAAACCTCTTCGTGTAAATTTATTCTTTGGTGCCATGATTCTTTGACTTGTGAATGAGGCTTCTCAAGCCTAAAAATTATAGATCCTAGTCATGTTGAATCCTATCAGCACATCTCCGCTGAAGAAGTCATTCGTATTCCACATGTAGTTGTCCTGGTTGATTATTCCCCAATTGTTGCTGACGAAAACCTGGAAGGCATGACCCGAAGTTCCAAATTCAAATCCGAGACTAAAGCCTGGTTGCAGGGATTTATATTCATACACGTTCGTATCCGGGTTCAAACTCTGTGTATTATACAAATCATAACTGACAAGCGGTTGACTGTAATCAATCAAAATTGCTGTATTTGGGCTGATCTTGTAACGGCCGCCAATTGATATCCCAAAGACATCATTGTCCATTCCTTCATAGTTTTTCTCGAGATCAGGTCCATATACCGTATTGTAATGCGATAAACTTGTCGTAAACTGCAAGGAGAGATTCGGATTGAATCTTCTTGACAGAATCAACTGATGGAAATAGGAGTATCGATCCTGATGGTAGTTTATAGGAGGAACATTCGTCGCGTCTTGTTTTCTTGCATCGTAGACGAAGTTACCATAGTAAGTCAGGTTGACTGGCATTTTGTCCTCACGGGTCTGTCTCAAAAGAGCAACTTTCCAATTCAGATCCTGGTACCTTCTGTTCTTGGTCGTACCAAATCCAAGTGTCACGCGCTCATGAACTCCATAGCTCGCTCCAATGCGTATGTTGGCAGCACCCCATATGCCGTAAAAATCTGACCAGTCATCGATCAATCCAAAGCGGTGCTGGAACATCACTTCCAGAGCTTTTTTGTTCAGGATTACGTCAGTCTGATTGTCGATGATATAGGAGCTTTCAAAAGCAGCTCTTTCGAGTTTTTCCTTCGGTTTTTCCGAAGTTTCTGTCTGTTCTTCTGAACCTTCTTGAGCATAGCCCATGAAAGGAAGTATCAAAAAAACGATAAGATATTTTATTGAATTTTTCATGTTTTAATGCTTAAAGGTTAATTGTTTTCAGCCCCATCATCGATCCACTTCTTCACGATGTTGATCTGGGAATCAGGAAGTTTTCCTGAAGGAGGCATCAATGAGACTCCTTCTATTCCCAACAACGATTGATAGAGCACACTGTTTTGGGAATCCCCGGCCACGACATACCCGCCATTTATCAAATTGGTGTAAGAGACACCATTTTCGAGAGTTGGAGGAATGTTTCCATGGCATTCTGTACATGCAGCATTCCAAATGGGCTGAACGTCTTGTTGATAGGATACCTCATCTGGCACCGTGCCTGTGTCTTCAGGAAACGTGTCGTAGTAACAGGATCCCAGGAAGAGGGCCATGCCGGACAACACTATGAGTTTATATAGATTTTTCATGGAAATAGTTTTGATTGTAATAGCTGTAACCGGATTTTAAAATGCAGATGGCACTCCGCCATCTGCATTTTAAATAGGTTTAATTGCCATTCAAAGCATCGATTGAATTCTGGATGAGAGCCTTGGCGTATTTGGGGTTGTGAACTCCATGACTGTGGTCGTAGTAGAGCATTCTATAGTTCCAAAGTGCCGCCGCGGGAATCAACTCATATGTCCCAGATACTATGCTTGTTTCACCATCCTCATCAAGTTCTAAGAGTCCTTCAGCCAAAAGAAGGTCTTCAAGAGCCTTGTAAGATTCTTCAAATCCGGTGACGTCGGATGGTACGCCATTGGTGTGGCATTGAACACAGGTAGCTTCTGTGGGTTTTTTGGTGTGCAGACCGTCGTTGTTGCCCGTTGATTCACCCATGTGGCATGCGACACAGCTGGAACCCGATCTGTGCACTGCAGTACCGTCAGCACCAGGGTAGTCGTATCCGGCTAATTCCGCACCCTGAATTCCTTCCAATAAAGTGGATTGAGCCCCATAGTGTGGTCCAAATCGACCGCCTACAGCCACAGTTCCGTCGTCGTTGATAGAACCCTCGAACGTACTTCTAGGTTGGTGGCAGGTCGCACATGTATGGCTTGTAAATTCTTCACCATAGTCAATTGTAGTAGAGTTTTCAGCAACGAGCATTACAGGTGCGAGTCTTCGCAGAGCGTAATCGAATCCGTCATTTTCGAAGTCGAAACTTGTGTGCGTGCCGTGACAAGTTGTACATGTGATTGTTTGCGTGCCTGCGTATACCGGATGTGAACCTCCCTGGCCACTAACTCCGTTCTGAGCCCAGTCTATGTATCCATCGTTGGTATGACATGAGGTACAAGACAATCCTCCGAAACCACGGTTTCCATATTGTGAAAGGGGATCGTTAATTCCGTCACCATCCACATCATGATCCATGTTTTCATTGTAGTGACCCGAGAACAGATAAGAAGCGTGAACTTCTTCTGATTTTGCAACGTTATGACATACGGCGCATTCGGCGGTTCCGTTAACCCCGTCAACCCCATCAACTCCATCAACTCCGTCTTCTCCCGGAGGTCCTGGAATAGGGTCTGTGGTACACTGAATACTCAGCAAGGCAACTGCAAAAATGAGTATTAAACTGTAGAGCTTTGAATTTTTCATGGTACTTGAAATTTACATGTTAAAAGATGTTAAGTAAAAGTAACATGAGTTACTAAGTTAAATCATGATAAATGTCATTTTAATATTTTTTTAAAATGCTGAAAAACAATTAAATAGTTATTTAGAATCATTATATTCACATTTTTAGGCGACACTTCGGCTACCTTACAACGACATTTTCGTCACGAGACATGGTGACATAGATCACATTATTAGGAGCAAAATTTACTCATCCGTTTGCTCATATCAGAGACCGATTCTTACACCTTTAAAATGAGTCTTTCAATTGAAACTCATTCATCGAATAATTCGTAACTTCGCTGACTGAAATGAAGTTAAAATTCACTGATGAAAAAAGTTACTGATTTCCTCTTTTCAACAAGGTTTACCTCTGTCCTTTTCGTACTGTTCGCCGCCGCCATGGGTGTGGCCACTTTCATTGAAAACGACTATGGTACACAAGCGTCTAAAGCATTGGTTTACAATGCCTGGTGGTTCGAATTGATCATGATCTTCTTCGTGATCAATTTTATCGGAAACATCAAGCGTTATGAGTTGTGGTCCCGATCCAAGATCTCCACGCTCATCCTTCACCTTTCGTTTATTTTGATAATCGCTGGGGCAGCCATTACCCGATATATCAGCTTCGAAGGTATCATGCCGATTTACGAAGGTGAAACGACTAACAAGATGCTTTCTGAGAAAGCTTATGTCAATGTTATTATCGATGATGGTAAGGATCAAAAAGCACCGGTATACCGAAATTACCTCTTTGCCAGCACCTATGGGGACGCGAGTAATTTCATTTACAGAACAGCTCGGTTTTTGGATTTTATTCGCGGGGGCAATGACTTTTCAATAAAAACTGATTTCAAAGGAGACCCGGTCGAGATCAATTATGTGAATTACATCCCGAATGCGTATGAAGAATTTCAAACCTCAGAGGATGGCGAACTCTATCTGAAAATTGTCGAATCCGGAGGCGGTGGCAGACATGACCATTATATAAGGGCGGGTCAGACGATCAACGTGCACAATACCTTAATCTCATTTGAGAATCCAACCATCGGAGCTACCAATATATTCACGGAGAATGATACTTTGAAAATCCTGGCCCCATCGGATGGCACATATATGGTGATGGCGACGCAGAGTGGGGGTGACGTGAAAAAGGATTCCGTACAGCAGTTTTTTTTACGGGCCCTGTATCGATTTGAGAACAATCAATTCGTTGTTCCTCAGCCGCCAGTTCGCGGGAAGATGAATATGGTTTCGGGTAACAAGGATGAAAACACAAGGGACTTGCTCGAGGTGGAAGTTGTAACCAAGAATACGCGTCGCAATGTATCCCTCATGGGAGCCGCGTTACAGATCGAGCGCCCGGTGATCATGGAGCAGGATGGATTGAACTTTAGGCTCAGCTATGGATCCAAACAGTTCCAGGTTCCTTTTTCGGTGAAACTGAGGGATTTTCAATTGGAACGATACCCAGGTTCGATGAGCCCGAAGTCCTATGCCAGTGAGATTACGGTAATAGACGATGAAAAAGTGTTTGACTTCAGGATTTTTATGAATCACGTGCTGGATTACAAAGGCTATCGATTCTTTCAGAGTAGCTACAACGATCAGGGCGAGGTGGAACAGACCTTTCTTTCGGTCAATTACGACCAGTGGGGAACCTGGACCTCCTACCTGGGCTATTTTATGCTGTTTACCGGTCTTATATGGATCCTCTTTGAGAAAAACACCCGATTTGGAGGTCTGAAACAGGTATTGAAAAAGATCGAGAAAAAAAGGACCAAGGCCCTGGCCGCCATACTGCTGACCGTCACCCTGGCGCAAGCCCAACAAACACAGCCTCAACATACGCACAACGATCAGTACCGGGTAATCGATTCGGTGATCGCTGCCCAGGTGGTGGATCCTGTTCACGCCGAGTCCTTTGGAAAACTTGTGATCCAGGATGCAGGTGGGCGCATGAAGCCGGTGAACACCTTTGCTTCTGAACTCTTGAGAAAGGTGAGCAAAAAAGATACCTATCTCGACATGAACGCAGACCAGGTCATGCTCTCCATGATGGTGAATCCGAGAGCCTGGTATTTTGTTCCTTTCATTTACATTAAAACGGACAACACGCGATTGCGCGACCTTATTGGCATTCCGCATGACCAGAAATACGCGCGTTTCGCTGATCTGTTTACCGAGGAAGGTGTCTATAAGTTGACCGATGCGGTTGCTGTGGCCCACAAGAAAAAGATCAAAAACAAATATGAAGAGAGCGTTCTTAATGTCGACGGCAGGGCCAACCTTTTGTTCGGTGCCCTGGGGGGATCCATATTTAAATTCTTTCCCCGTCAGGGAGCCGAGAACAACAAGTGGTACTCTTTCATGGAGGTGCCTCAAGCCGGTTTTTCAGAGGAGGATTCGCTATATGTGAGCAACATCATCCCATTGTATGGACGCGAAGTGGTTGGGGCGACCTCAAGTGGAGACTACACAGTTGCCAATGAATACCTGCAGAGCATCCACCAGTTCCAGCGCAAGTTCGGAACCGCAGTGATGCCCACTGAAAGAAAGGTGGAACTGGAGCTTTTCTACAACAAGTACGATATTTTTAAGAGCCTTTTCGCTTACTATATGTATGCGAGTTTGTTGATGTTTATCGTGGTGATTGTCAACATCTTCAAATCGAACAAGACGATCAATCTGCTTATCAAATTGAGCACCCTGATCATTCTTCTCTTGTTTTTGTATCATACCGCCGGTCTGGGCATCCGCTGGTACATTTCAGGTCATGCGCCCTGGAGCAACGGATACGAATCGATGATCTATGTTTCCTGGGCAACGATGCTGTTTGGTATCATCTTCGGCCGGAAGTCACCACTTACCTTGGCGGCTACCACGTTTGTGACCTCCATGCTGCTGATGGTGGCCCACTGGAACTGGATGGATCCGTCAATCGGAAACCTGGTTCCCGTTTTGGATTCCTATTGGCTCATGGTTCACGTTGCGATCATTGTCGCCAGCTACGGTCCGTTTACCATAGGAATGGTCCTGGGCATGCTGGCTCTGATCCTTTACGGATTCACCAATAAGAAGAACAAGAAGAAAATGAGACTGGCCATCGATGAGATTACGGCGATAAATGAAATGGCGTTGACGATCGGTCTGGTGATGCTCACCATAGGAAACTTCCTGGGAGGTATCTGGGCCAACGAGAGCTGGGGACGTTACTGGGGCTGGGACCCGAAAGAAACTTGGGCCCTGATCAGCATCATGGTCTATTCGCTGGTTTTGCACCTTCGTCTGGTTCCCGGTTTTAAAAGCAAATATACCTTCAATGTGGCCGCGACATTTGCCTTTGCCTCGATCCTGATGACCTATTTGGGCGTCAATCACCTGCTCTCAGGGCTTCACTCTTATGCACAGGGTGAATCTGCTGAAGTACCGAACCAGATTTGGGGCTGGCTGATAATTTCCGTAATTTTGAGCGTGCTGGCCTATTTCAAATTCAACAAGTACTTCAGAAAGAATAATAATAAAAAAATCAAGGCGTAAAATGAAAAAAATTATAGGGATCCTTGGCGTTGCACTTCTCGTTTTGACCGTGGGATGCAAAAAAGGATCAGAGTCGAACAAGGCCGAATCGAACCAAGCCGAATCGAAAATGGCTGAAAGCAAAGAACAAGCAATGAACAAAGAAAATATCTACCAGTTTAAAGTAAGCGACCTGTACGGGTCAGAATTTGATTTTTCAAGCCTCAAAGGCAAAAAGGTCATGGTGGTCAATACGGCTTCGGAATGCGGCCTGACTCCTCAATATGCAGACCTCCAGAAATTGTACGATCAGTACAAGGATCAGGATTTTGTGATCGTGGGTTTCCCGGCGAACAATTTTGGCGGACAGGAGCCCGGCTCAGATGAGCAGATCGCATCCTTTTGCAAAGAGAATTACGGGGTGACTTTCCCGATGATGTCCAAAATCTCGGTCAAAGGAGATGACAAACACCAGGTGTACCAGTTTCTGACCGAAAAGTCAAAGAACGGCTTGCAGGATTCAGAGGTGGCCTGGAACTTCCAGAAGTATCTCATCGATGGGAATGGAGAACTGGCTATGGTGATCGAGCCGCGAACACTTCCGACAGATCCCTCAATCGTCAAATGGATCGAGAGCAACTGATCCAAAAAATCAGATTCAAATCTTTGAAACACCTTTCTTTTTAGAAGGTGTTTTTTTTGTCTTTCAGGTGGATAAACTTTAGCTTCGTGTCAGTGTTCTATACGGATGTCATATTACCCATTCCTCTCGAAAAGGCTTTTACCTATGCCATCACCCAGGCAGAGGCCTCCTTCCTGAAGACAGGTATGCGTGTGGCTGTCCCTTTCGGAAATTCGAAGATCTATACAGGTATTGTCTACCGGATCCACCAAGAGGAGCCCACCGCTTACCAGGCAAAGGAAATCTACCAGATACTTGACGAGGAACCCGTGCTCTCCGAAAGACAATTAACCCTTTGGGAATGGATTTCCGAATATTACATGTGCAGCTTAGGCGAGGTCCTGAGAGCTGCCCTGCCCAATGCTTTCCTGATCGAAAGTGAAACATGGATCCACAAGAGCGAAGCTTTCGAGGAAATTGATGACCTGAGCCAGGACGAGATTTTGGTCCTGGAAGCTCTTGAGCATCAAAACAAACTCAAGGTTGAGGAGCTCGGAAAAATCCTGGAGCGAAAAAGTGTTCTGCCCCTGGTCAGGAAAATGATCGAGAAGAACATCGTGGAGGTAAAGGAGGAGATTTACGAGAAATATCGGCCCAAGTGGGTCAAATATGTGCGGCTCAACCCTGATTTTGCGGGAGAGGATGAAATGCACCAACTTCTTGATGAGCTTGAAAGGGCTCCGCAGCAGAGATTGGCCCTGATGTCCTTCTTTAGTCTCAGGGCAAGCGGCCAGGATGTCGTGTTGCTGGATAAAGAGCAGTGGCTGCCCCTGAAATCGATCAAGAAGAACCTGGAAGTTACATCCGCTTCGGTTCAGGCTCTGATCAAGAAACAAATTTTTGAGGTGCAGGAGGTTCGGGAGGACCGCGTGTCCTTCAGCCAGGAGGAAGAGAGACTGAAAGAGCTCAGTCCGGTTCAGCGGGATACCCTTGAAAGAATTGATCAAGAGTTTGAAAGTCACGAAGTTTGCCTGCTGCACGGGGTGACCTCCAGCGGTAAGACGGAGATTTACATGAAACTCATGCGCGATGCGCTCGACCGGGGTGAACAGGTTCTCTATCTCCTTCCTGAAATTGCCTTGACGACACACATCATAGAACGATTGCGCAACTTTTTTGGCGATCATATCTCTGTTTTTCACTCCCGGTATTCGGTTGATGAAAGGGTAGAGGTTTGGAACAACCTGCTCGCAAAGAAAGAAAAGACCGGGGTCATCCTCGGAGCCCGTTCCTCGGTGCTTTTGCCTTTTGATAAACTGGGTCTGATCATCGTTGACGAGGAACACGATTCCTCCTACAAGCAATTTGATCCGGCCCCGCGCTACCAGGCCCGGGACACCGCGATCATGATGGGACATTTGCACGGAGCCAAGGTTCTTCTTGGAAGTGCCACGCCTTCCATCGAGAGCTATTTCAATACCCGCGAAGGAAAATACGGGTTGGTCGAGCTGCAGGAACGATTCGGTCAGATTATGCTCCCCGAAATCGAGCTGGTCGACATCAAGGAAAAATACCGAAAGAAAAGAATGTCAGGTCATTTTTCCGATCGATTGGTGAAACTCGTTGAGGAGGCCCTGGCTGCTGAGAAGCAAATCATTCTCTTCCAGAACCGACGTGGGTTTTCACCCGTGGTGGAATGCAAGACCTGCGGGGTATCTCCCCAATGCCCGAATTGCGATGTGAGCCTGACCTTTCACAAATTTAGCAATGAGCTTCGATGTCACTATTGCGGGCACAGTCGTCCGCTACCGTCGGTCTGTCCTGCGTGCGACAGCCCGACGCTAGACACAAAAGGATTTGGTACGGAGCAGATAGAAACAGAGCTCCAAACCTTGTTCCCGCAGGCTCGATCGGCGCGCATGGACCTCGATACGACACGTGGCAAATACGCCTATCAGAAATTGCTACGCGAGTTTCAGTCGCATGAGGTTGACATCTTGGTCGGAACACAGATGCTCACAAAGGGTCTTGACTTTGGCAATGTCAGCCTGGTAGGCGTGCTCAATGCGGACAATCTTTTGAATTTCCCTGATTTCAGGGCGCATGAGCGCACCTTTCAGCTTATGGTTCAGGTATCGGGCCGTTCGGGCCGAAAGGCAGAACGCGGCAAGGTGGCGATTCAAACCTTCAACCCGTATCACGTCATCCTGCAGCAGGTGTCCCTGCACGATTACCCCGGCATGTTCAAAGAGCAGCTGGAGGAGCGACGTCAGTTCGAATATCCGCCTTTCGTGCGATTGATACGTATTACCTTGAAAGATCGGGATTACAATAAGGTGGAAGAAGCTGCAAAATGGATGGGAACGTCTCTGCACAGCATCTATGGGGAAAGAGTTTTGGGGCCTACGACGCCCGGAATCAGCCGTATCCGAAACAAATACATTCGGACATTGCTACTCAAAATTCCAAAAGGGGCCTCGCTGAAGGCCTCAAAAGGTCAACTTATGAAGGTTCGAAGCACCTTTCAGGCGATCCCACAATTCAAGTCGGTCCAGCTGATCCTGGATGTTGATCCTCAATAGCGGCTTCCCACTGTTTGCGAAGATCTGAGGAGACCTGCCCTGTTCCGTCGTGCTTCCATCCCGGGGGTTTGACGAAATACCTCAGGCGATTGGCTAACGAAGTCTTGCTGGTAAACGCATCCCTGAACATGTTGTACCATTCCAAAAGGGCAATTTTGACCGGATTGTAGGTGGCAATGTTCTTCACGAGGCCGTAAACCGGTTTTTCAACTTCCGGCTCAAAGGTTCCGAAGAGCTTGTCCCAGATGATCAGGATTCCGGCATGGTTCCGGTCGAGGTATTGCGGGTTGGTAGCGTGATGGACCCGATGATGTGAGGGTGTATTGAAGATCGCCTCGAACCACCTTGGCATCTTGTCGATGAGTTCGGTATGGATCCAGTACTGGTAAAGCAGGCTCACTGACATCTGCGCAAGAATCATAATCGGATGGAATCCTGCAAGAGCCATGGGCAGCCAGAAGACAAAAGACATAAAGCTTCCGGTCCAGGTCTGTCTCAGGGCTGTGCTCAAATTGTATCGTTGTGAGGAGTGGTGCACCACATGCGATGCCCAGAAAAACCGATTTTCGTGGCTGATCCGGTGAAACCAGTAGTAGCAGAAATCATCCGCGAGCAAAACAAGTATCCAGGCCCACCACACGAAAGGTATCGTGAAAATTCTAAAATTGAGATAGACATAGGTCAGGGCACTGAAAACCAATGCCTTGGCGAAAAGCCCGATAATAACATTGCCCAGGCCCATTGAGATGGAAGCCGCTGCATCTTTGAACGTGTACGACTTCATCTGGCGCCTGGACGTCAACACGATCTCAATGATCAACGTCAGAATGAAAAAAGGGATCGCATAGTGAATCAGGTTTGGAATCTCCGGTATGTCAATGTTGGGATTCATAGGGTTCAATGGGGTCATTCGTGGCTAATGTGAATTCAATTTTACAACAAATCCCTCAAATAAAAAAAGCCCGATCACATGATCGGGCTTTCCATAATTTTTATCTGATTCGAGCTTAAGCTTGCTTTTCGGCAACAACTTCAAAAGGAAGGTCTACAACCACATCTCTGTGAAGCCTTACTTTCGCATCGTATTTTCCAAGTCGCTTGACCAATCCACCCGCGATCGTGATGAATTTCTTTTCAAGTTCATGTCCTTCCGTTGCAAGCGCCGCAGCAACGTCCGCACTACCGACAGAACCAAAGAGTTTGTCTCCTTCTCCAGTCTTTGCAGAAATCTTCATCTCAAGGGCCTTGATGGCTTCAGCTACTTTGTTGGCTTCTTTCACTAGATTCTGCTCTTTGTAAGCTCTTTGCTTCAAGTTTTCGGCAAGTACTTTCTTGGCAGATTCTGTAGCGAGCACAGCATAACCCTGCGGAATCAGGTAATTACGACCGTAACCGTTTTTCACTGTGACGACATCGTCCTTAAATCCGAGGTTGGCAACGTCTTGTTTTAATATAAGTTCCATAATATCATCCAGTTTTTATTTCAACATATCTCCGACATACGGCATAAGGGCCAAATGTCTTGCTCTTTTGATCGCCTGAGATACCTTTCTCTGGTATTTCAGCGATGTACCCGTAAGTCTCCTTGGAAGGATCTTACCCTGCTCGTTCACCAGATACATGAGGAAATCCGGATCCTTGTAGTCGATGTACTTGATGCCGTTCTTTTTGAAGCGGCAGTACTTGACTTTTACTTTCGTATCGATTTCCAAAGGAGTCAGATACCTGATCTCTCCTTTGCTTCCTCCTTTAGCTTGTTGTTCTAATGTTGCCATTACTTCTTAGGATTACTTGATTTAACTCTTTCTCTTCTCTTCTCGGCCCAGGCAGCAGCGTGCTTGTCCAGTTTAACCGTCAGGTATCTCATGATGCTGTCATCTCTTCTGAATTCCAATTCGAACGCGGCAATGTGCTCACCGGCAATTTTGAATTCAAACATGTGATAAAATCCAGTCTTTTTCTTTTGGATCGGATAAGCCAGCTTCTTCAGGCCCCAATCTTCTTTCCAAATCATTTCGGCACCTCTAGAAACCAAGTAGTCCTCAAACTTCTTTACTGTTTCCTT
>JAHEHE010000029.1 GCA_024644725.1 Flavobacteriaceae bacterium | reverse complement strand
GTAGCGGGAGCAGGACTCGAACCTGCGACCTTTGGGTTATGAGCCCAACGAGCTACCTACTGCTCTATCCCGCGATGTGGGTGCAAATATACACAATAATTAGGGATTTAAACAAGCTGATTTCAACTAAAAAAAGCCAGTCTGTATTAGAGACTGGCTTTCAGTAGAATATCTTGTCAGGGTGAATCACCCATTCATCGACATGAGGAACTCTTCGTTGTTATTGGTGAATTTGATCTTGTCATTCACAAATTCCATGGCCTCAATTGGGTTCATGTCAGCAAGGTATTTTCTCAATACCCAAACACGCTGTCTTACCTTGTCCTCGTGGAGCAGATCGTCGCGACGGGTGCTCGACTTGACCAGGTCAATGGCAGGATAGATTCTTCTATTTGCAATGTTCCTGTCGAGTTGGAGCTCCATGTTACCCGTACCTTTGAATTCCTCAAAGATGACTTCATCCATTTTGGATCCGGTGTCGGTCAGTGCCGTCGCAATGATCGAAAGTGACCCTCCATTTTCAATGTTTCGGGCTGCACCAAAGAATCTTTTCGGTTTATGCAGGGCATTAGCGTCAATACCTCCCGACAGAATCTTACCTGAAGCGGGTGCTACCGTATTATAGGCTCTTGCAAGACGAGTAATGGAATCCAAAAGGATCACTACGTCGTGTCCGCATTCCACGAGTCGCTTGGCCTTTTCCAAAACGATATTTGCCACGCGTACGTGCTTTTCTGCAGATTCGTCGAAGGTAGAGGCGATAACCTCACCTTTTACGTTTCTCTGCATATCAGTTACCTCCTCTGGGCGCTCATCGATCAGCAATACGATCTGGTAGACCTCCGGGTGATTGGCGGCAATGGAATTTGCGATATCTTTTAACAGAATCGTCTTACCCGTTTTGGGTTGAGCGACGATCATACCGCGCTGCCCTTTGCCCAACGGTGAAAAAAGGTCTATGATACGGGTCGAAATATTGCTTTTTACTCCGGCCAGTGTGAATTTTTCTTGCGGAAACAGGGGGGTTAGATGCTCGAATGCCACTCGATCCCGAACGATGCTCGGATTCAACCCATTGATCAGGATGACCCGAATCAGAGGAAAGTACTTCTCACCTTCTTTGGGAGGTCTCACCTTTCCCTTTACCGTATCCCCGGTTTTTAAACCAAATAATTTGATTTGCGACTGTGAAACATAGATGTCATCAGGAGAGGACAGGTAATTATAATCGGATGAACGTAAAAATCCGTAACCATCAGGCATGATCTCCAAAACGCCTTCGCTTTCGATTATCCCGTCGAATTCAAAGTCGGGATCGCGATATTTTCCACCCTTTTTATTGGGATCAGGCCTTTTATTGGAATCAGGTCTTTTATTGGAATCGGTTCTTTTATTCGAATCCCCCTTGTTAATTGGTTCGCTTTTCTGTTTCCCCTGGGTTTTGTGATCTTTCTGATCCTTCTGCCCGTGATTACTCCTTGATTGTTGATGGGACTTTTGCTCTCCTCTCGAATCCGGTTGTCCGGATTTTTTCTGGGGCTGATCCGATCTTCGCTGAGTATGTTCAGGTCGATCTTGATGTCTGTTTTGTTTTGGCGAGCGTGGTTTCTGATCGGGCTTGTCCTGAGTTTTGGGTCCTTCTTTTTGCTGTTCATCTTTGGGGGCGCTAGCCTCCTGCGGAACTGATTTCGTTCCCTGTTTCTCAGCTGATGCCAGGGCTGCCTCTTTAGAAGGAAGTGCCTGCTCGGCATCATTTTCAGATTTTGAAATTCTTTTTCGTTTTGATTTTTGAACCGGGCCCGCTATTTCTTTGACCTGCTTCGGGTTTGAGGCCTGAACGTCAAGGATTTGATAGACCAGGTCCAGTTTTTTTAATTGACGAAACTTTGGAACTTCAATCTTCTGAGCAATCTCTTGCAACTCCAAAAGTTTCATCTGTTTGAGTTCGTCGATATCAAACATCATATGTATAAGGTGTGTTTTAACATTCGGAATCTCCATTTATGGAGAGTGAATGTGTGAAATAAGATTTCGATAATATATAGGGTATCGTAAAAGAAGTAATTTTACAATATAATTCGTAAATATTGTGGCAATAATACGAAATAAAATTAATATTGAAAGTTTATTTGTTAAAAAGATTGGTGTATTTTTGCGCTTGATTTGAGAAGATGCTGCAAAGAATTCAAACCATATATTTACTGATTGCCCTTCTGCTGTCAACCCTGTTGGCGCTTCGGGTTCCATTTTGGGCAACGGACGAGGGAGCGGGATTGTTCCTTATGGATTTTTTCCGTTTGGATAATTTGTTGTTCTCAGCGATTCCCGTATTGTTTTTCCTATCCGCTCTATTATCTTTGATGGGAATTATGATGTTCAGGCAAAGAATGAAACAAGTATTATGCAATAGGTTCAATATTGCAATCAACTTTTTATTGTTAGGAATTATTGTTTACGGACTGCTAAGCTTACCTGGAGAAAACCAGTTTTCTGAGAAGGGTATTGGGGTTTTCATTCCAATTGCGGTAATTGTTTTCCTGGCTTTGGCCAATAAAGCAATACTCCGGGATGAAAAACTTGTAAAATCTGTGGATCGTTTGCGATAGTACTAATACCTTAGTTATAGTGTGTGAAGGCTGTCCGGTACCAATCCGGACAGTCTTTTTTTGTGCTAATTCGCTTCTAACGGTTTTCAGGTAATTTCAAAAATCCCAACTTCCTCTATTGTGGGAATTGCAAGTGCGACATATATTTGTCATGTAATTGTTCACGTAACATTACTGCTATGAGAAAAGCAGCCTTTAATTAAAAAGGCATTTAAGGGGGGAAAGGAGAGAAGAAGTTTTTGAATTTGAAAAGTACTTCTCTCCTTTATAAAACTCTCGAGGAAAAATTGCTATGATTTCCTGAATTGACATTTTGAAAATTAATTTCTCGGATGAGATGGATTGAGTTCTCCCAAACGGAGATTCATGAAAGACATATCTTCTTTAAGAAGAAGAAAAATTAGGGGGAGAAAGGAGAGAAGTGAAGCGCAATGTTTTGTCATTCTATTTTGAACAAATTGCTTCTCTCCTTACTATTTTCAAGAGTGGGAAAATTGCTAAGATTCCAAAAACTGACATGACGACAAAATAATCCTCTTGGATTTAAAAACAGGGGAGAAAGGAGAGAAGTGAAGCCAATTGTTACCTAACGCTTTCAATGCAATTAAAGCTTCTCTCCTTACTATAATTTAGCCACTGATCTGGCATAAGACAGGGGAGAAAGGAGAGAAGTGAAGCCAATTGTTATCTAACGCTTTCAATGCAACAAAAGCTTCTCTCCTTACTATAAAAAAAATACTCAAACTTTTTGGGTTTGAGTATTTCTTAAGAAGCATCACTGCAATGATCCTTCTTTAAAGGGGAAAAAGGAAAAGGGAGAGGAAGAGAAGCGAAGCATCAATTTTTACAATCAAAAAACTTCTCTTCCACTATAATTGATTAAATAAATTTCATTGTGAACGAAAGTGCAAGATAGAGTAAAAAATCTTCGAATCAAAGAATTTTTTTTACATAGTTAATTTCGAAAAAGATAAAAAGTTAATAAAGAGAAAGTTAAACATAAAAACATCAACCTATATAAGAGATAGTGTAGTGTAAAATCAATAATAATAAGTTTTTATATATTTGACGCCCATGTAGTGGTATTCAGGTATAAAACTCATGGTTTTCGGGGAGATTTAAAAATCACCGGAATCCACTATTGTTTTATGTCTGTTTTGCCGATACATTTGGTCTATTAGCTTATTTCAGCTCAATAGCATACATATACAAACAAATCTAAAAATTTATTATTATGAAAAATTTTACTCTTGCGCTTGCCTTGTTGCTCGTCATGGCATCTTTCACGACGAACCTAACAGGCACATCCTCAGTAGTTTTGTCAGATTATGAGGGGACGCTTCTGGAATCGGCCCCAATCCTTGAAAACAATAATGGGGATGTAACTGTGACCTTCACAGTGGATGAAAATGTAATTGTTTCGTCTTCGTTGATCGGATCTTCCAACGAGATTTTTCTAGTGGAAAACGGGGACTCTCAACAATCCAAAACAGTAACTCTCGGTCTTCATCCCGTGGATGGAAAAGTAGAAACAGCTTTCAACAACATTTACGAGAACAATTATGATGTTGCAACCATGGATGCCTTAATGACCGCCAAAAACCCTGATAGAAGACCTCGCGGGGCAATCATTTGGGAATAGTCAAGGTAAAGCAATAAAAACAGATTTGAAACGTTTGTTTTTATAAACTAAATAAGAAGATCCGG
This sequence comes from Flavobacteriaceae bacterium, assembly GCA_024644725.1. Lineage (GTDB taxonomy): Bacteria > Bacteroidota > Bacteroidia > Flavobacteriales > Flavobacteriaceae > Lutimonas. The sequence goes on along the minus strand of JAHEHE010000029.1, from coordinate 27,893 downwards.
AAAATTAGTTTTTTTCGGATTTTTTTTATCGAATAATCTATATCGGGACAGTCATGGAAGACAAGATCACTGTGCATATTGCTGACGACCATCAAATTCTTATCGATGGAGTCAAGGCTGTGCTGAACCTGGAGCCTCAAATTGAGGTGACGGGCTTTTCGCTGAATGGCAACGAGGTGGTTGAATGGTTCAAAGAGAACCAGGCGGATGTGCTGGTCCTGGACATCAACATGCCGGAATTGGATGGCATACAGGTACTTAAGAGGTTAAAGGGCGAGAAGAATAAGCCAGAGATTATCGTTCTATCGAGTTACGATGACGTCAAACTGGTGAAGGAGGTACTGCAAATGGGGGCCAAGGGCTTTGTTCCAAAAAAATCAGCCGGAGAGCACATTGTAAAGGCCGTCTACAAAGTTGCCGAAGGGAATCAGTATTTTACAGATGACGTCAAAGAAAAAATGATGCAAACCCTGCTGACGGGTCAGGTAAAGAACGAGGGCAGCCAGGATGGTGTCCTGATCAGTTCCCTAACCAAGCGTGAGGTTCAGGTGCTCAAACTCGTGGCCCAACAGTACAGCACGAGGGAGATCGGCGATGAGCTGCACATCAGTGAGAGCACCGTCGAAACACATCGAAAGAATCTAATGAAAAAAGTAAAAGTGAAGAATAGCGTCGGTTTGGCTATATTTGCTTTGAAAAATGAGGTTATTTAATTCGAAAAGAGGAATCTATAAGTTTCTCGCTACTCCCATAGCGACTGTTTTTTTACTGTTTATCTTCTTGTGCAGCTCTACTTCGAATGCGCAAAATGACAACCAGAAAGAGAAAGCCTACCTCAATCTCAAACTCAGTCAAATTGATTCCCTGATCATCCAAGGCGATTTTGACAAGGCCAATGAAATTATCCGCAATACACAGAACACCTTTTCCTTCAAAAAGGACCCGGAAGGCAAGCTCGAGTTCGAGTTTCGCAAGGCGCGCATCCTCTATGAAAAGGGGGAAAGTGAAGCAGCCATCGAAAAACTGCTGACCGATTTTGACCAATTGAAGACCCGGCCCTTTGCTCCTTTAAATATCACATATGCTTCTTATCTTGCTAAAATATTTGCGAACAACCAAAACCTGAGCAAGGCGATTTCCTACAGCAAACTCGCACTGAACAAATCAATTCTGATCAAGGATACGGTCAATACCACGATCTCCCTGATTCGGATCGGAAGCTTCTATTATGCCAAGAAACAAACGGATAGTGCTGAATTCTATTTCCGAAAAGTGACTTATTATCCGGTGACGCCCAAAACAGAGGTTCGAATTGCCAATGCCTACAACAACCTCGGTGTAATCGCCCAAAATGAGAACAGGTATGACCTGGCCAAAGGCTTGTATTTAAAGGCCAAAAGCGTGAAGGAAGCCCAGAAAGACACTGTGGGAATAGCCTATGCGATTGTTAATTTGGGAAATGTTTATCACTATGAGGGCAATTTCAACACTGCGATTCATAATTATCAGGTGGCCCTGAATTCGTTGAAGAACCAAACATCGGAGAATGCCCGTGCACTCGAAAGACTGATCTACGACAACTTATCCGTTTCTTATGACTCCTTGGGGGATTTCAGGAACGCGTACAGAAATGTTTTGCAATCCAAGGAGTTGAATGAACAGATAAACCGCGAGCATTTGGCGGAAAACCTCGCTGAAGTAGAGGCTAAGTACAATCTTGCTTTGGAGGAACAGCGCACGGAGGAGGAAAAGAGCAAGGCCTTCCGAGCCCAGGTACTTTTTTACGGGATGGCCTTTATCACGCTTACTTTTTTGGTACTCGCCTTTATTTTTTATAAAAATTACAAGCTTAAAGAGCAGAACAAGCTGGAACAAATTCACAATAATTTGCAGACCCGGATCATAAATGCTACCATAGATGCCAAGGAGAACGAAAGAAAATCCATCGCAGAGATTCTGCATGACAGTGTGAGTGCACTGCTCTCTTCTGCCAACCTTCACTTGCAGGCTTCTAGAAGCCAGTTGAACGGGGTTGCGCCCATCGAAATCACGAAGGCTCAGGAAATAGTCAATGAAGCATCCGTTAAGATTCGGGACCTTTCACATGAGCTGATCTCTTCCGTTTTGCTGAAGTTTGGTTTGGCTTTCGCCGTTCATGACCTTTGTGAAAAGTATTCCAATTCAGAACTGGAATTCATCTCGGACGACAACGGGATCAAACGATACAACCAGCAGTTTGAGATCAAGATCTACAGCATCATAGAAGAATTGATCAACAATATCATCAAGCACAGCAAGGCCAGCAACGCGTCAATCAACCTGATTGAGCGCAATGACGAGAAGCTCATCATTCAGATCATAGATGACGGTGACGGATTTGACACAACCCGGGCCAGGAGAAAAGATGGCCTTGGGCTCAGCCATATTGACGCCCGAATCAAGATCATGAAAGGTGTGTTTAACATCAATTCCAAAGTAGGGGAAGGCACCAGCATTTTCATTTCCGTTCCTATTCACCAACCCGAGCTCGTCGAAGCCGTGTAAACTATCGACGCGGAAATTCGATTACTTCCAGATTTTTGATGTCTGAACCTTCAATTTCAAAGCGAAGCATCGTTCGAACCTTGTGGAATCCGTTTTTACCGGCAGCCCCCGGATTCATATGAAGCAAACGATTTTTTTTGTCGTACTGAACCTTTAAAATGTGCGAATGACCGGAAATAAAAAGTTTCGGGGGATTCAGTTTCAATTGCTCTCGCACACGAGGTTCATATCGTCCCGGATAGCCCCCAATGTGGGTGATCCATACGTCGACATCTTCAGCGTAAAAGCGTTCGTCCACGGGGTATAGATTCCGAATTTCCCTGCCGTCTATGTTTCCGTATACGGCTCTGACAACCGCAACCGATTCAATTTTTCGGATGACCTCAGGGTCTCCTATGTCACCGGCGTGCCAGACCTCATCGGCTTGCTGACAATAGGTGAGTATTTTCTCATCGACATACCCATGCGTGTCTGAGAGGAGCAGGATCTTTTGCGACAAATTCCGTTGATTAAATTGGTTATCTTTGCAAGGCACTAAAATAAGGGTTTTTGAGATATTTCATGGAACTTGGTTACAATGGCCAGGCCTATCACGGATGGCAGACTCAACCTGGTGACACAACCGTTCAGGAAACGGTTGAAAATGCTTTATCCACCTTGTTGCGAAATAATATCCCGGTTGTCGGTTGCGGCAGAACAGATGCAGGAGTTCACGCATCCCAGTTTTTTCTGCACTTCGATCTTGATAAGAAGTTAGGTGCTCAAAATACTTTGAACAAAGACGAGCTCGTTTTCAAATTGAATTCCATTTTACCCGATGATATTGCGATTTACGGGGTGTTTGGTGTGAAATACGAGGTTCATGCCCGTTTTCATGCAATCAGTCGCAGCTATCAATACAAGATTTTTGAAGGGAAAAGCCCGTTTTTGAAGGGTTTGGTTTGGCAAAAGAGAGTTTTGAATCTGGATGTGGAACGAATGAATCAAGCGGCGTCACTGCTTTTGGACTATTCGGATTTCAAGTCGTTCTCCCGCTCCAAAACGGATGTTAAAACCTATATTTGCAGAGTCGAAGAGGCCGTATGGAAGTTGGAGGATGACCTGCTTGTCTTTCATATTACCGCTGATCGGTTTCTCAGAAACATGGTCAGGGCCATCGTCGGAACCCTCATTGAGATCGGACAGGGCAAGAGAGAAGTTGAAGACATGAAACGAGTCATCGAAAGCAGGGATCGAACCATGGCGGGACCCTCCGTCAAGGCTGAAGGCCTCTATTTGAGCCGGGTGAGGTATCCCGAAAACATTAGGATAGATTAATATGTCAGATAACCAGGAGAACAAAGTAAGTGGCAAGGTATACGACGTGAAGTTGTTTGGTCGACTCATGCAGTATGCCAGAGCGTATCGCTTTGAGTTTGCTGTCTCCGCCGTGGCTGTTATCTCGGTAGCTCTTTTTGCAGCGGTCAGGCCGACGCTTTTGAAGCAGGTCATAGACCAGTACATTTCCAACAAAGATGCCGAGCAGCTTCTTTTTTATGTGTTGCTCATGCTGGGGGCACTGATCTTTGAGGTCCTCTCACAATTTCTGTTCATCTATTTTGCCAACTGGCTGGGTCAGAATATCATAAAAGACATGCGAAAGCAGCTGTTCAGTCATTTGCTGAACTTTAAGATGAATTATTTCAATCGTTCGTCTGTGGGGAGGTTGGTGACCCGAGTGGTATCCGATATAGAAACCATAGCCAGTGTATTTGGCCAGGGCTTGTTCATGATCATAAGTGACCTGTTGAAAATGTCTGTGGTGGCCATGGTCATGCTGCTTATGAACTGGAGACTGGCGCTGATCGTTTTTGCAGTTCTACCCATTCTGATCTTCGCGACAAAGATTTTCCAAAGAGCCATGAAATCCGCATTTCAGGAGGTTAGAACGGAAGTGGCAAACCTGAATAGCTTTGTTCAGGAGCGAATTACGGGCATGGGCATCATTCAGATTTTTACCCGGGAAAAGATCGAATACGACAAATTCAGGGAGATCAATGAAAAGCATAAAAAGGCATGGATCAGAACCGTGTGGTACAATTCGATATTTTTTCCTGTGGCAGAGGTTCTTCCCTCCATTGCAATTGGATTGGTGGTTTGGTATGGAGGATTGAATGCAGCTGTAAACAACACGGTGACGGCAGGTGAGGTTATCAGTTTCATTATGATGAACAACATGTTGTTCCGACCTTTGAGGCAAATAGCCGACAAGTTCAACACGCTGCAAATGGGCATGGTCGCTGCCGAACGAGTGTTCAAAATCATTGATGCCGAAGAAAGCGAGAGCGACCTGGGAGAAACGAGGATTTCTGCTTTCAAAGGCCAGGTCGAATTTGAAGACGTGCGATTCAGTTACAAGAAGGGAGAGGAAGTGATCAAGGGAATCTCCTTTGAGGTGGATCCGGGACAGACCGTGGCGATTGTCGGGGCAACCGGAGCGGGCAAATCCACGATCATCAATCTTCTAAACCGCTTTTATGAAATTGATTCGGGGCACGTTCGGATAGATGGGAAGGACATCTATGATTATAAATTGCATGATTTGCGAGAACAGATTGCAGTGGTTCTTCAGGATGTGTTCCTCTTCTCGGATACCATTTACAACAATATCACTCTGAAAGATGATACCATCTCCAGGGAGGAGGTGGAAAGGGTAGCGAAAGAAATTGGCATTCACGACTTTATCATGACCCTGCCAGGTGGGTATGATTATAACGTCAAGGAAAGGGGTGTGATGCTCTCGGTGGGTCAGCGACAATTGATCGCATTCCTGCGGGCATCTGTCAGCAAACCCGGCATTCTGATCCTCGACGAGGCGACCTCATCGATAGACTCCCACTCGGAAAAGCTGATCCAGGACGCCACTGAGAAGATCACCAGGAATCGAACTTCGATCATCATAGCCCACAGACTGGCTACCATTCAACAGGCCGACAAGATCATTGTAATGGAAGATGGTCAGATTGTAGAGATTGGAAATCACGACGAACTCCTCAAGAAAAAAGGGTACTACAGCAAACTCTACAACATTCAATTCGTACAGAAACAGGCCAGTTAAGAGAGGTCCTCTTTGATGATCTCGGCAAGTTCCGCCATGTCTTCATATAAGATGAAAGCCCCGTTGTTGATATAGGATACCTGTCCGGATTCCTCCGAGACGATAAGAGCCAACGCATCTGACCGGGTAGTAATTCCCAACCCCGCCCGGTGTCGCAAGCCAAAGTGTGCCGGAATTTCGATGGTATTTTCAATAGGCAGAATGACACGCGTGGCGGTAATCACATCATTTTCAACGATAATCGCCCCATCGTGAAGCGGGCTGTTCTTATAAAAGATACTTTTAAGGATGGGCTTGTTCACGCGGATCTCCATTTCATCTCCGGTCATTTTGACAAACTCGAGACTGTTGTTTCGCTTCAGGACAATGAGCGCACCCGTTTTGATCTTCGACATCTCCGAACAGAAATTTACGATGTCATCGATGTGACTGTTCGCCGCGAGTTCCGTCTTAAACAACCGAAACCGTTTCAAAAAACCTTTTTTTGAGGCAATATTGGTCGAACCCACCATGAGCAGGAACTTCCGTATCTCCTGCTGGAACACAATGATAAGGGCAATGAATCCACCACCCAGGAACTTTCCCAGAATATCACTCAAAAGCTCCATGCCCAGGGCCTGGGTCAGCTTCCAGATCAGGTAAATGATGGCGATTCCGATAAAGATGTTGATAGCTGCAGTTCCGCGAATCAGCCTGAAAACATAAAAGAGAAGGACAGCGACCAAAACAATATCCAGAATATCCAGAAAACTGATGTTCAAAAAATTGATCTGGTCCAAGGGCTGAGCTTTTTGTAAATGTATGAATTATTTTAACGTTTCAACGAGCTCCTTAGTATCCACCTCGACTTGAGCCGCGGCGAGGAATACCTTGGTCTTTAGATAGCTCTGGAAAGTTAGCTCCTCGTCATAAATCAGTCGAAACAATTCCGTTTTTTCTTCTTCGCATTGTCTCGGGCTTGACTGTATTTTACCGATCTCCTCCATGTCAAAGGTTTTGCCGTCCACCCTGAGATAATCTTCGTAGATCCACACCTTGACCAGGCATAAGGTTGAATCCGTTTCAGAGACATTGGACCCTGAATCAGTCAACGCCTGAGATTTCCCCAGCTCCTCCGCAGGTACAAAATTGATCTCCGGAAAACTCACCAGGGAGATGCGCTCATTTTTGCTGTCTGCATAGCTGAAAAAGTTGATCATACCCTCTTTTTTGTGCATCGAGTCTTTGTTCCGGTCGGCCTGCATGGCCTGAAGATGGGGGATCACCTCCTTCATGGTCAGGCGGCGGTCGATGTTGAAGATCCAATTTGTGTTGATGAGCTTGTTGTTTTTGTTCAAAACGGCTTTTGAATCCTGCCCGGAAGGATCGTAAAAGATCCAGATGCTCGAATGATTTTGGGTCTCAGGAATCCCTCCTTCGGCGACAACAGGAAGCAATACTTCCTTATCGGAGCACTGGCAGAGCAAAATCAGTCCAATTACATAGAAAAGGCTCTTAACCATGACCCCCTTCGAGTTTCGTTTTTTCAACAATCTGTATGGCTTGAATGGCCTCCTTGACGTCATGCACCCTCAGGATGTGGGTTCCTTTGAGCAGGGCAATGACATGTGCTGCGACCGTTGCTGCAAGTACATCTTCCGGCCCCGTTCCGATAAGTTTGTACAACATCGATTTACGTGATACCCCGGTCAGTACAGGTAGCCCCAAATTGCCCAATAACTCCGACTTGCCGAGCAACTCGTAATTTTGATCCAGGGTTTTGCTGAATCCGTAGCCGGGATCGATGATGATGTCGTTCACTCCGAGCTTGCGCAGCTCGAAGACCCTTTCAGAAAAGTAGTAGATAATCTCTTTGAGCAGGTTTTCGTATTGTGCCTGACTCGTCATGTTCTGGGGGTTTCCTTTCATATGCATGATGATGTATGGAACCTGCAACTGCGCGATCGTTTGAAACATCTCAGGGTCCAGATGACCGGCGGAGATATCATTGATCAGTGCCGCTCCCTCTGCAATGCTTTCCCGGACAATCTCACTTCGGAAAGTGTCGACCGACACGAGTGCCTTGTCAAATTCTTTCAGAATCAGTTTAAGTGCGGGGAGCAAACGCGACCGTTCCTCTTCAAGACTCACATGAGAGGCCCCGGGGCGAGAGGAATAGGCTCCCAGATCGATGAAGGTCGCTCCTTCCAGAAGCATTTTTTCAACCTGGCTGAGTATCTGTACGTCACTTTTATACTTTCCCCCGTCGTAAAAAGAGTCCGGGGTCAGGTTCAAAACACCCATGACCCGTGGGCTGGTCAAATCGATGAGGTTTCCCAGACAATTGATCGATTTCATTGAAACTTCTGCATTTGCCATGTTGGTAAAAATAAACAAAGCGCCGGTAAATTATCGGCAGTTTTTGTAATTTCGTCTGATTCTTTAGCTAAAGACAGAATTCAATTCATGCAGAACACTTCAAGCCAGTACGACGAGGTCGTGTCCCGTTGCCGCACATTGTTTATCGATAAAATGGCAGACTACGGAAGCGCCTGGAGAATACTCCGGATTCCTTCCCTGACGGACCAGATATTCATCAAGGCACAGAGAATCCGGCAATTGCAGGAGAACCAAAGTCGAAAGATCGAAGAAGATGAAATCCCTGAATTCATTGGGATCATCAATTATTCGGTCATGGCGCTGATCCAGCTTGACAAGGGAGTGGCGGAACAGCCAGATCTCAACGTTAAGGAAGCTACCGCACTTTACGACAAATACATAGCTGAAACCAAGGCCCTCATGGAAGATAAGAATCACGACTATGGTGAGGCCTGGCGCGACATGCGCATCAGCTCGCTGACCGATCTGATACTTCAGAAGCTGTTACGCGTCAAACAAATAGAGAACAACCAGGGCAAAACCCTGGTATCGGAAGGCATTGATGCAAATTATCAGGACATGATCAATTATGCCATTTTTGCATTGATTTTAATTGAAGAAAACGAAAGCAAATGATGAATCTAATGAGTCAGATTGCCCGGTTGCTCGTGTCGGTGACCTTTATTTTTTCAGGATTCGTCAAGTTGGTCGATCCCCTGGGTTCGGCATATAAATTCGAAGAATATTTTGGGGCGGATGTATTGAATTTGGAATTTCTAAGTCCTTATGCGCTTCAGTTTTCTGTGCTTCTAATCCTGGCGGAGATCATGCTCGGTGTAATGCTTCTGGTCGGCTACCTGCCCAAATTGACGGTATGGAGCCTTTTAGCAATAAGCCTTTTGTTCCTGTTTTTGACCTGGTATTCGGCCTATTACAATAAAGTCACCGATTGCGGATGTTTTGGTGACGCCATCACCCTGACTCCATGGGAGACGTTTTACAAGAATGTCATTCTGATCGTCCTCGTTGTCTTTCTGGTGGTGCGGGTGCACGACATTCAACCCCTTCGTTCAGAAGTTCTGGCCCGGCGAATCTCTCTGCTCTCCTTTCTGGTTTTTGTAGGGATCATCATTTATGTGCTTCGCTACCTGCCCATAATCGATTTCAGGGCCTACGCCGTAGGCAAAAATATCCCGGAAGGCATGGCCATTCCTGAAGGAGCGGAGAAGCCCGTGTATGAGGATACTTGGATCTACAATGTGGATGGGGAGGACCGCGTGTATTCAACAGAGGAAAAACCCTGGAACATTGAAGGAGCAACTTTCGTGGACCGCGAAACCAGGACCATTACCGAAGGGTATGTACCGCCCATCCATGATTTTACCATGGAACGCGACGGGGAGGACCTTACCGAAATGTTGATGGAGGAAGACAGGTTGTTGCTCGTGGTGGCTTATAATCTCAGTCTGGCTGACGATTCCGGATTGCTCAAGATCAAGGCGCTGAGCGAGCGTGCACGTGAGAAAGGCTACCGGGTTTATTTCTTCTCGGCGTCGACTCAGGAGGATTTTGACAAGGTCAAAGCGGAGTACGGATTCGACTTTGAATTGCTCTTCTGTGATGAGACGACCTTGAAGACGATTGTTCGCTCGAATCCGGGCATCGTGACCCTGGATCGCGGCACCATTACCGGAAAATGGAGCTGGCGGGAGATTGAAAGCATTGAGTTAAACTGAGAATAAGGATTTACGAAATAACGATTGTGAAACAGGCATTGCTGGTATTTCTTGGGGGAGGTTTGGGAAGTGTGGCCCGCTATTGGTTGGGTCTCAAGCTGAATAATTTTGAAAATGCCATCCCATTCGGAACCCTGTTGGCCAACGTACTCGGAAGTCTGATCATCGGTTTTATCTTCGGGTACACGGCTAAAACCGGCCTTTTGAATGAGAATCACTCCCTACTACTGGCAACCGGCTTCTGTGGAGGCTTCACGACCTTCTCCACCTTTGCCTACGAAAATCACCTGTACTTGAAGAGCGGGGATTATTTTGGGTTTATCCCTTACCTGGCGCTTACCTTCGTGCTGGGCATTGCCGCAGTCTTTGCCGGCTTATACCTGGCCAAATGGGTGTAAAAACTGCCCATTGATTTGATCTAATGGTCTCCATAGGCTTTGACACCGGCGCGGATTTCGAGATCCAAGTCATTCACGCGGGGTGGAATCGGGCAGGAAAATTCTGAGTTATAGGCGCAGTACGGATTGTAGGACTGATTAAAATCGATAATGATCTCCCGTCCCTCTGGAATTGTCAGGTCGATATAGCGCCCGCCTCCATAGCTGCTGTCACCATTGGTTCTGTCGGTGAAGGGCAAAAACAGGTAATCCCTGTGTTCCGGGTCCTGGACAAGATCCTGGTTTTGATAAAGCTGCAGGGAGCAGTCTTTCCCTTTGAGTTGGAATCTCGCTGTTGCATAGAGCTTGTATATCGGCAGGCGATCGGTGGTCGTTTGCATGGCAAAAGGTTTGCTGTCCTGGTGAAATTCGAGCCGGGCGCTTACGCGATACGAGGTGTCGACAGGAAAAAACTCCAGGCTTTCAAAAGTCAGCCAGTCCTCCTCCGTCAGGGGCGACTCTTCACTGTCGGCAAATTGTGCATTCAATTCTTGCTGAAAGGCAATTGCTTCCTGATAAGGATCCAATTTTGACTCCCCACAAGAGAAAAGAAGCAAACCCAGAAACACAGCCGGAAACACAGCCGGAAAGATTCTTTTTGATTTCATCAGATGATTTTGAAATAAAGATACCGATTCCTCCAAAACAGAGATGTTTTTCGGATTATCTTTATCCCATGCTCAAAACCCTGATCATACCGTACAGAGGCTTGTCGCGTGAAGTCTGGTTTCTGGCCCTGACCACCCTCGTAAACAGGGCGGGGGCCATGGTGATTCCATTCCTGTCTCTTTACCTCACCCGGTACCTGGGATTAACCATGAGCCAGGTCGGTTGGATCATGACCTGTTATGGTCTGGGCTCGGTTCTGGGTGTTTTTCTGGGTGGAAAATTTTCGGATCGTTTCGGCTATTACAAAGTAATGCTTGTCAGCCTATCGTTGACCGGCCTGATATTTCTGGCCCTGCAGGTCGTGGAGACCTTTTACGGTTTTTGCATCGGGATTTTCACGCTGACCCTGGTGGCAGATACTTTTCGCCCTGCAATTTGGGTGGCCCTGGACGACTATAGCGATTCGGGAAACCGAACAAGGTCCGTCACCCTGATCCGGCTCGCCATCAACCTGGGATTCTCACTAGGACCCGCAATGGGCGGCCTGATCATTACTTATATAAGCTATAAAGGCCTTTTCTGGGTGGACGGAATCACCTGCCTCATTGCCGCAATCATCATCGGGAGGACACTCCACCAGAAAAGTGCAGTCATTACACGGGAGGAAAACCGCAAACGCAATCCGCTCTCACCGTACAAGGACAAGCAGTACATGGTTTTCTGGTTTGCCATGTTCCTGGTCGGTTTCACTTTCATGCAGTATTTTTCGACCATTCCGCTCTATTACAACCAGGTGCTGGGTTTGAGCGAGGATCACATCGGACTCATGTTGGCCGGTAATGGGTTTTTGATTTTCCTGTTGGAAATGCCCATCGTGCATTCCCTGGAAAACGGGCGACTCGAGGATTTGAAGATCGTGATTGGCGGTACTTTCCTTTTGATGCTGAGCTTTTTGGTATTGAACATCTCACCCTGGATCAGCATCGCCATTCTGGGACTCGCCTTGATGACCTTTGGAGAGATGCTGGGATTTCCTTTTTCCAATTCCTACGCCCTCGATCGCTCGCGCAAAGGCAACCAGGGCGCCTACATGGCCATGTACAGCATGTCTTTTTCTTTTGCCCACATTCTCGGACCGAATGCAGGTCTTCAGATCTCTGAACGCTACGGATTTGAGTCCACCTGGTACCTGATGGGCGGGATTTGCCTGTTGGCCTGTGTCATTTTGTTCTTCATTCAAAGACGGCGAGCAAGTGAATGAATCGTTATAACCTTATTGTATCGTAAGCCGTGCCAGGTAGTCATAATGCTCTCCCTGGCCAATCAATTCACAACTGAAACCTGCATGGTTGGCGTGGAGGGCCAGGTTGTGATAGTCGACATAGAGCCAGGGGAAAGGATCACTCCGAAGATCCTTGTATCGGGTCTCAAACTGCACCTCCCCGTAGTAGTGATCTGAAGGCAGAGATTCCGAATCTTCATCTTCGAACATATAGATCAGGTCAGAGGAATCTGCCAGGATCTGACCTTCGGGTTTGAGCAAACTTTTCAGTTTTTTCAAAAGGTCAGGTAGTTTTTCAAGTTTGCCACAGATTCCCATTCCGTTCATCAGCATCAGGAGGGTATCAAAAGTCTCGCCTTCGAGTTTCCAGATGTCCTGAACCTCGGTGTTTTTAACGCTTCGAATCCGGCAGGTTTCTATGGCGCCGGGAGAAATGTCAATAGCCTTGACCTCAAGGCCCTTCTCCTGCAGCCACAAGGCGTGAGATCCCGATCCACAGCCTATATCAAGCACCGACCCGTTAGCCATTCTCAGGGCTTTCCGCTCCAGTTCAGGCATTTCATCAAAGGCCCTGAAGAGGTAAGGCACAGGCAGTACGTCAAGCCCGGCTACCGAGGTCCTGGTTTCTATGTTCTCATAAGGTCTCCCGTTTATGAAGTCAAGCATGGCGGTGCCTAGAATGTCCGGTTTGCTGAGAGATGCTTCGTTTCTTGGATTCATGGGGTTCGATTGAAGGTTTTGGTCCTAAGGCCGGGCCCACTCCGGGAAGACACTCAGGGAGATGTCGAAGATGAAGGTGGCCAGGTAGTACGTCGTCAGCGTGACGATCACCACGCCCACAAAGTTCAGCGCCAGGCCGGCTTTTGACATGTCAAAGACCTCAAGCCTTTTGGTTCCGAAGATAATTGCGTTCGGAGCCGTTGCGGAAGGCAGCATAAACGCCAGGGATGCTGAAATCGTAGCTGGCAACATAAAGAGGAGCGGGTTGAATTCAATGCTCATGGCGAGTCCTGCGAGTACGGGCAAAAAGGTCTCCACGGTGGCGACATTTGAGGTTAGTTCGGTCAGAAAGGTGATCAATAAAGACACCGCTAAAACAATGAGAAGTGGATGGACCTCCTTGAGCCAAACCAACTGATCTCCGAACCATTGGGAAAGCCCGGACTCTTTGAAACCACTGGCCAGGGCAAATCCCCCACCAAAGAGCAGAATGATTTCCCAGGGAATCTTTTCGGCGGTCTTCCAGTCCATGATGAAATGGCTTTTTGATTTTTTCGAAGGAATTAGGAAGAGTACAATGGCTATTGCAATGGCCACGCTTCCATCATTGAGGTACTTGGGGTACTTGAACAGACTCGACCAGCCCTTGAGGTGGATGAATCCGAGCTCCAGGTCTGCCCGGGTAAACCAGAGAAGGGCGAGAAGAGCGAAGAAAAAGGCGATGATTTTTTGTTCGATGATCCATGGGCCTAGTTTCTCATATTCATCTATAATTGTCTGGTTGTCAATGCTCGTCCATTTCTGTTTGTTTCGTTTTACAAAGACCAGGTACAGATAGATAAAGGTTATCGTAAAGAGAATTACAAATATCGGGAAGGCATAAAAGAACCAGGCGGCAAATGAGATTTCAGGAGCATTCGGGAAGTAGATGGCGAATATACGAGCAAAAGAGAGGTTTGGGGGCGTGCCGACAAGAGTGGCGATTCCTCCGATCGAAGCACTGTAGGCCACCGACAGGAGAAGCCCTGTCGCGAAAGGGTGAATCGAGTCACGGCTGTTCACCTCTTCGAGCTTCAGAATGATGGAAATGAGAATTGGAACCATCAGCATGGTGGTCGCTGTATTGGAGATCCACATGGAAAGAAAGGAAGTGGCGAGCATGAAGCCCAGCATGAGCCTGGCCGGGCTGTTTCCTACGGTAAGCATCAGCTTCAAGGCAATTCTGCGGTGAAGATTCCACTTCTGCATGGCAAGCGCAAACAGGAACCCGCCCAGGAACAAAAAGATAATGTCGTTGAAATAGTTTGAGGCTACCGCTTTGCCATTCATCACCCCCAGCATCGGGAACAGGATGAAAGGCAGAAGAGAGGTGACAGCCAGAGGGACAATTTCTGTAATCCACCAGAGGGCCATCAATAGGGCCACTGCCAGGGTATAGGTGATCTCCGGGCGGTTCGGGTCCAACTCCACGCCGAATACCAGGATAAAAAAGAGCACGGGAGCGAAAAGGAACAGTCCCAGTTTGATTCGCGTGCCATCTATAGGGTTCACCCTTGTCACAATTCACTTTTGTTTAAAACATTGAACTCTATGGCTGATTCGGTGTACACCGTATGCATCTGAGATTTGAAATCACCTTCATCGGCTTTGTATATATTCGGCACATAGGTCTGCGGATTGAGGTCGATCAGTGGGAACCAGGTGCTTTGAACCTGGACCTGGAGCTTATGCCCTTTTTTAAAGGTGTGAAACACGTCCTGGAGCTTGATCTGAACCTCTGTTTTTTTATTGGGGACAAACGGCTCAGGATTCGAAAAGCTATTCCTGAAGCGTCCGCGCATCACCTCGCTCCTGACCATGAGATGGTAATTGCTCATTTTGAGATGATCCTGCATTTCCTCATTGTTTTCGTCCAGATCAGACGGATGCACATCGATGACTTTGACGATCCAATCTGCATCGGTACCTGTGGTGGAAACGACCAATTTGGCGAGGATGTCTCCGGCCAGGGTCAGATCGCGGTCCAGAACCTCGGTCTCAAAGACCAAAACGTCGGGTCTTCTCGCTGCAAATCGCTGATCATCAGTCATGTATTTTCTCGGTGTAAAAACAGTTTTGATATCCTCGGAGTAGGGTACGGGATTTTTCAGGTCACTGTAAAAGGCCAGGCCCTCGGATAAAGGCTTTACCGGGCTCAGTCTTTTATCGTCTGCCAGATAAAGGGTTTGTTTTTCGATTCCCTCAGGGGGCCAGGCAGGGTAGGTGCTCCAACTCTTTTTTCCGGTATCGAAAACATAGGCCTCGGGCAAGCCGGCATCACCGTCACCGTCTCCCTTGAGAAAATGGTGAAAGAAGCGGGCTTCGATCTCCCTTTGAAAAAAATCCGAAATGGAATCTCCAAAGTAGTAATTGCCCACGGAGGTTCGCGCCTTGGTGCGCGACCAGCCTCCATGGTCCCAGGGGCCAAAGACCAGGGTGTTGTAATTTTCAGGGTTGTGTTTTTCTATGGTTTTGTAGGTTTCCAAAGGTCCGTAGAGATCCTCGGCGTCAAACCAGCCTCCTACAACCATGGTCGCCACACTGGGTTTGACATTTTTCAAGTGCTGAATGATCCCTTTTTTCTGCCAAATGCTGTCATAATTCGGATGCTCGGTGATCTCTTTCCAAAAAAAGTCCTGCACCTTGTCATCGCTTCGCACACCAGGATCGTCGAGGGTCTCGTAGTTGAAATACTTGTCGAGGTTTTTCAGAGGACCCGCATCAAGAAAAAACTGGTACTGGTCCTCCGTTTTCAGATCGGGGAGGTCGTACCAGGCAGAATCGGTAGGTTCGCTTTTGGGCGTTCCAAAGACCGGGGTTGCCCGGAAATAACTAAGAAGATAGGCCCCATTGTGATGAAAGTCGTCAAAGAAAAAGTCGCCGATGCAGGCCTGTGGTGATGCAGCTCGAAGGGCAGGGTGCGCATCGAGGGCCGAATAAGTGGTGTAAAAACCCGGGTAGGAAATCCCATAGGTTCCAACTTTTCCGTTGTTGTGGGGTACATTGTTTACCAACCATTCTATGGTGTCATAGGTATCGGAGCTCTCGTCGATCTCTTTTTCGGACTTCTTGTCAGGGATAAAAGCTCGCATGTTGTCGTAGGTTCCTTCGCTCATCCAACGACCTCTTACGTCCTGGTAGACTATGATGTACCCCTCTTTCATCATGTATTTGTTCGGACCGATGCGCTCGGGGTATTGATCTTCTCCATAGGGGCGGCAGCTGTAGGGCGTCCTTTTCATCAGGATCGGATAGGTCTTGCTTGTATCCCTGGGGGTGTAGATCGTTGTGTGCAGGTCAATTCCGTCACGCATCGTGATCGTGACTTCTTTTTTCGTGTAGTTGTCCCTCACGTAGGTATTCGCGGCATCTTCTTTTTGCCTGGATGCATCCCCTGAGCAGGAAAGTAAGAAAACACTTACCCAAAGCAAGAAGAGGAGTTGATATGATTTTTTCATTGTGATATCAGTAGAGAATTATTCTTTTTCCAGAAGTTTAAATCAATGAATGATGTTTAAACTTGCAAATGAGGCTTAAATCTACAAAAGTAAAGTCGAAAACACGGTACTACATGTTTCTTCGGTATTGCCCGCCAACTTCGAAAAGCGCTTCTGTGATCTGACCCAGACTGCATACCTTAGAAGCTTCCATGATTCGCTCAAAGACATTGCCATTTTCCAATGCTGTGGTCTTGAGCGCATGAATATCTTTTTCAGCCGCTGCCGTATAAGTCTCGTGCAGTCTGCGAACCACCTCAATCTGATTCTTTTTCTCCTCTTCGGTGGCCCGTATGACTTCTCTTGGAAGCACAGTCGGGGATCCTTTGCTGTTCAAAAAAGTGTTGACCCCCACGATATCGATTTTGCCCTGGTGCTTCAATTCTTCATAGTAGAGACTTTCCTCCTGGATCTTTGAGCGCTGATACATGGTTTCCATGGCACCCAGGACTCCTCCGCGTTCCGTTATGCGGTCGAATTCTGCATATACGGCCTCTTCGACCAGGTCGGTCAGCTCCTCGATGATGAAAGAGCCCTGAAGCGGGTTCTCATTTTTGGCCAGCCCAAGCTCCTTGTTGATGATGAGTTGTATGGCCATGGCCCGTCGAACCGATTCTTCCGTTGGAGTGGTGATAGCCTCGTCATAAGCATTGGTATGCAACGAGTTGCAGTTGTCGTATATGGCGTAGAGGGCCTGTAAAGTTGTTCGAATGTCGTTGAAATCAATTTCCTGAGCGTGCAAAGACCGGCCCGAGGTCTGAATGTGGTATTTGAGCATCTGCGCCCTTGAATCGGCTCCGTATTTCAGCTTCATGGCCTTGGCCCAGATTCGCCGAGCCACCCTTCCGATAACAGCGTATTCCGGATCGATACCGTTGGAAAAGAAGAAGGAGAGGTTCGGACCGAACTTGTTGATGTCCATGCCCCGGCTGAGATAATACTCAACATAGGTGAAGCCATTAGACAGGGTGAAAGCGAGCTGGGAGATCGGGTTGGCCCCGGCTTCGGCGATATGGTACCCCGAGATGGACACCGAATAGAAATTCCGGATCTCATTCGCTGTAAAATACTCCTGTACGTCTCCCATCATTTTCAAGGCAAATTCCGTCGAGAAAATACAGGTGTTCTGGGCCTGGTCCTCTTTCAGGATGTCAGCCTGCACGGTCCCTCGCACCTTGGACAGGGTTTTTGCTTTTATCTCATTGTACACTTCCATGTCCAGGACCATGTCTCCCGTTACACCAAGCAGCATCAGACCCAGTCCGTCATTTCCTTCGGGAAGGTCTCCGAGGTAGGAAGGTCGGGTGGCATTTTTTTCTTTGTAAATGGATTGGATCTTTTTTTCCACCTGCTTGGTCAACCCATTTGAGACAATGTACTTTTCACATTCCTGGTCGATGGCAGCGTTCAAAAAGAAGCCCAGTAACATCGGGGCCGGGCCGTTGATCGTCATCGAAACCGAAGTCATCGGATCGGTCAGATCAAAACCGGAATACAATTTCTTCGCATCGTCCAGGCAGCAAATGGAAACGCCGGCATTTCCGATTTTGCCATAGACGTCAGGGCGCTCCCCAGGATCATTGCCGTAAAGGGTGACGCTGTCAAAAGCCGTGGAAAGTCTTTTGGCAGGTGAGTTCAGGCTGACATAGTGGAACCTGCGGTTGGTTCTTTCAGGGCCTCCTTCTCCTGCAAACATGCGCGTGGGATCCTCCCCTGTTCTTTTGAAAGGGTAGATGCCCGCGGTGTAGGGGAAGGCACCGGGTACGTTTTCCTTGAACATCCAGTTCAGAAGATCACCCCAGGCCTTGTATTTGGGCAGGGCTATTTTCGGTATTTGAAGCTGCGACAGGGAGGTGCTGTGCGTCGGGATCTCAATGGTCTTTCCGCGAACCTCGAATTTGAAGTGCTCCCGGGAATAGGATTCCTTCAGGGACGAGAATCTCAGGATCGAATCCCAGTGATGCGGATTGAGGTCCTTTTTGAGGGTTTTGAACTTCTCGACGAGCACCTTTGTTATCTCCCGGTTTTGATCCTTGTCTTTATCCGATTCATCATTTGGCAAAGAGATGCCATCCGAATCGAGCTCCACTCCTTCTTTCTTGAAGCTGAGCAGGGTCGTATAGACGGCATAGAGCTCCTGTGCCAGTTCACTCTGGGATCGACATTCCTGATCATAATTTCGATTGGTCTCAGCGATTTCAGATAAGTAGCGCACTCGCCTGGGTGGAATGATATGTTGTTTTTCGCTCAATTCCTGGCTTGATTCCATCGAGGAATCTAATTTGTGGTCGGTCAGGGAATTGAGTTTGTCGAGTACCTGCAAGTAGAGATTGTTGGTTCCCGGATCGTTGAATTGAGAGGCAATGGTTCCGAATACCGGCATTTCGTCGGGCCTTTCTTCCCAGCGCCCGTGATTTCTCTGATACTGCTTCTTGACATCGCGCAAGGCATCCAGGCTGCCTTTTTTGTCAAATTTGTTGAGGGCGATAAAATCGGCAAAGTCGAGCATGTCGATCTTCTCGAGTTGAGTCGCCGCACCATACTCCGGCGTCATGACGTAAAGCGAGACATCGGAATGATCCAGTATTTCTGTATCTGACTGACCGATCCCGGAGGTTTCCAGTATGATGAGGTCGAAACCGGCTATTTTCAGCACATCAACAGCGTCTTTGACGTGTCGCGACAAAGCGAGGTTCGACTGCCGTGTGGCCAGGGAGCGCATGTATGCCCTGGAGTTGCTGATCGAATTCATTCGTATGCGGTCACCGAGCAGGGCACCTCCTGTTTTTCTTTTGGACGGGTCCACAGAGACGATACCGATGGTTTTGTCGGGAAAGTCCTCCAGGAATCTTCTTACCAGCTCATCGACAAGCGAGGATTTGCCCGCCCCGCCTGTACCTGTAATCCCCAGGACGGGAACATTCGATTGTTTGTCTTGCCAGTGATGCGAGAGGGCAGCAAAATTTTCCGGGTCGTTTTCAGCTATGGTGATCAATCGGGCAATGCTGGCATCGTCTTTGACCTCGAGCCCTTTCAAAAGGTCTTCCGGGTCATTTTCCAGGTTTGCCGGGTCAAAATCCGACTTTTCCACCATGTCATTGATCATCCCCTGGAGGCCCATCGCTCTTCCGTCATCAGGCGAGTAGATGCGACTGACTCCAAAGTCCATGAGCTCTTTGATCTCATCGGGAAGGATGACGCCTCCTCCGCCTCCAAAGATTCTGATCTGTGAGGCTCCTTTCTCCCTGAGAAGGTCAACCATATACTTGAAATATTCATTGTGCCCACCCTGGTAGGAGGTAAGCGCAATTGCGTTCGCATCTTCCTGAATGGCGGTATCGACCACCTCTTCGACACTCCTGTCATGCCCGAGGTGGATCACCTCGACCCCGGTGGCCTGAATGATGCGGCGCATGATGTTTATGGCCGCATCATGGCCGTCAAAAAGTGAAGCTGCCGTTACGATGCGGATCTTGTTTTTTGGCTTGTAAGGCGCCTGAATCTTCATGTGGAAAGAGATTTATGCCGATTGATTCTGCAGCGATGCCCATGGATTACACCGGTTTTCCCTGGCAGGCTACAGGCATGCAAGTTACTGATTTTTGAACTCATTTTTAATCCCCTTTCCAGTTAAGCTTTGAGGAATGAACAAGAGATTCCGCCAAAAGGGCATCTGTCTAATTGTTTCTCCAAAAATACGGGGTGAAAATTATCAATATCGTAAACAACTCGAGGCGACCAAAGAGCATGAGCATGGCCGACCACCATTTGCCAAAGGGAGGAAGGCTTGAGTAGTTGTTTACCGGGCTGAGGTCACCGAATGCGGGCCCGACATTGCCCAGAGAAGAGGCGGCAGCACCCATGGCAGTTACATAGTCGATATCCATGAAGCTGAATACAAGGGCCCCTATGGCAAAAATGATGAGGTAGAGGATGAAAAATGCCATGATGTTGAAAACGATGCCCCGGGTCACGGGCTTATCGTTGTATCGCACAGGAATGATTCCGCTGGGATGCAAACTGCGTTTGAATTCGAGGAAACCGTTTTTGATCATGATGATGTGCCTTACGATTTTAACTCCTCCGGCGGTTGAGCCGGCAGAGGCCCCGAGAAACATCATAAGAAAGAAAAGCACTTTGAGAAATGGCGTCCAGACCGTAAAATCAGCAGTGACGAATCCTGTCGTAGTTATCACGGCCAATACCTGGAAGAGGGCGTGTCGAAAGGAGCTTTCGAGCTCGCCATTGACCATGGGGTGGGCGATTACCTGAACTTCGGTCGGGACCCGGGAAACATCGGCATAGAAATAGATTCCCAGGGTGGTGATCAGGGTGATCCCAATAATGGCAATGAAATAGAACTTGAATTCTTCATCCTTGAAATAGTGTTTGAATCTTCCTTTTACCGCGAAATAGGTCAGGACAAAGTTGGTTCCCGCAACTAGCATGAAAAACGAGATGATGTACTGTATCAACGGGGCATCGTTCCAGTGAGCGATACTCGCGTTCTTCGTCGAAAAACCACCTGTTGACAAGGTGCTCATGGCGTGATTTACAGCGTCAAAATAACCCATACCTGCCAATTTGAGCAGAAGGGCCTCGACCAGGGTCAGACCAAAATAGAGCAGCCAGAGTCTTTTGGCCGTATCCGTGATCCTGGGGTGAAGTTTGTCAGCAGAAGGTCCCGGAGCCTCGGCAGCAAACATTTGCATACCCCCGATACCGAGAAGCGGCAGGATGGCAATGGCCAATACGATGATACCCATGCCACCGATCCAATGCGTCGTACTTCTCCAAAACAGGATGCTCCTGGGAATGATCTCGATGTCCTGAAGGATCGACGCCCCCGTTGTGGTATAACCCGACATGGTCTCGAAGAAGGCATCGGTAAAGGAAGGAATGGCTCCTGAGAACATGTAAGGCAGCGCACCAGACAGAGACATAGTTATCCAACCCAGGCTGACCACCAGGTAACCTTCACGCTTTTTAATGCTCTTTTTAAAGCCTTTGGTGGCAAATCGCAGAATAAGCCCCAGGGTCAGGGTAACGATCCCTGCGAGTAAGATGCCTTCGAGGGCTCCGTCGTCGTAGTAAAGGCTGACCAGGGCAGAGATCAACATAAAGCCTCCGTTGAACAGGAGAAGTATTCCCATCAACTGAAGAATGACTTTGATGTTGAACTTTTTCATTTCCGCGATCAATTGAACATTTTTTCCACCTTGGAAATGTTTTTGGGAAGGCAGCACATGACGACCTTGTCATTTTCCCGGACCTGGAAGTCACCCAGGGCGATGATGCCCTCGTTGTCGCGAATGACTCCTCCAATGATCGCACCTCTGGGCATCTTAAGATCCTTTATCATTTTTCGCGTGATCTTGGAGTTTTTCTGTGCCTTGAATTCGAGAATCTCAGCATTTACATCATTCAAAATGGTCATTTCAAGGACTTCGCCTTTGCGGATGTAACGGAAGATGGTATTGGCTGCAAGGAGCTTTTTATTGATCAGGGTATCAATTCCAATGTTCTTGGAAAGATTGAAATAATCGACATTCTGAACGAGCGCGATTGTGCGTTCCACACCTTTGGATTTTGCCACCAGGCACGACATGATATTGGTCTCAGAACGACCGGTAACAGCGACCACTGCATCCATTTCAGAGACGTTCTCCTCCTCGAGAAGCTCCACATCCCGACCATCGCCATAAATCACCAGGGCGTTGGGCAGTTCTTCTGCCAATTCTATCGCCCTTTTTTTGTGGTACTCAATGATCTTGATGTTCATGCTCTTGTCGCAGAGGTTCTGAGCCGATTTTTGCCCGATCTTGCTTCCTCCAAGTATCATGACGTCTTTGATAGGTTTGTATTTTTTTGCCGCCAGGCGGTTGAGTTCCTCAACTCCTTCCTGGAGTGTAATGAAATAGGCCTGGTCACCTTCTTTGAATAGGGTGTCGCCCCTCGGGATGATGGTCTCTCCACCAATTTTGCGTTTGATCACAATGGGCATGAAATTGATCCCGGCGAGGCTGTCAGCCGCTTCCTTCACTGTTTTTCCGACAAAAGGAGCCGTAAGCGACAGGGTGAGGCCCACCATGGTCAGTTTCCCCTCCTCAAATTCGTGGGTTTCGTGAAAGGTCGCCTTTTCCAGAAGCAGTTTGATCTCATTGGTCGCAAGTTCTTCTGTCGAAATCAGCTCGTCGATGCCCAGCTCAGTGAAATTGATCTTGTCTTTATTGTCGGTGAACTCTGAATTGCTGATCCGGGCTATGGTTTGTTTGGCCCCTAGTTTTTTGGAGATGACGCAAGCCGTGATATTTGTGGTTTCTGACGAGGTTACAGCGATAAAGAGATCCGTATTCTCGATGTTTGCGTTCATTAGGGCACTTATGGAGGTCGCATCATCCTGTTGAGTCTTGATGTCGAGTTTGGTGTCGGCGTAAAGCAATCGATCCTTGTCCTTGTCGATAAGGATGATCTCGTGCGACTCATACGAGAGGAGCTTGGATAAATGAAACCCCACCTCTCCGGCACCGGCAATGATTATTTTCATCTCAAAGTCTTTATACGAGCATTTGCTGCGGAGTAGTGTTTTACCCTAGAATCTGTCGTATTTATCGTACAAATGTATTGTTTTTCTTTTATACTTTTCGGCGCTAAACCGGTTAAATTATGACTGAAACCAAGAGCCGCTCATTTACGATGAAGCATTGGAAACCTCTTGACCGCCCACGTGAGAAACTGATTCAAAATGGCAAGACTTCCCTTTCGGATGCAGAGCTGTTATCCATTCTGATCGGAACAGGAAATCGCAGGGAAAGCGCCGTCGATTTGGCACGCAGAATTCTGGGATCGTTTGATAACAGCCTTTACAGGATTGCCCGGGCACCTGTCACGGAACTCATGAAATTTGAGGGAATCGGCAAGGTAAAGGCACTTATTATTGTGACTGCGCTGGAGCTCGGCAGAAGAAGAACCAGTGAATTCCCGGTTCAAAAGCCCAAGATTGTAAGCTCCCAGTCTGTGTTTGAGCTCATGCAACCCGTGATCGGAGAGTTGAACCATGAGGAGTTCTGGATCCTTTACCTCAACGGGGCAAATCGCGTTGAGGCCAGGGTTCAACTCAGCAAAGGTGGCATGACGGCCACCCTTGTAGATGTTCGACTAGTTTTCAAGCTGGCCATGCAGCACGGTGCCACCAGCGTTATTCTGTGCCATAATCATCCATCCGGCAATTTGACACCCAGCGAGTCGGACAAAAATCTTACAAAGAAGATTGTTCGTGGAGGCAAGTTGCTTGATATCAAGGTCATCGACCATGTTATTGTGACCGAACAGGGTCATTTCAGCTTCGTTGACGAGGATCTGATGTGATCCCTTTGAGGATCCCATGTAAATTTTTTCGAAATGCCCAACAGAAAGGTTACATTTGAAGAACGAATATCGATCCAATGCTTCTCGTTTACAGCCATAGCATCACACCTCGACTGAACTATATTTTCAGGCATGTCCTGACCCGCATCCTCGGACTCGAGGTTGGTTTCACAAGCAAAGTGGAGGAGTTTATTGCTCATGACGGCCTCAAGTTTTCCTACACGCGACAGGCTTTGGGCAACGAGCTTTTTGTCAAGAACAACGAACTGCTGTTCAACCAGGGCATAGACTACCTGGAGATCAATATGGTTCAATGGGATGGCGCACCCTGTTTCTTTCAAACCAACCCGGGGAGTGATGTGCCATGCGACATCTTTGCCGCGAGCTTTTACCTGATCTCCCGCTACGAGGAATACCTGCCGCATTTGAAGGATGAACACGAAAGATTTCCGGCCTCTGAAAGCCTGTCCTATCAGAACAAATTCCTGGATCGACCGGTCATTGACATCTGGGCACTTAAATTCGGGGAGCTGCTGAGAAAGGCTTTTCCGAAGTTTGAGGACGAATTGAAAAATGAAAACAGAAAGTTCGACTTCATTTCCACGATAGACATAGACATGGCCTTCAAATTCAAGCACAAGGGCTTTACAAGGAATGTAGGGGGCATTGTGAAGGACCTGTCCCAGCTGAACATCGGGGAATTGTGGATGCGCTTCCTGGTGATATTCGGCTTGCAAAAGGATCCTTATGATGTCTACGATACATTGGTCGGTTTGCGCAAGAAGCACAACATCCGAACCCTGTTCTTTTTTCTGCTTGGGGAATACGGAACGTATGACAAGAACATATCTCCCGGAAACAGCAATTACCGCTTGCAGATCAAGGACATTGCCGATTACTGCACCGTGGGCATTCATCCGTCCTATTACAGCATGCAAAATGAGCAGAAGATCAAAAAGGAGCAATCCCTCCTGGAGAGCATTGTCAATTTTCCGATAACCAAATCGAGGCAGCATTATTTGAGGGTTGCACTGCCGGAGACCTATCAGCATCTGGTGGATCTGGAGATCAAACAGGATTACTCCATGGGTTATGCCTCCCACTTTGGCTTCAGGGCGGGTACCTGCACTCCTTTTTATTTCTACGACCTGGATTTTGAAATTCAAACGCCACTCAAGGTATTTCCTTTTGCGGCGATGGATGTGACCCTGAAGGATTATTTGAACTTTACGCCCAAGAAAGCTTACAATACGATTATGCACCTGGCCAATGAGGTCAGAAAAGTGCAAGGCACTATGATCACAGTGTTTCACAATGAATCGGCGAGCGGAAACGGCGATTGGCGAGGTTGGTCCAAACTCTACGAGAGCCTGTTGAGGGAGATGAGCAAGTTGAAGCAGTGAATGATCGATCTGGTAGCATACGAGGATATTGACAAGGAGCACTACGACCGTTGCGTCTCAGGCTCAGATAATTTCAGGGTTTACGCAACAAGCAGCTATCTCGACGCTACGGCACGGAACTGGGATGCTCTGATCTACAAGGATTACAAGGCCGTAATGCCCGTTCCCCGTCGAAGGAAGTTCGGTCTGAACTACGTTTACACGCCGGCATTCGTTCAACAGCTCGGAGTTTTCTCTTCCGAAGAAATCAGTGAGGAGTTGGAAGACAATTTTTACAAAAGTCTAAGATCCAAGTTTATACTGGTGGATTATGCATTCCATTCCGGGAGCCGACCGAAGGGAGCCTGGCAGGAGCGCCTAAACTATACTTTGATCCTGGACAAGAACTACCAAGATTTATTAGGTTCTTTCAACACCAACCGAAAAAGGATCATCAACAAGGGATTTGACAGGTTGAAACTGGAAAAATCACTAGAACCAGCTTATTTTCTCAAGCATCTGGATCAGGGCGATCTTGGATATGTGCCTGATGCTCCTTTGGTCGAGGCATTGAATAGGGTAATTGACCATGATCCGGATAGGGTTCGAACCTGGAACGTCATTGATGAGGATCAATGGATCGGGGGATTGCTCTGGCTGAAGGATCACCGAAGAATCACCTATCTGTTCCCAGTCGCCAACAAGAAGGGAAAGGACCTGGACGCTCCAACATTTATCCTGCACAGCTTGATTCGAGAGCATCAGGGCACTGACCTTTTGCTTGACTTCGAAGGGTCAATGATTCCTGGGGTCGCTCGGTTTTACAGCAGCTTTGGCGGCCAAATAGAGACTTACTATTTTATGAAAAGCCGTTTGTATGGACTGTTTTAAGGACGTCAAAATATGTTTCCTTGCAGACAAGCACGACCTGTACGATGACAGGATCTACTGGAAGATGGCGGTCCCTATGAAAAAGTTGGGTGCGGAGGTGCATTATTATTTGATCGGCCCTCAAGCCGATGAGGGCAGAACTCCTGAAGGGATAGAGTACAGGATCTGGGCATTAAAAGCATATTCAAAAAACAAGTTTGTTAATTTCGCGATCAAGCGTCTCAATCCTTTGAACAACTATGAGAAGATATATGACGCCTGCGTCGAGCTGAAAGCAGATATCTACCATTTTCACGATCTATGGCTCAACCGGATTGCTCCTCGTCTCAAGGCCCTCCCACATTATCCCGTTGTCTTTTATGATGCTCGGGAGCCTTACGCAGAGGACTACAGGAGCCTGGATAATTCGGGGAGCCTCTCAAAAATGCTTGTCGGTATTTTTGCCTCCTGGGTGGATCGCTGGGAGAAGAAAAAGGCGTCGAGCTACGACCGGGTCATCGCCAACGAACCCGGGGTACGACAGGAATTTGCAAAGGCGATTGGTGAAGATCGCGCCGTGGTCCTTTACAACTTCCTGGATCGCACTCTTTTCGCAGGAGACCTCAAAGGTGTTACGTCCTCTGAAAAGACTAACGGATTTAATGGCAATATCCAGTTTAGCTATCGTTACAAACGCTATGATCTTATCTATTGTGGCCTTTTAACCCAACAAAGGGGCGCATGGAAATTATTGGAGGCAATTCGTGAATTAAAACCGAGAATCCCGGAACTCCAAGTTCTGTTGCTCGGAAAGATCGATCCCCCTGGACTCCGGGAGGAGATGCGGTCGTTCATCAGGAGGCACGATTTGAGCACTACGATCGAGATGAAAGCTCAGGTTCCCTATGAGCAGGTTGGAAAGTATTACCGGGCCAGCAGGATTGGCTTGCTTCTCTGGCAACCCGTCTCGAGCCTCCAGATCAAAATGCCAATCAAGTTGTTTGAGTACATGGCCTTCGGACTCCCTGTGATTGGCAGCAACTTTGGACATATCGCGGACCTGATCGAGAGGGAGTCCTGCGGGATCACCGTAAATCCGGAGAATACGGAAGAAGTCGCGGAGGCTGTCGAATCGCTGATGCGGGGGGAGAAAATGTATACTGCCATGCGCAACAACGGCATCGAGGCAGCCCGGGTGAAATACAATTGGCAGAAAGAATTCGATAATTTGTGCAACCATTACAAGAAAGCATTGGATGAGCGCTGAATCGAATTCTGAATTGAAATCAGGCCAAAGTCTCTTCCGGGATTTTTCGTGGTATTTGCTGAGCTCGTTTTTTCCGCTCCTGGTCGGATTTGTCAAAACCCCTGTATTCACAAGGCATTTCGGCACCGAGGACTTTGGAAACCTGGGAATCGTGCAAGTGACTTTCTCCTATTTGGGCATGTTGCTTTTTTCCTGGATCGCTTCCATTCTTTGGCGCTACTATCAGAAGTACAAACTTGAAAAATGCCCAGAGCTTCTCTTTGGCAACTTGATGATCTTTTTTGGGATCTCCCTGGTTCTTCTCGTTCTGGGTTCCGGAACCTGGTATGCTCTGGAGACCAAGCCTCTGATCCGGACACTTATTCTTGTCTCTTTCGGCCATTTGATCTTCAGCCAGCTCGTCATGGGCTATCTCGTTGTGGTACGGTTGGAGGCCCGCGCCCGATTATACACCATTCTTCAGTCTGTGCGTGCCATTCTCAGTTTTTTGACAAGTCTCTACCTGGTCTTCATTCAAGGTCAAAGCATAGCAGCGCTAATCACAGGACTCTTCTTGATCGACGGCCTTTTTCTGGTACTCCTGGCCTTCTGGAATCCAATCCGTCTTCGGTTTCGCTTCAGCCCTTCTTCCAGCAAATGGAAGGAGCTTTTGTCCTATGGAATGGGGGGGCTGGTCATGAATTTGAG